>NZ_JBQCMZ010000051.1:0-895 GCF_051964675.1 Cytobacillus sp. SAFR-174 | reverse complement strand
GGGATGACGTCAAATCATCATGCCCCTTATGACCTGGGCTACACACGTGCTACAATGGATGGTACAAAGGGCTGCAAAACCGCGAGGTTAAGCGAATCCCATAAAACCATTCTCAGTTCGGATTGCAGGCTGCAACTCGCCTGCATGAAGCCGGAATCGCTAGTAATCGCGGATCAGCATGCCGCGGTGAATACGTTCCCGGGCCTTGTACACACCGCCCGTCACACCACGAGAGTTTGTAACACCCGAAGTCGGTGGGGTAACCTTTTGGAGCCAGCCGCCTAAGGTGGGACAGATGATTGGGGTGAAGTCGTAACAAGGTAGCCGTATCGGAAGGTGCGGCTGGATCACCTCCTTTCTAAGGAATATTTACAAGAGACGTGACGTTCTTTGTTCGTTCAGTTTTGAGAGTTCAATCTCTCAAAAATATCGTTCTTTGAAAACTAGATAATGTTAATGAAGAAGCAATAACCGAGTAATCGCCATCTTAGTTTTTTCTCTTATTTTTGTTTTAAAACGAAGTAAGAGCACAAACCTGAGGGCAATGAGAAGCAAGAAGATCAAGGAAGCGACCGAACGAGCACCGGAGCGTACGAGAGTACGTGAGGAGCACAGTGACGGAGCTGACGCAGAGATTCGCCGCTTATCATTGGCCGAAGTAGGTTAAGTTAGAAAGGGCGCACGGTGAATGCCTTGGCACTAGGAGCCGATGAAGGACGGTACTAACACCGATATGCTTCGGGGAGCTGTAAGTAAGCTTTGATCCGGAGATTTCCGAATGGGGAAACCCCCTATCCGTAATGGGATAGGATCCTTATCTGAATACATAGGGTATGGAAGGCAGACCCGGGGAACTGAAACATCTAAGTACCCGGAGGAAGAGAAAGCAAACGCG
>NZ_JBQCMZ010000049.1:0-1277 GCF_051964675.1 Cytobacillus sp. SAFR-174 | reverse complement strand
AGATGAATTTAAAAGTAGATTCATAGATGAATACCAAACCGGCAAACTCCCTCGTCAGATCTTTGAGGAGAATGGATTTAATGCGGACATCATCGGCATTAAACGAATTGAACAGTCAGCTCACAGGTGGAAAAAAGCCTATGAAAAGAATGGCCTAATTGGACTTAAAGATTCAAGGAAAATGAGTTCCGGAAGACCTATGAAACGCGAGCTTACAGCAGCTGAAATAATTGAACGGCAAAAAGCAAGAATTGAGCTTTTGGAAGGACAGGTGAACTTGTTAAAAAAGCTAGAAGCGACAGAAAGGAGGCTGCTAAACTCAAACGAAAATCTAACTCCGAATAAGGCATACCAATTGATCCAGGAAACTATTGAACAAAATGGCTTTAAGGGGATGACCAAGTATTTTTGTGGTCTTCTTGATGTATCCCGTTCGGGATATTACAGCTACCTGAAAGCCTCCTCTGTCCGGGAAGCAAGGGAGAAACTTGACCTTGAAGCAAAGGGAATCATCCTAAAGGCATTTAACAAACGCGGATATAAGAAAGGTTCCCGCTCCATAAAAATGATATTGGAGAATGAATTTAACATAGTCTTTAGCCGTAAAAAGATACAGAGAATCATGAGAAAATACGGAATCGTTTGTCCTCACAGAAAACCCAACCCTTATAAAAAGATTGCGAAAGCTACAATGGAGCATCAGGTTGTCTCCAATAAACTAAACAGGGAATTTAAGCAAGGGATACCGGGAAAAGTGTTGCTTACGGACATTACCTATTTACCATATAACGGTAAGTGCATGGCTTATTTGTCGACCGTAAAAGACGCTTCCACCAACGAAATTTTGGCTTACCATGTGTCTGACCGAATCACATTGGACATAGCCACGAAAACGATCCATAAATTAATGAACAACAAGAAAGTTAAACTCCATAAAGATGCCTTTATCCACTCAGACCAAGGAAGCCATTACACAAGTCCGAGTTATCAGAAGCTATTAAAGAAAAACGGTCTGGGTCAGTCCATGTCAAGGAGAGGCAACTGTTGGGATAACGCTCCACAAGAATCATTCTTTGGCCATCTTAAAGATGATGTTGATTATAAATCGGCCACATCATTGAAGGAATTGCGGTCAAAAATAAAACATTATATGGTCTACTATAACAATTACCGTTATCAGTGGAACTTAAAGAAGATGACCCCCATTCAATATAGGAATCATCTTCTAGCTGCTTAACCTCTTTTTTTATATTGTCCTTGAAATAGGTGCCAGTTTA
>NZ_JBQCMZ010000048.1:0-1435 GCF_051964675.1 Cytobacillus sp. SAFR-174 | reverse complement strand
CTTGAGGTGATTAAAATGCTTTCCAAACATAATCCAATTCAACGGGATCAAATTGAAATGATTGCACTAGACGAACTTGTACCAGCGGACCATTTGGTTCGTAAAATTGAGGCTGCGATTGACTTCTCATTCATCTATGACTTGGTAAAAGATATGTATTCAGAAGTAGGACGCCCAAGTATTGACCCTGTAATTTTAATTAAACTTTCATTTATTCAATATACCTTCGGTATTCGTTCCATGCGTCAAACCATTGAAGAATTGAAAACGAATATGGCTTATCGATGGTTTTTAGGCTATGGCTTCCACGATAAAGTTCCTCACTTCTCAACTTTCGGTAAAAACTATGAGCGCAGATTTAAAAACACCGATCTCTTTGAACAGATATTTTACCGAATCTTAAAAACTGCAGCTGAAAAGAATTTAATTAGTGCAGAACATGTTTTTGTAGATTCTACTCATGTAAAGGCGAGTGCAAATAAGCGTAAATTTGAAAAGAAAGTTGTTCGAAAAGAAACCCGTGCCTATCAAGAACGCCTTCAAGAAGAGATTAATCAAGACCGTGAGGATCATGGGAAAAAGCCTTTTCCACCAGACAAGTTTGATAAGGAAGAATTCAAAGAAATTAAGGAAAGTACAACAGACCCAGAGAGTGGCTACTATGTAAAAGATGAGCGTACAAAACAGTTCGCCTATTCTTTCCACGCAGCAGCAGATCGCAACGGCTTCGTACTAGGCACAATTGTAACCCCAGGTAACACGCATGATAGTCATATTTTTGAGCCATTGGTAGGACAAGTCATTGAGAAAGTTAGTAAACCAGAAGCTGTTGCGGCAGACGCAGCTTATAAAACACCTGCCATTACAAGCTACTTATTGAAGAACGATATTACACCTGCTTTACCTTACACACGACCACGCACAAAAGAGGGTTACTTCCGGAAACATGAGTATGTTTATGATGAGCATTTTGACTGTTACATTTGTCCGGCTGGTGAGATTTTAAAATATACTACGACTACCAAGGAAGGGTATCGTCAATATAAATCAGATCCGCGAATTTGTGCTGGATGCCCATTCTTGTCTCAATGCACACAGAGTCAAGCACACCAAAAACTAATTCAGCGTCATGTGTGGGAGGAACATGTGGAAGAGGCAGATCACCTTCGTCACCATCAAGACGTCAAACCGATCTATGAGAAGCGCAAAGAAACAATTGAGCGTGTATTTGCAGATGCAAAAGAAAAGCATGGCATGCGTTGGACAACCCTAAGGGGACTTAAAAAATTGTCCATGCAGGCGATGCTTACTTTCGCTGCCATGAATTTGAAAAAAATGGCCAACTGGACTTGGCAAGGTCCAGAAATGGCCTAGAAGATGACCTCGGAGAGGTCTATAATCCTCTGAAAATGATTCAAATCCAGTAAAAAATCAA
>NZ_JBQCMZ010000047.1:0-1464 GCF_051964675.1 Cytobacillus sp. SAFR-174 | reverse complement strand
GATTAAGTCCATATAATTGTGTAAAAAGAAAGAGTCATTTTATTCACTCTTGGCAACACTGTTTTCTACCACAGAAAAATTAGTGAAAAGAGGAATAGTAATGACTCAAGTACAGTTTAACCTGAATGTTGATGTTTTAAAAGAAGCTATTGTAAATTCCAATCTGGATATGGTCATTAAATCAGCCGTTGTGTTGGTACTAAATGAGTTTATGGAAAAGGAAAGGGATGACTATTTAAAGGCTGCCCCTTATGAACGCGCTGTTGAACGCCGTGACTACCGGAACGGTTATTATGAACGTGAACTGTTGATGAGTATCGGAAATATAACCCTAAAGGTTCCACGGACACGTAATGGCGAGTTCTCAACTACTGTTTTTGAGAAGTATTCACGATGTGACCAGGCTCTGGTCCTCTCAATGGTGGAGATGGTTGTCAATGGCGTTTCAACGAGGAAAGTGACCAACATTGTAGAACAGCTTTGTGGTAAGAATGTGTCCAAATCGTTTGTTTCATCTCTTACACACAAGCTTGATCCCATTGTGAATGAATGGGCCGGTCGGCCCCTGAATACAAGCTACTACCCTTATGTTTTTGCCGACGCCATGTATATAAAGGTCCGTGAGCACAATCGTGTCGTATCCAAGGCTGTTTATATTGCGACAGCCATTGCAGAGAATAACACCCGTGAAATACTTGGCCTAAATGTTGACCATGCGGAAAGTTACGAAAGCTGGAGCCGTTTTTTTCAACAGCTTAAATCACGCGGCCTCCAATCACCAAAACTACTGATCTCGGATGCTCACCAAGGGCTTCAGAAAGCCATTCAACGTGAATTTATCGGGACGGCCTGGCAAAGATGCAATGTCCATTTCAAACGGAATATCCTTGGGAAATTACCCAAAAAGGATACAGCCGAAATCCGCATGATGATTAAGAGGATATTTGAAGCAGTTACGATTGAGGACATACGCCAGTTCAAGGATGAATTGATGAAGCGATTTAGTAATGAGGCGAGATTTGAAAATGCGCTTGCCATCTTGGATGATGGTTTCGAAGATACCATTCAGTATATGAATTTTCCTGAACATATCCGAATCCATATCCGAAGTACCAACTCATTGGAACGGCTTAATCAGGAGGTTCGCAGGAGGGAAAGAGTGATTCGTATTTTCCCCAATTCTCAATCAGCGTACCGTTTGGTTGGCGCAATTCTGATGCATTACCATGAGTCAGATTACTTAAAGAGGAAATCTTTAATGGGTGGCAGGCTAAAGTAGTCGTATTTTAAGCTTCACTTCCATCATGGATGATTACATCTCCGGAAAGGGATGTCAAATTGAAAACCATTTGACATCCCTTCCCGGAGATGAAAAAAAAAATCCATGGAAGCTTCGCTAAAAAAATAAAAGGGTTTGGTTGAAAACACTTGCCATTGATTTTACACAATAACCAGGACTTGACT
>NZ_JBQCMZ010000046.1:0-1670 GCF_051964675.1 Cytobacillus sp. SAFR-174 | reverse complement strand
TGATATGCTCCCCTTTAGGTAGACAGATTAAAAAATAAAAATCTGGCTGCTTATGGGGGAGTATTTATTATGTCTAAAAGATCTTACTCTGCAGAAGAAAAATACGAGATATTAAAGGAATTAGACGAGCATTATTCAACATATAAACTTGAGTCAAAATATAACGTACACCCTTCAACGATTTTGGAGTGGAAACACAAGTATGATAAGTGTGGTTTTGAAGGTCTAAAAGAGTCTTCCACTTGGAAAAAGTATTCCAAGGAATTGAAGCTAGCTGCCATTAGAGATTGTCTGTCTGGGGAGTATTCTATACGTGAGGTTGCTAGATTGTATGAAATATCAGATGCTTCTGTCCTTAGAGGTTGGATAAAGAAGTATAATAGTCATAGAGATTTAAAAGATACGTCACCAGGAAGGGCGAGCTCTATGACTAAAGGAAGAAAAACGACTTGGAAAGAACGAATACAAATTGTAATTGATTGCTTGGGGAACGGAAAAAATTATCAAGAAGCAGCTAATACTAATAATGTTTCTTACCAACAAGTCTATCAATGGGTTAAGAAGTATGAAGATGGAGGAGATGAAGCGCTAAAAGATAAACGTGGTAATAAGAAAGAAGAAACTAGCTTGACTCCAGAAGAGAAAATGAACCTTCAAATGAAAAAATTAGAAAGAGAAAATGAACGGTTACGTGCAGAGAATTTATTTTTAAAAAAGTTAGAGGAGATCGAAAGGAGGCGAAAATAAGCCAAATCCGATTTGAGGATAAGTATGTCGCTATTCAAGAGCTTCACCTGAATGAAAGTTTAAGTATTAGTTTACTTTGTGAAATTGCTGGTATTGCACGATCTGCATACTATAAGTGGCTAAATCGTACTCCTTCATCCAGAGAAATATTGAATAAAGAAATCATCAAAGAGATGAAAATTCTCCATGAAAAAGTTGACGGCATATTCGGTTATCGTCAGATGACCCTTCACATGAATAGAAAGTTTGAGGAGAAACTTAATCATAAAAGAATCGATCGGTTGATGAAAGTGGCTGGATTACGTTCTGTCATTCGTGTCAAGAAGAAGCAATATAAACGCTCTACACCTCAACATGTGGCAGACAATATATTAAATCGTGAATTTACAGCCGAAAAACCAAATGAAAAGTGGGTAACGGACGTTACAGAACTTAAGTATGGCCAATCAAAAAAGGCCTATTTAAGTGTGATTCGTGATCTTTATGACGGATCCATTATAAGTTATGTTCTAGGACACTCCAATAATAACCAACTTGTATTCAAGACACTTGATCAAGCCACAGCACTATTGAATGGAGAACACCCTCTTATCCATAGTGACCGTGGATTTCAATACACCTCTAAAGGGTTCAAACGTAAAATAGATGCGGCGGAGATGACACATAGCATGTCACGAGTGGGTCGGTGTATTGATAATGGGCCAATGGAGTCTTTTTTTGGGACACTGAAATGTGAGAAGTATTATTTACATAAATATAAGACATTTGAGGAACTTACTACTGCGATGGATGAGTACATCCATTTTTATAATCATGAAAGATATCAAAAAAGATTAAACGGCCTTAGCCCTATGGAATATAGAACTAAAGCCGCTTAAATCATTTTTATTATTTCTACTGTCTACTTGACAGGGGGCAGTTCA
>NZ_JBQCMZ010000045.1:0-1866 GCF_051964675.1 Cytobacillus sp. SAFR-174 | reverse complement strand
AATCGAGTAGGAGGGGGTGATTAACCCCCGACCTCTCACACCACCGTACGTACCGTTCGGTATACGGCGGTTCGAAAGTTTATGTAATAATGTTTGTTAATTGTTTTAATCCTTGTTGAAGCCAATATCTATTGTTCATGGCTTGGTCCAAGGCAGGACTCTTGGAATTTCTCCAGTATCCCTTACGGGAGTTTGCATATTGCCACGCCTTACTTTTCTTGATTCCCAATCTCGTTAGGTTCCTAAATTTGGTCCTGACTTTCTTCCACTCTTTCCAACGGCATGCACGTAGCCTTCTCCTGATATGCCCGTCTATCTTTCCAGCATATTTCTTGATGTCAGCTATTTTGAAGTAGTTTCCCCACCCTTGGATTAATTGGTTGATCTTAAGAATTCGGTATTCCATGGCTATTCCCCAATTGCGGTTTGTTAACTTTTTAAGCTTTTCCTCGAGTCTCTTTTTCGATTTCTTCGGCACGTATACTCGGGTGTTGTTGCTCGAAGAGTAAAAACTCACCCCTAAGAATATCCGTGCCACTGGCTTTCCCACTGCACTTTTCGCCTCATTCACCTTCAGTTTTAATTTCTTCTCAATAAAGTCCGTGATACCTTGTTTCACCCGTTCTCCCGCTTTATGGCTCTTGACGTATATGTTGCAATCATCGGCATAGCGAACAAATTTATGTCCACGCTTTTCAAGTTCCTTATCAAGTTCATTTAACATAATGTTACTAAGAAGAGGGCTTAATGGTCCTCCTTGTGGAGTTCCTTCTCTATTTACTGTAACTAGCCCATTCTCCATAATACCTGCTTGTAAATATCGTCGGATTAGCTTTAAGGTCGGCTTGTCCTCAATTGTTCTTGAAATTAGGGACATGAGTTTATCATGGTTCACTTTATCGAAAAATTTCTCAAGATCAATGTCCACAACGAATTGATATCCATCTTCGATGTATGTCCTTGCCTGTTCAATAGCTTGATGTGCACTTTTGTTCGGTCTGAAACCATAGCTGTTCGGATTGAATAGCCTATCAAAAATGGGTGTTAAGACTTGGACCATGGCTTGTTGGATTACCCGGTCCGTTACCGTGGGAATTCCTAGTTTTCTTTTCCCTCCGTCTGGTTTAGGAATTTCGACTCTTCGTACTGGCTGGGGCTTGTACTTTCCGTCCTGTATAAGCCTTATAATTTCTTGACCCTGTTCTTTAAGGTGAAGGCGGGTCGCTTCTATATCTTTCGCATCGACTCCCGCTGCCCCTTTATTCCTCTTCACCTTCACAAAAGCTAGGTTTAGGTTATCCGGGCTTATAATTCTTCGAATTAAATTATCATTAGATTCCATATTGGTCCCATGTCGTCAAGTTTGTACAAAGGTAACTCTACATTTCAAAAGAATCTCCTGGATTCCGTCCAAGACTCCCCTTGAAACCCCTTCGGTTTCTGTTTCATCGCCCCTTTGTAAATGGCTCTAACATGTTCTCTCCTTTCGTTCAGTCCTTCCCAACCGTTAGGTTGGTACTATGACTTCTGCTGACTTCTCTTAATTCAGCTATTTATCACTAAATAGGTTCCTATAAAGGGGGTTAAGAGATCTCCCAGGGTAAGTTCATTCACTTTCTCCTCATATATCTGCCACATTTATTCCCATCCCATCCGGGGATATTTTGGACTTTGTTTTGTTTTGCAAACTCATCCAGGAGTGGAAACCTCAAATGTGATTCGTGTACCTCAGACCAAGGATTTGCCTAGGGCTTCCTTCAGATTCCGCGTCGCCACGGACACCCTTGCCTTCAGCTAATGGTTCGCATATCCCAACGCCCATAGCGGACTTTCACCGCCAAGTTAATGAACATGCCTGGCACACAA
>NZ_JBQCMZ010000044.1:0-2781 GCF_051964675.1 Cytobacillus sp. SAFR-174 | reverse complement strand
ACTTGGTTAAGTCCTCGATCGATTAGTATCAGTCAGCTCCACATGTCGCCACGCTTCCACCTCTGACCTATCAACCTGATCATCTTTCAGGGATCTTACTAGCTTGACGCTATGGGAAATCTCATCTCGAGGGGGGCTTCATGCTTAGATGCTTTCAGCACTTATCCCTTCCGCACATAGCTACCCAGCGATGCCTTTGGCAAGACAACTGGTACACCAGCGGTGCGTCCATCCCGGTCCTCTCGTACTAAGGACAGCTCCTCTCAAATTTCCTGCGCCCACGACGGATAGGGACCGAACTGTCTCACGACGTTCTGAACCCAGCTCGCGTACCGCTTTAATGGGCGAACAGCCCAACCCTTGGGACCGACTACAGCCCCAGGATGCGATGAGCCGACATCGAGGTGCCAAACCTCCCCGTCGATGTGGACTCTTGGGGGAGATAAGCCTGTTATCCCCGGGGTAGCTTTTATCCGTTGAGCGATGGCCCTTCCATGCGGAACCACCGGATCACTAAGCCCGACTTTCGTCCCTGCTCGACTTGTAGGTCTCGCAGTCAAGCTCCCTTGTGCCTTTACACTCTGCGAATGATTTCCAACCATTCTGAGGGAACCTTTGGGCGCCTCCGTTACTTTTTAGGAGGCGACCGCCCCAGTCAAACTGCCCACCTGACACTGTCTCCCGCCCCGATCAGGGGCGCGGGTTAGAATTTCAATACAGCCAGGGTAGTATCCCACCGACGCCTCCACCGAAGCTGGCGCTCCGGCTTCTCAGGCTCCTACCTATCCTGTACAAGCTGTACCAAAATTCAATATCAGGCTACAGTAAAGCTCCACGGGGTCTTTCCGTCCTGTCGCGGGTAACCTGCATCTTCACAGGTACTATAATTTCACCGAGTCTCTCGTTGAGACAGTGCCCAGATCGTTACGCCTTTCGTGCGGGTCGGAACTTACCCGACAAGGAATTTCGCTACCTTAGGACCGTTATAGTTACGGCCGCCGTTTACTGGGGCTTCGATTCAAAGCTTCGCTTGCGCTAACCTCTCCTCTTAACCTTCCAGCACCGGGCAGGCGTCAGCCCCTATACTTCGCCTTGCGGCTTCGCAGAGACCTGTGTTTTTGCTAAACAGTCGCCTGGGCCTATTCACTGCGGCTCATCAGGGCTATTCACCCTAATGAGCACCCCTTCTCCCGAAGTTACGGGGTCATTTTGCCGAGTTCCTTAACGAGAGTTCTCTCGCTCACCTTAGGATTCTCTCCTCGCCTACCTGTGTCGGTTTGCGGTACGGGCACCTTTTCCCTCGCTAGAGGCTTTTCTTGGCAGTGTGGAATCAGGAACTTCGGTACTAAATTTCCCTCGCCGTCACAGCTCAGCCTGTGTGGTAACGGGATTTGCCTCGTTACCGGCCTAACTGCTTGGACGCGCTAATCCAGCAGCGCGCTTACCCTATCCTCCTGCGTCCCCCCATTGCTCAAACGGTAAAGAGGTGGTACAGGAATATCAACCTGTTGTCCATCGCCTACGCTTTTCAGCCTCGGCTTAGGTCCCGACTAACCCTGAGCGGACGAGCCTTCCTCAGGAAACCTTAGGCATTCGGTGGATGGGATTCTCACCCATCTTTCGCTACTCATACCGGCATTCTCACTTCTAAGCGCTCCACCAGTCCTTGCGGTCTGGCTTCAACGCCCTTAGAACGCTCTCCTACCACTGACATCGGAAGATGTCAATCCACAGCTTCGGTGATACGTTTAGCCCCGGTACATTTTCGGCGCGGAGTCACTCGACCAGTGAGCTATTACGCACTCTTTAAATGGTGGCTGCTTCTAAGCCAACATCCTGGTTGTCTAAGCAACTCCACATCCTTTTCCACTTAACGTATACTTTGGGACCTTAGCTGGTGGTCTGGGCTGTTTCCCTCTTGACTACGGATCTTATCACTCGCAGTCTGACTCCCATGGATAAGTCTTTGGCATTCGGAGTTTGTCTGAATTCGGTAACCCGATGGGGGCCCCTAGTCCAAACAGTGCTCTACCTCCAAGACTCTTACTACATGAGGCTAGCCCTAAAGCTATTTCGGAGAGAACCAGCTATCTCCAAGTTCGATTGGAATTTCTCCGCTACCCACACCTCATCCCCGCACTTTTCAACGTGCGTGGGTTCGGGCCTCCATCCAGTGTTACCTGGACTTCACCCTGGACATGGGTAGATCACCTGGTTTCGGGTCTACGACCACATACTCATTCGCCCTATTCAGACTCGCTTTCGCTGCGGCTCCGTCTTATCAACTTAACCTCGCATGTAATCGTAACTCGCCGGTTCATTCTACAAAAGGCACGCTATCACCCATTAACGGGCTCTAACTACTTGTAGGCACACGGTTTCAGGATCTCTTTCACTCCCCTTCCGGGGTGCTTTTCACCTTTCCCTCACGGTACTGGTTCACTATCGGTCACTAGGGAGTATTTAGCCTTGGGAGATGGTCCTCCCTGCTTCCGACGGGATTTCTCGTGTCCCGCCGTACTCAGGATCCACTCTGGAGGGAACGAAGTTTCAACTACAGGGCTTTTACCTTCTCTGGCCGGCCTTTCCAGACCTGTTCATTTACCTCGTTCCTTTGTAACTCCGTATAGAGTGTCCTACAACCCCAGGAGGCAAGCCTCCTGGTTTGGGCTAATCCCGTTTCGCTCGCCGCTACTCAGGGAATCGCGTTTGCTTTCTCTTCCTCCGGGTACTTAGATGTTTCAGTTCCCCGGGTCTGCCTTCCATACCCTATGTATTCAG
>NZ_JBQCMZ010000043.1:0-4539 GCF_051964675.1 Cytobacillus sp. SAFR-174 | reverse complement strand
GAAGCTTCGCTAAAAAAATAAAAGGGTTTGGTTGAAAACACTTGCCATTGATTTTACACAATAACCAGGACTTGACTTGATGCTTTGAATATTCGCTGTGAAATCAGTGGAATTCGGGTCTGCAAACTGTTCATTCACAATAGTGGCTCCAAGCTTCTCCGCTCCTTCTTTAAAAGCAGCGATTCCTTCCCGTCCATACGCATTATCCTGTGCGAAGGTCGCGATTTTCACATCTTTTTCAGCGATTGCAGCTGCACCGGCAACGGCATCCTGAGATGAATTTCTTCCAGTCCTGAATATATACTTGTTCCAGTTCTGACCGGTTATGCTATCAGCAACCGCAGGCTCCACCACCATGATCTTTTCGTATTCTTCAGCAAGCGGCAAAACGGCCAGTGTGTCGCCACTGCTTGATGAACCCACTAAGAAATCTACTTCATCCTCTTCCAGAAGCTTGGTTGCTTTTCTTACGGCGACATCAGGTTTTGTTTCCGTATCTTCCACAATGAACTCGACCTTTTTGCCCGCTACTTCCTTGGATCCCTCGGTTGCATAATCGAGCCCCAGTTCAAATCCGGCAACCGTCTGCTTTCCGTACGTCTCGAGAGGACCGGTTAAGGAAGCTAAAACACCAATTTTAACCGTTTCTTCTTCTGAACTTGCTGTGTCTCCGGAACATCCGGAAGTAATGATAAGAGTGAGTGCAATTCCAAGCATTAATAGTGATTTAAAGCCGTTTAACTTGAATTTCATAGCCATTCCCCCTATTTTCATTTTCTTAGGCCATGTAAAATCTTGCTGCTTATCTATGAATCCTTCTAATTCATTTCCACTGCACAACCGTCGCAGCCCACGTATACCCAGTTCCCGCACTGACTGCAACCGCAATATCCCCGGGATTCAAAAGTCCCCGTTCCTGGGAAAAATGCAGCCCAATGCATGGGTCAAGTGAAGACATGTGGCCATGGTGATTTAAGTAAATTGCTTTTTCTTCCGGAAGTTCGAGTGATTGTAAGAGTTCTTTGAACATGGAACGTTTGGTGTGCAATGGCAATAGGAGTTTCATATCTTGAGGAGAATAACCGCTTCTATGGAGTGCTTCGCGAACTACATGATCAAAATTTGCAATCGATACAGGATCGAGTCTTTCTTTCATGGATTGCGGATCCTTCACATCAATATAATGAAGGTTTTTTTCAACTGTTTCGCGGCTGGCATAATGCTTAGACCCTCCAGCAGGCGTTCGGACATCATCATGGAAGGATCCGTCTGTCAGGATGGCACTTTCGAGTATTTCACTATGCGAGGAATCCCTTGTGATCAGTGCAGCCGTTCCGCCATCCGCAAAGTTGAACATGAAGCGCGAGCGCGGGTTCGCATAATCGATAATTTGTGATTCCTTGCATCCCCCAACCAGCAGGATATTTTGGATTGATTGATCTGAAGCAATCATGTCTTTTGCTACCTTCAAAGCAATCGGAAAGCAGGAGCTGACATTCATGATTTCAAACGCATAGGCATTTTTCGCCCCTAATTCATGCTGGATTTTCGGAGCACTGGACCAGACATAATAATCCTTATGAGGACTGCCAAAATAAATCACGACATCGATGGACAGCGGGTCAATCCCTTCGATCGCCTGCCTTCCCGCAGCAATGGCCAAGTCGGAGGCATGGAGGCTATCATCTGCAACATGCTTCTGTACCAAACCGAACTTTTCGATAATCACCTCTTCAGGTATGCCTGTCTTTACTGCGAGATCGGCTGCCGTTTCGATTCCAGGAGGGAAAAATACTCCTGTTGCTTTAATGCCAATTCCCATCAGATTACCCCTCCATCCTCAGGCACCATCATCTTGGCCGTGCCTGTCAAAACTTTTGTTCCATCCTGATTGAAGCACTCGGTCAGCAAAGTCAGTATTCGCCTTTTGCTGTCAATCTCCTGAACCGTTCCTTGTGCGGTAATTGTATCGCCTATAAAAACGGGCGCCTTGAACCGGATGGTCTGTTCAACATAAATGGATCCTTTTCCGGGCAGATGCACACCCAATAGCTGGGATAATAGACTGGATGTTAAGAGACCATGTGCTATGCGACTTTTAAATCTCGTTTTTTTGGCGTATTCCCCGTCTATGTGGACCGGGTTAAAATCTCCGCTAATTCCTGCAAACATTACAAAATCTGTTTCTGTAATGGTTTTGCTGCAGGATGCCTGCTGGCCGACACTATAACTGATCACCTTTTCACCTTCTTACTAAAAGTTGTGTTTTCTGTATTTTTCCCGTGGCATTTTTCGGGAGCTCGTTTAAAAATGTTACCTTCTTTGGAATCTTATATTTTGCAAGATTCCCGTGACAGTGTTGAACAACATCATCTTCAGTTAAAGCGCTTCCATTTACTTTTACAATGAACGCTTCTGGCACTTCACCCCAAAGTGGATTAGCATTTCCAACCACCGCAACCTCGGCTACATCTCTTAATTGACTGATCACTTGCTCCACTTCCAGCGGATAGATATTTTCCCCGCCGGAAATAATCATTTCTTTCTTTCGGCCTACAATGAACAGGAACCCTTCTTCATCTGATTTGGCTAAATCCCCCGTCAGGAGCCATCCATCTTTCAGTGCATCCTTAGTAGCATCTGGCCGGTTCCAATATTCCTTCATGATATTTGGCCCTCTCACTGCAAGCTCGCCAACTTCACCTTTTGCAGCAGCTTTGCCCTTTGAATCGATCAGCTTATATTCAGAAAATAACACAGGCTTTCCGATGGACCCTCTCTTCCGCGGTGCGTCTTCTTTTGTGAGCATAAATAAAGTAGGAGATGTCTCCGTCATTCCAAAGCCCTGTCCAAAGAGGAATCCTCTATCAAAATAGGCATCTATTAATTCACGCGGACATGGGGCTCCTCCATTATAGAACCAGCGGACCGTGCTTAAATCAGCCGTTTTGAATGATGGGCTTGTCAGCAGTACCTGATGAATGGTCGGAACTCCCATCACAATGGACACCTTATGTTTTTCAATCATCGCGAGCGCTTTTTCAGGCTCAAACTTTCCTGGGATCACAATGGTTCCGCCTGAAAATAAGGACGGAAAGGCAAACAGCCCGATTCCCCCTATATGAAACAGCGGAAGCAGCACGATACAGCGATCCTTTGACGTTAAATCAATCGCAAGCTTGTTATTCACGGCATTCCAGAACATATTGCTCTGTGTCAGTACGGCCCCTTTCGGTTTTCCGGTGGTCCCGGAGGTGTAGCAGATAATGTATGGAGCT
The DNA here is from genome assembly GCF_051964675.1 of Cytobacillus sp. SAFR-174. Classification (NCBI taxonomy): domain Bacteria; kingdom Bacillati; phylum Bacillota; class Bacilli; order Caryophanales; family Bacillaceae; genus Cytobacillus; species Cytobacillus sp. SAFR-174. The sequence goes on along the minus strand of NZ_JBQCMZ010000043.1, from coordinate 1,261 downwards.
TCCTCGTCAATTGGATTCTCATTAGTAATGCTCGTTTGGGTAACCTCGCATAAATCCTCCATAAACTCCATAGATTCTAATTCGCTTTGTTCAACAAGAGAAGACGCAAACTCTGCATTCTCTTTTTCGGCAAAAATCAGCTTTGAGCCGCTGTCGTTGAGCTGGAAAACCAGTTCCTTTGCACTTAGCCGAATATTGAGCGGGACGGCCACACATTCTGCCTTTGCAATGGCAAATAGAAGGACTATGTATTCAATCCGGTTGTTCGACAGAATGGCGATGCGTTCTCCTTTTCTTCCCTGCAGCTTTTCATTAATTTTCACAGCAGCTGAATCGATCATTTTATCCAGCTGCCTGTAGGATACCTTGTCGTTATCTGTTATGACTGCTGTCCTATCTGGATGTGTAAATGCCCATTTCTGAATCCAATAGGCAATGCCTTTCATCGAACTCCCCCTCTTTACTTTTTTAACCCCTGAAAGATAAGTGTCATCGCCGCATCAAATGCTTCTTCAGGAACTTCTTTCTTTTCCCAATACACCCATCTCATGCCGAGGAACTGTCCAATCGACATTAAGCAGTAAGCAACTGTCTCCTGGTCCAGGTCCTTAAACTCTCCCGCTTCGATCCCTTGAGACAGACTCTTTAAAAATCCGTTTGCCAGCTTCCCGTAATACCAGCGGAATAGCTCCTGGTCCACCACAACAGCCTGCTGGACAATGCTGTATAAATTCGGATGATTTTTGACCCAGCTGAAGAAAGCGAAGAAGCCATTTCGCTGTGCCTCCTCAAATGAAGAGCTTCCTGCCATACCTTCCTTAATTGCAATGCGCAAATCCCGGCTGTAGGTTCGAATCAGCTCATCATAGATATCTTTCTTTGAAGGAAAATAGTTATAGAATGTTCCCTGGGCCACTTTAGCTTCCTGTGAAATATTGACGATGGAAGTTTCAAAATACCCTTTCTGCCCAAACACCTCTTCAGCTGCTCTTAACAATTTTTCACGCGTTTCAATTCCTCTTGGAGTAAGTGCTTTTTCCTCACTAATATTTTTAACTGACACCTGAATCACCTCTCAACTTTATTATAAATAATATTCTTAAAATTACAACAATAAATTATATAAAATTACAGGCAAATATTTTATTCTATTAGAACGGAGTTAAAATAACCCCGTCCAGACTATGATATGCTCCCCTTTAGGTAGACAGATTAAAAAATAAAAATCTGGCTGCTTATGGGGGAGTATTTATTATGTCTA
>NZ_JBQCMZ010000042.1:0-4905 GCF_051964675.1 Cytobacillus sp. SAFR-174 | reverse complement strand
TGATTCAAATCCAGTAAAAAATCAAAAAAGGGGTTCGGAATGAGACTATTCCGAACCCCTTTTGTCTACAAACTGAAGCCTGGCACTGCTGCCAGGCTTTTTTATATATCGGAAAGCTGAATTTTATAAAGCTTGTCATCCTTCTCAAGCGGATTGCCGCGTCCGTCTGTATTGTTGCTGATAAAATAAAGCACATCTCCTTCAATGAAGACGTCACGGATTCTGCCTAAATTAGACACAATCTTCCTGACATTCTTTGTTTCCAGATCAAACTCCAGAACAGCACTGCCTCTTAAGGCGGCGGTGTAAAGCTTGCCCTTATAATAGGCCATCCCGGACGGAGCCCAGGTTTCGTCATCACCGGAGGTAAACAGCGGCGATTCCATGCCTTCTTTCTTCTCGGTCCCTTTTATGACGGGCCATCCGTAATTTTTCCCGGGAAGGATCCTATTAATTTCATCATTGGCAGATGGTCCGTGTTCACTTTCATACAAAGTCCCATCCTCCGCCCAGGCAAGCCCCTGCGGATTGCGGTGACCGTAGCTATAGACATACGAGCCGCTGAACGGATTATCCTCCGGTACGCTCCCGTCCAGATTCATTCTAAGGATTTTTCCTCCGAGGGAATTCACATCCTGGGCAATTTCAGGATCGGTCGCAGCATCGCCTGCCGTCGCATAAAGCTTTCCGTCAGGGCCTATTTCAAGCCGGCCGCCATGATGGTACTGCCCGCTTGGAATTTTGTCAAGCAAAAGCTTGTCCTCTTTCCAGGTTCCATCCTGATGCTGGAGAATGACAATCCGGTTAAACTGTCCTGAGATGTTTTCATAGGTGTAATAGGCATACGCTTCGTTTGATTGTGAAAAATCGGGTGCCAGCACAAAGCCGAGCAAGCCGGCTTCAGAAGCTGTTGAAAGCTTTTTTGCAAGCTCTACCTTCTGGCGTTCTTTCTTGCCGTCCTCGACCTTCACAATGCTTCCTTGTCTTTCGGTCATGTAAAAGGTTTCGCCTGCTTTGGCAATGGACCAGGGAATATCGAGTTCATCTGCCAGTATTTCCGGCTCAGCACCCGCAGGAAGACTGGCCTCCTGATCCTCGACTTGCTTCCTGCTATCATCCTCGCCTGCACTTGAGCACCCGGCCAGCAGACCCAACACAAGCAGCCCTAAACCTAACACCTTCTTCATCCAGCTTTCAGCCTCCCTTGAAATTCTATTTCAGGACTTCCCAGATTGCCTTGGCAACACCGCTGTCTTCATTTGCGGATGTCACCACATCGCATTGTGCTTTAATGATGTCATCAGCATTTCCCATGGCAACCGATCTTCCTGCGCGTTTGAACATGGACAAATCATTATAATTATCGCCAATGGCCATGGTTTCCAAAAGTGAGATTCCTTTTTCTTTCACAAAAGCTTCAAGGGCAATTCCCTTTTGGGCGTTCACACTTGTCAGTTCCAGGTTTTCATCCCCTGATGAACTAACGGCCATGCCTTCAAGCTTCAGCAGGTCTTCTTTCGCAGAAACAAGAAAATCCGGTTCAAAAGAGAAGGCAAGCAGCTTGTAAATTTGATGCTCGTCACTGTTGAAAAGCTCATCATAGCTGTTCACTTTATGGACAAGCCCCTTTGTAAAACGCTCTTCCGCCGCTTTGGTCACTTCATCAATATCCGCTTCAGGATTTCCGCTTAAAAAGATGTCGACAATAATGGACACGCCGCGGTCTTCATCAATGGTATATGTACCCTGGTTGGTGTATACCTCGAAATAAACATTGTTCTGCACAAGGATATAGGCTGCCTTTTTTGCCAGGTCCTTATCGAGCGGGCTGGAGGACACGACTTTCCCGTCTGGGGCTCTTACTTCTGCCCCATTTGCGCAAATAATCGGGCAGGAAATGCCGGCTTCATCGAGGACGAAGCTTGCTTCGAAGTAGGAGCGCCCGGTCGCGATGACCACTTCAACTCCTTTTTCCTGTGCGGCTTTAATGGCTTCTAAATTTTCAGGCGTAATTTTCTGTGTGGCGGTTAAAAGCGTTCCGTCCATATCACTGGCAATGCATTTGATCATTAGATTCACCTTCTGGCTGTAGTATTTTTCTGAAAAACTTATTTGCCATTCTATCATGTTCTTAGGGTTATTTTAAATAATTGCTCTTCTCAGCCTACATACTTGCTCCCTTCCCTGATGCTCAATTTTGCAAGTGTGTTTGATTCAATAAACCTTTTTACTGACTCGGGATTGGTTTTCGAGTATTCCCTGAGAGCCCAGCCGATGGCTTTTTGGATGAAGAATTCTTTACTGTCATTGTTCAGGAGGATGTAGCGGTATAGCAGCTCTTCGTCTGTGCTTGTTTTGTATTTCAGCTGGAATAGGATGGCCGTTCTGCGGAGCCACATGTTTTCGCTGGTCGCCCATTCCTCTATTCTTCCGGGGATGACTTCCGGGTTTTTGGCCGCAATGGCACCAACTGCATGGGTGGCCAGCATATCAACAGTGTCCCACCAGGATTTTGTTGTAATCAGCTTTTCGACTAATGTCAGATGGTTTTTGTCCAGCTTCCTGGTGAATTTCCCTATGTAGTCAAGGGCGGCAGCCTGGTATTCACGCTCCTCCATGTCCCATAAGGTCTTCACAAATTCTGGATTAAACTCCTGCTTTAACAGGCCTGTTTTATTGAAGTATTCCTTTAACAGGACTCTTCTTTCAGGTGTCTTGATTCCCAGGAAGGGAAAGTGGTTTTTCATATAGTTTTGCATGGGGACCGCTTTTTCTGTGTCCCGGTTTTCTTCAAAAAGCTCGGTTAATAATTGGATGTCCATATGAGCACTCCTTTTTACATCAATACGGGTTTATGTCATCATGTTAAGGGTAAGGTATGGTAGAGATTTGTTGCTTTCTCCGTTTTTGGACAGCTTTTTTCCTCTTCTATTTAATCCCATTTTACCTGCATTTTACAAATCCCAATGAATGATTAGACAGAAAAGAAGGCCAAAATACAAATGTGATTCACATATTTAGGGGGGATTTTATTGAATGATAAATCCGGCAGTATAAACAGTGTATTTTGGGTTTCAGCCGTAGTAATAACATTCTTAGTATTACTGGGGGCCCTGGCTCCAGATCTGTTCGCCAGTGCGGCAACAAAAGCTTTCGATTTTACTACATACGCATTTGGCTGGTTTTACTTAATTTCGGTCTTGTTTTTTGTCTTATTCTGTATCTTTCTGGCTATCAGCAAATATGGCCGCCTCAAGCTGGGGAATGATGAAGATAAAGCGGATTATCCATTTTTCACATGGATTGGGATGTTATTCAGTGCAGGGTTTGGGATTGGATTGGTGTTCTGGGGAATTGCCGAGCCGATGAGCCATTATTTCACTCCGCCAAGGGAAGGCATGGATCCTTTAACAGCAGAAGCGGCCCGCGAAGCGATGGGCTACTCGTTTTTCCACTGGGGAGTCAGCCAATGGTCCGTGTTTACGATCGTGGGACTGGCCATGGGGTATTTCCAATTCAGAAGGAGAGAGAACGGGCTGATCTCTACCACCTTAACTCCTTTGTTCAGCAAGAAAAAAGATCCTGTCCTGCTGAAAAAGGTCATTGATATCCTGGCTGTTATTGCAACAGTCATGGGGGTTGCTACCTCGCTTGGACTGGGCATTCTGCAGATTAACGGCGGCCTTGACGCAGTATTTGGCATAGAGCAGAGCACTATGACGCAAATTCTGATTATTGCGGTAATGACTTCTTTGTTTCTGCTGTCCTCCTCGACTGGTCTTGATAAAGGAATCAAATACTTGAGCAACATCAATCTGGGACTGGCATTGGCTTTGATGATTTTTGTACTGGTTACCGGCCCGACTGTGTTTATTTTAAATACTTTTACACTTGGAATCGGCGACTATATCTCAAGTTTTATTAAGCTGAGCCTACGCTTGACCCCCTATAAGGGAGGCACATGGATCCGCGACTGGACCATTTTTTATTGGGCATGGGCCATTGCCTGGTCCCCTTTTGTCGGCGCCTTTATTGCCCGTGTTTCCAGGGGGAGAACGATCCGCGAATTTGTTGTCGGGGTCCTGATCGTTCCTCCGTTCATCGCACTTGTGTGGATTGCCGTATTTGGCGGCACTGCCCTGCACTTTGATTTATTCGGCGGCACACAGATTGCAGAGGCCGTAAACAATGATGTGACTTCAGCGCTGTTCCAGACCTATAACCATTTGCCTTTCAGCTTTTTGGTTTCGGTGCTGTCCATTCTGCTGATTTTGACGTTCTTAATTACATCAGCTGACTCGGCAACGTATATCCTGGGCGTTATGACCGCTAACGGCACCATGAACCCTCCGCTAATCCCGCGGATTGTCTGGGGCCTGCTAATGGGAGCCATTGCCGCGGTCCTGCTGTTAAGCAGCGGACTCGAAGGCCTGCAGACAGCCTCGCTGGTATCGGCGCTTCCATTCACCATTATCCTTATTTTCATGTGCATATCGCTATTGAAAATGCTGCGCAGGGAAACGATACCTGTCAGGCAGAAAAAATAACCGGGCAGACCTCTGGGAGGAGGTCTGTTTTTTTGGTTTTGTTGGCGGAGGTTGGCAGGGAGGTGGCGGTTCGGACTCTGGGGTGCGGATTTCTTCTTTTTGTGTCTGAAGCTGGGCTGGGTTCTGACACTGGAGCGCCGATTTTCTCTTTTTGTGTCCGAAGTTGGGCTGGGTTCTGACTCTAGAGCGCCGATTATCGCTTTTTGTGTCCGAAGTTGATCCGGGTTCTGACTCTGGAGCGCCGATTTTCTCTTTTTGTGTCCGAAGTTGGGCTGGGTTCTGAGTCAAGTCCTGGTTATTGTGTAAAATCAATGGCAAGTGTTTTCAACCAAACCCTTTTATTTTTTTAGCGAAGCTT
>NZ_JBQCMZ010000041.1:0-5086 GCF_051964675.1 Cytobacillus sp. SAFR-174 | reverse complement strand
AGATGAATTCGCCCATTCAAGTTCAGTTATTTATTTTCAAGTAACTAATATTAAAGATACTTATGAGCGATTAGTAAGTAAAGAAGTTATCTTTATCGATGAACCACATGTTGTAGCGAAAATGGGACAAACAGAAACATGGATGGTATTTTTTAAAGATACAGAAGATAATACTCATGCATTAATGAGTGAAGTACAAGAATAAGAAAACCAATAGGAAACCATCTCAATAACCAACGATCTCCTTCATTTTAAATTCGCCTTTTTTGAAAAAAAAACGTGCCTGACCCCCGGCACTTTAAAACGATAGTATAGTTGGGGTCAGGCACCTGTTTTTTGACTGTTGTGAGTATTAATACTTTATGAAATTAAATTTATTCTCCTTATAATCAGTAGTTGTCCTTAAAAATTCTATACTTATTCTGTCAACTTTTATTTCAATATATTTATCCATCAATTCAGGATAGTCAGAGAAATACTCATCGTCGTCAGTAAAAACTACTCCTGCATCAATATTATCTTCATGTAACAAACCTCTTATATAATACTCATAACCCAAACCAATACGTTCTATTTCTTTCTTCTCTCCCTGGATTTCACGAATCATTAACTCATTTAAAATAGTAAACCCTATTGTTACAGGGTAACTTTTTCCTACTTCAATTTTATAAGGACAAATAAAAGCAAATCCTGTAAATTTAATACCCTTGATCTCAATTGTCACTTCTTCCTCAATTTGTGGGTCTAGCCTTTTAACGAGAGCCGTATATACCATATATAAATCCTCACTTCCTACTCTGCTGGATTAATCACTGGAATATTTTCACCATTAATGGTCTTCCAGATCTTTTTGCCACTCTGAGTCTGGTAGGTCGTAATATCTCCTTTATTATTAGTACCTACAAATTCAAACTTTGCTTTACCATTTTTGTTATTTCCCATAAACTTGATATATCCTGTCCTAATTTCACCTTTATTTTCATACTTGACCTTTATGCCATTATTAATAACCTCTTTTGCACCTTCAAGATACTCGTCGGCATTTTTATATAATCCATCAAATTCCTTCCCATGCTTATCAAAATGTCCTTCTAGTTTACCACGATCTGCAAAATCTGAAGGGCTTTTACCCGTACCCTTAACCCCAAACACATCATCAGTCACTGTCTTAATCTTCTTCAACGGATCATTAACAAAAAGTGGTGCCTGACCCCCGGCACTTTAAAGCGGTAGTATAGTTGGGGTCAGGCACCTGTATCCTGGAACTTCACCAATCTGTATGACAGCAGGTGATTTTTATCTTGGCAGCCAGGATAAACAAATAGGTGAAGTGATGGATGTGCCTATTATATGCATAACTCAAACTTTGCCTATTGGGAGCACATGCAAATTGTCATTGATGTAATAGACGGGATAGGCAATTCTTTTTCACTAGAAAGCTTGAAAGATAAATCCTTCGTCATCCGTTCTAACAAATTGATTGCTGAATAATAAAGAAACACCTTTCGCTCATAATTTAAATAAAGCGAGAGGTGTTTTTTTATGAATGTATTTAAACTGAATTTTTCCTGCAGAATGATTAATCTGGACCGAGCTTACCTGTCCTTAAGTAAATAAAGGTTAGTAAAATCTTCTATTAATAACTCTAAAATAAAATCTTATTTATTAATTCTTGATCTACCTGATTATCGAACTCTTCAAAAGATCTTATTACTGAATACTCCACCATTTGTTTAAAGAAATTTCCTTTTTCATCAAACTTCATGACAATATTTCACCAGAGTGGTGTGACCCGTGCTGCAAGAAATGTGCTGAAGAAATAAAAATAGGCTGGGATAGAAAAAGGGGCCTGATGTATAGTTAGGGTCAGGCACCTGTTTTTCTTTGAATGGCAGATGGCCATTCAAGGTCTGTTTATTTTGATCTCACTATTCAACCTTTGAATATTTCTGGAATCTTCTCTCTCCATATCAATAACAGCTCTATAAATTCCTCCGTTTCAATTTTATTTTGAGTAGGTTCATCAATCCGATAATGATGTTCAGCTACTGTCACATCTTTCTTGATATTTACACTCGTAGCATTCAAAGTAATTTCAAAGTCTTCATATACCCCTTCTAAAACTTTCTTAATGTATCCTATATACTCATCCACTTCTTCTTCTGTTGAAATATCCTGAATAAAATCCGAGAAAATACTTATTTCTTCCGGCAATACTATTCCTAAATCACCAAATGGGTCTTTCTTAAATTCAAATGGATATCTCATATCCCTGAATCACCTTCTATATTATTTTTTATATAATGGATATGCCGGAAAAAGGAGCCTGACCCTCAGCCCTTTAATGCGGTAGTATAGTTGGGGTCAGGCACCTGTTGTTAAACCTGAATTTTTGCGGCAGAAAGATCTTTCTGGACCGAGCTTACCTGTCCTTAAGTAAATAAAGGTTAGCCTAACAAAACAAAAGGTGAGCTAACATCTTCTGTAGCCCACCTGTGAATGATTTAATTCCTTAAATCCTATACCTATTATTTCATTAATTTTTGATAGCTGGTTAAAGGTGATTTCATTACTGTACTGACAAGGGTTCAGTCCCAGTTGACATCAAGTGCAATTGATTCATAAGTATCCCTTGCACCTCATTGTTTTTTACCAGTTATCAATTCCTTCTTGAAATATGTCTATTACATAGTCCTCAAATGTATTATACCTTGGGTGTAAATCTGTCCCCGCCCTTTCCCAACTAAATACTCTTTCATCTTTAATATCTGCACTATACATACATCTAACAAATTCTCCCGAGTCCTCTAAAACAATTAAGTTCAAACCCAACCCTAATTTTCTCCATCTCTCTGTTGCATCAACTACAGATGCTCCTAAATTCCCCTGGACACCTTCAAGCTCGACTCCACATATTCCTCCCGAACCATATTTTTTTATAAAATTGCGGTAACTTCGAGGAAGTTTAACTTTAAGTCTTTCTTCAGCCTTATTAATATATTCTTCTGATACTTCTCCAAAAAAATCATCTTCTTCACCATAATTTTCGATCATCTTTATAATTCTTTCATCCATCAAATAAACTCACTCCTATTACTCACTAGCACGCATTTTCCAATAGTTACTTCTAAAGTTATTATACATTTTTTCGAGTTCTGGATTATTCCTAAAACTTGTTCCATTTTCAACTAAACCATGTAGCGTCGAATCGTATTTATCATGAGTTACCTCTGCAATTTCAACCATTCCACCAGGTTCTTTTTGAACTAAATGGTGTAATTCAACTTTACTTTCCACTCCGTCTTTTACAATATATGGTGATTTACCCTTTTCCATCAATTCTCCATTTGACTTTCCTAGTGCCTTCGGATTAATAGGTACATAATTTTTATCAATCTCAATTTGGTACACTCTTCTGGAGACATCTACTTTCTTCCCACCAACTTTAACTGTTCCTTTTACTTCTACAGCAATATACTTATCATCTAGCCAATCTAATTCAATTTGTTCAGAAGATAATTTTCTTGATTTAAGCCTCGCAGCTTTACCCGTACCCTTAACCCCAAACACATCATCAGTCACCGTCTTAATCTTCGTCAACGGATTAAAAAGAATATTATACGGCACTGGCCCCCTAGCCATTCCTCCTCCAGCCACAGCTGGTGTCTGAACCGGCATAAAAATCGGAAGTGCCTTCTCGCCTTTACCAGCCTGGCGAACCGTCTTGGCAACGGCTCCAGCTTTCCCGATCCCCTTATCCCCAAGAATGCTGATTCCAAGTGAAGTCAGGCCATAGGTAAAGAAGGCTGTACGGCTCTTGGCGTCCCCATTTACAACATCCCGCTCCCAGGCGCTGGAGACAGCGGACCATATATACTTCGGCATATCCAGAGCCTGGCTTACTTTTCCGATAGGGTCATTTATAATATCCAAATAAAATTCCTGGTGCTTCCTTTGATTTTCGAGCAGCTGGTCACGGTTAAACAGCAACTCACTTCCCAAAAACAGTGGACTAAATGGGCCCATGATGGTTCTGCCCAGCTCATACGTCGACTTCAGTCCATCCCATGTATCCCCTACGGCTTTGGATGCCCCTTTAATAGCTCCTTCAGCTATATCCTGAAGAATGCTTTGCCCGCTTTCTGGATTGGGATTCGATATTTCCTCGTGGAAATCCTTCCAGTTGAGAGATTTAGGCTGGTATTGGGCCAGAGATAAGCTGCCGCTTTGGAACATGCCCGCGATTTTTAAGATGTATTGGTTCATGTGGGATAGATCTTGCAGGAGAGGATCCAGTGCAGCCGTTTCCCAATGGTCGAAGTCCTCCAGTTTCTCAACGGTTTCACGGCTTGAGTCCTCAGCGCTCTTTGTTGCCTGGATAAAGCGGCCATCCTCCAGCCGCGGAAGCGCAACAATATCGCTAACCGACTTCATGATCCCATTCGCTTCCTCTGTCAGATCCGCAGTGATCTGAAGAGTATTTTTCAGCCCTTGTTTGAGCTCATGCTCCAGGAATTCCTGGCGGATAAAGCCTGAAGGGGAGGGTTCAATGTCCTGCAATGAACCTATAAAACTTTTTAAATAGGATTGATACTCATCAATCCAGGATTCGAGAAATTGAAGGAAAGGCTGGTGGCAATCCTGATAAAATGCATGTATGGCCTGGCTGCCCTGCCCTTTGAATGCCTCTTCAAGAGACACCAGCTCCTGGATGGATACCTGAACTTGACTTATCTGATCTTTAAGGATGGATAATTGATTGCTCGTCTCGTCGATTCCTGCAAGCAAGGAATCTGCTTCTAACACCTTCAACAGAATCAGCTCCGCATTATAAATTCCATTTTCTTCTATTTATATCTTAAAGGACTCTGACATTTAGTTGAATAGGAATTTTGGCATGAAATAGTGTAAAAAGTTCCTTGAAAATTGTTTGTTCTCCTAAATATGCTGCAGTCCTCATTGACCCCGGCTTAACTGAAATCAAATTAAATAACCATACCTACTTATGCCGGTTCATCCAATTTCATTGGTTAAATATATGAATATACTTAAAATTCTATTTATTATGTATAATATTACCATAGAG
>NZ_JBQCMZ010000040.1:0-16363 GCF_051964675.1 Cytobacillus sp. SAFR-174 | reverse complement strand
GCTCGTTTGTCTTTTCGAAAAAGACTAATGATTTAAACGTTGACGTTTTGTTCGTTCAGTTTTCAAAGATCAATCCGCCGCTCAGAAGCGACTTTATTAATATATCATTCTCACGATTTAATGTCAACATCTTTTTTTGTAAGTTGTTTTTTCATCGCGTCGTGGTGACGACCTTTAATATAATATCACCATCAAAAAGAACTGTCAACAGAAATACTAAAAAAGATTTAAAAACAAAAACAGCCGCATAAGAACGGCTGTAAAATTAAATAATCCATGTCTGTATAGCAACAAGGGCAAACAATCCGGGAATACCCAGAAATCCGGAAATGGCCGAAGTGGCAAGGTTTATAGGAACATGAATGCCAATCTGATTCCCAAATGCATTTAAGAAAAATAATAAGAGTGCACCAATGATCAGTTTAATGGCTCCCTGCCCAATGAATCTTACCGGTTTTACCGGGGCTCCTATAAATAGAAGCAATAAAATTAATCCTCCCAGAATGGAGATCACTACGATAGGCTCCAAAAGAAAAATCCTCCTCTCAGAAAACTTGTACTACTAATTTATGATTAGTGTGTACAAAAAAGACCTTAGAGGAGGACAAGTATTTTGTTTATGGACGATTTTCTTCCCGCAAAATTAATAAATTATATTCTCACTTTAACATTTCTCTTTTTAGCTTCCCTGAATAGAAAAAAGTATTTCGCTTCGGCCAGCTTTGCCTGGCTGATTGCCTCCGGAGATGGATCAAAACTTTTTTCCACCAGTGATTTCTGGTTGTTCCAATCTGTTTTCAATCTGTTCAGCTGTTCCAGAAGCTTCTCATCAAACTCGCTGCGAAGCCATTTTTTCCTGCGAAAAAACATATATTCCGCCTCCGTGCTTAAACTTCTCTTCTTCCCTCTAACGCTTTTGAGAGCGTTACTTCATCCGCATACTCCAGGTCTCCGCCTACCGGCAGGCCATGGGCGATCCGGGTCGCCTTTATGCCGGACGGCTTGATCAGGCGGGAGATATACATGGCTGTTGCTTCCCCTTCAATATTCGGATTGGTGGCAAGAATAATCTCCTGGACCGTCTCATCCTGAAGCCTTTTCAGTAAATCAGGAATATTGATATCTTCAGGGCCAATTCCATCCATCGGTGAAATTGCTCCATGGAGGACATGATACAGCCCGTTGTATTCCTTCATCTTTTCCATGGCAATCACGTCCTTCGGATCCTGGACAACACAAATGACGGACCGGTCACGTCTCTGGTCCTCACATATATAACAGGGATCCTGGTCCGTGATATGGCCGCAGACAGAGCAGTATGATAAATTTCTTTTCGCATTGACCAGTGCTTTTGCAAAATCCAGCACAGTATCTTCTTTCATGCTTAAAACAAAAAACGCCAGACGTGCAGCCGTTTTCGGGCCGATTCCGGGCAACTTCATAAAGCTGTCAATCAGCTTGGATATCGGTTCAGGATAATGCATGTATGTTTCCTCCTATATGAAAAGGAAAAGCGCCGCGAGCATGATGGCCTGATGGATATTCCATCAGACTATGTTCGCTGGCGCCCGGCCTGTCTGTGCTTTTAAGCACTCCTTCAGGATGTTTGATTAAAACATTCCCGGCAGGTTCATTCCTTTAGTAAATTGGCCCATCGTATCGTTTGTTAAATCTTCCGCTTTTTTCAGTGCATCGTTAGTTGCCGCCAGGACAAGGTCCTGAAGCATTTCGATGTCTTCCGGATCCACAACTTCCTCTTTAATGTTAACTTCTAAAACTTGTTTATGTCCGGATACAACGACAGTCACCATTCCGCCGCCGGCTGTTCCTTCAATTCTTTTTTCGCCAAGCTCTTCCTGTGCCTGAGCCATCTTCTTTTGCATTTTCTGCATTTGCTTCATCATATTTTGCATATTTCCCATTCCACCGCGCATTTTACATACCTCCAGCTAGTTTCTATTCTTTAATTTCAATTAGTTCAGCGCCAAATAACTTGACCGCTTCAGCCACATGAGGCTCTTCCTCATTTCCGCCGAAGCCCCCGCCAGACTCATCTCCGTCACGCTGGCTGCGCAGGAAATCCTCCCTGACACTTTGCCATTGTTCATCCGGAATGCCGACCAGCTGCAATCTCTTTCCTAAAAGCTCAAACAGGATATTCCCCAAAGTATCCAGGAATTTCGCATTATCCATGGCCATCTGACAATGAATTTCATATTTGAATTTTACGATAAGAGCAGTTTCTGATGCGGCTACAGGCTCTGCTTCATTGAGAAGAGCTGCCTGGGAGCGCATCTGGTTTTGAACGAGCAGGTTCAGCATCTCGCCCCAGCGGCTCTTTACAGCCACCAGATCGTTTTTCGTTGCCTGCTTCAGTACTTCATTCACCTTCCCGACTGGCGCCTGGAAGCCTTTGCGTGAACTTCTCTGCGGCTTTTTCTGTACAGCAGGTGCTCCATCATCCTTAACCGCTATGCCGTTTTTCTTTAATTCAGCAAGCTCATGCTGCAGCTGTTCGATTTGCTGCATCAGCGGCTTGATGTCTGCAGCCTGTCCTGGTCTCTCCCGCTGTTCAAGCTGGCACAGCTTCACAATCGCCACTTCCAGGAAGATTCGCGGATGGTTGGTCCATCTCATTTCCTGCTGGGCTTTGTTCAGCACTTCAATCAGCTCATAAAGCTCTTCAGGCTCCACTTCCCCGGCAAGCTGCTGGAAGTCCTCATCGAGCATAACTCTTTCTAATGATTCCTCCAGCCTTGGAGCAGCTTTAAATAAAAGCATGTCCCGATAATACAGGATAAAGTCCTCTATAAAGCGGGATGGGTCTTTCCCCTGAAAAAGGAGCTCCTCCAGAAATTCCAGCCCGGATGCTGCATCCCTGTCTTTAACCGCTCTTGCCAGTTTATTTAAAAACCCCTGCGACACCGCACCTGTTACAGACAGGGCATCTTCAACTGTAACACGATCCTGGCTGAAGGAGATCGCCTGATCAAGCAGGCTGAGCGCATCACGCATACCGCCTTCTGCGGCTCTTGCGATGATCTGCAGGGCCTGTTCTTCATAAGCTGCTTCTGTTTCATCCGCAATCAGCTTCATTCTTCCTGTTATCGCCTGAGCCGTAATCCGTTTGAAATCGAATCGCTGGCAGCGGGAAATAATCGTCAGAGGAATTTTATGAGGCTCTGTTGTGGCTAAAATAAAAATAACATGCTTAGGCGGCTCTTCAAGCGTTTTTAACAGCGCATTGAAAGCTCCAATGGAAAGCATATGCACCTCATCGACGATGTAAACCTTATATTTTACAGCGTTCGGGGCATATTTCACTTTGTCCCTGATATCCCTGATTTCTTCTACACCATTATTGGATGCAGCATCGATTTCAATGACGTCAGGAATTGATCCGTCTGTAATCCCTCTGCAGGCCGAACACTCATTGCACGGTTCAGTGACAGGTGCCTTCTCACAGTTAACAGCCTTTGCAAGTATTTTTGCCGCACTCGTTTTACCGGTTCCGCGGGGGCCGGAAAACAAATAGGCGTGTGATATCTTCTCCTGAAGCAGGGCGTTTTGCAAAGTCTTTGTCACATGTTCCTGCCCGACAACATCGATGAACTGCTGCGGGCGCCAAACACGATATAAAGCTTGATAACTCACTGACACGCCCCCTTCCTATGTATAGTCCTTCATCTATTATAACGTATCTAAATTCCTTTTTACAAAACCTAGAGCAAAAAATACAACAAAAAACCCACCCCGCAAAAGGATGAGTTTTAGTAACAATATAAACTGCCGTGCACCTTCCGTCGACTGGCGCCCATAGGCGTTACTTAAGCAGTTAGCTCGGCCCAGGCAACCCTGCGGCACATGGGAGCGTCCACTTAATGCTGCTTCCTTCCGGACCTGACATGTTTCATGGATTCCCATTGCGCAGGACCCGGGCGTCAACACCACTTACTTAAGGCAGGCCCTACAGGACACCAGCCTCGGGAAGGGATTCAGCCTCGCTAGAGCGGATTGCGAGTACAGGGCACCGCTACCTCCCCGCCTAGCACGGCAAAGTTGATACCATATTTAGGTGCGTCTTTGTCCGACGCATTTATAAGTATACTAACAATCGGGTAAAAAAGCAATGCCTAACCATTGTCAATTCCTGTATCATGTTCCATCTGCAGCAATTGCCTTTTCTTTTTCTCTTCTTTCTTGCGCTTTCGCAAGTTCCGGAAAAAGCTCGAAAGCATTTCACCGCATTCTTCTTCCAGCACCCCTGCGACGACTTCACTCTGATGATTGAACCGCTCATCCTGCAAGAGGTTCATGAGCGTTCCGGCACAGCCGCCTTTCGGATCCCTGGCTCCATACACCACTTTTTGGATGCGCGACAGAATTATGGATCCTGAACACATCGGACAGGGCTCCAAAGTTACATAGAGAACGGCATTCTCCAGCCGCCAGGTTCCGAGTTTTTTGCATGCCTGATCAATGGCCAAGAGTTCCGCATGCGCAATTGCAGTCTGATTCACTTCTCTCAGATTATGGGCCCGGGCAATGATTTCCCCGTCCAGGACAATGACTGCGCCAATCGGAACCTCCTCCAGCCCTTCAGCAAGCTTAGCTTCCTTGATGGCCTCCCGCATATACAGTTCATCTTCAGTGAATGATTCCTGAATCAAATATCTTCATTCCTTCTCTTAACATCTGTGTAAAAGCGGCTCCTTTTACGAAAAATAATCTTAAAGGAGCGATTCGATGAAAAATCCGCAAGCCTATAAACCGGCTCTTATCATTATTGACATGATTAACGACTTTCATTTTCACCATGGCAAAATCCTTGCTGAAAAAGCATTGAATATCATAAAACCCATCAATGAACTAAAGACTGCATTCCATGAACAGGATCTCCCGGTCATTTACGTGAATGATCATTATAACCTCTGGAAGGCTGATCTCGATACGATTATGAACCATTGCCGCAATCCTGTCAGTTAGCGTATCCTTCATGAAATACATCCGTCACCGGATGATTATTTTTTAATAAAGCCAAAGTACTCCGCTTTTTATGGCACTGCCTTAAATACTCTCCTGCACCAGCTCGGCGTCAATCTGCTTGTTATGGCGGGAATCGCAGGCAATATCTGTGTCCTGTTTTCAGCCAATGACGCTTATATGAGAGAATACCATCTGCATATACCGCATGACTGCATCGCTTCCAACGACGACCATGATAATGAAAATGCCTTAAAGATGATGGAAAACGTATTAAAAGCCAATATATCTTCCTTCTCTGAAAACAATTATAACATTTCTTCCATGTTTCCTTCATAAAATGGCAGTAGTGTTTTAAGATGTGTTTTTCCGGGAGGGAGATAGATTGCAGATTCATGTTATCCAGCAAAACCAGTCTTTGTTCGGCATTGCCCAGGCATATGGAACGACAGTTGAAGATCTCGTTGAAGCAAACGAAATTCCCAATCCAAATAATCTTGTGATCGGCCAGACACTGGTTATTCCGATAATTGGAAGCTTTTATTGGGTGCAGCCCGGTGACAGCCTTTACTCGATTTCAAGAAGGTTCGGCATTTCTTTTCAGCAGCTGGCATCAGTCAATGGCATTTCAGTAAGCCAGCCGCTTCAGGTGGGGTTCCGCCTTTATATTCCGCCCCGCCCGAAAACGAAAGCAGAATTCAATGCCTATGTGGAGCCAAGAGGCAATACAGTCGCCCCTGAGCTGGAGGAAAGCGCAAGAGAGGCCGCGCCTTATCTGACCTATCTGGCGCCGTTCAGTTTTCAGGCTCTCCGCGATGGCTCTTTGAAGGAGCCGCTTCTGAATGATTTCCCAGCTATTGCGAGAGCCAATAATAATGTACTGATGATGGTAATCACCAATCAGGAAAACGATCAGTTCAGTGACGAACTCGGCAGAATATTGTTAAATGATATGGCGATTCAGAATAAATTCCTGGATAACATTACAGCCACAGCAAAGAAATACGGCTTCAGGGATATTCATTTTGACTTCGAATTTCTGCGCCCGGAGGACCGCGAAGCTTATAACAACTTTCTCAGAAAAGCAAAGGCAAGATTCAGGCAGGAAGGCTGGCTGATTTCCACAGCATTAGCCCCGAAAACCAGCGCTGAACAGAAAGGGCTCTGGTATGAGGCTCATGATTATAAAGCCCACGGGGAGATTGTTGATTTCGTGGTCATCATGACCTATGAATGGGGCTACAGCGGCGGTCCGGCTATGGCCGTTTCCCCAATCGGCCCAGTGAGGCAGGTATTGGAATACGCGATCAGCGAAATGCCATCTTCTAAAATTATGATGGGCCAGAACTTGTATGGCTATGACTGGACGCTTCCCTTTGTTCAGGGCACCACCGCAAAAGCCGTCAGTCCGCAGCAGGCCATACAGATCGCAGCGGAAAATAATGTGGCCATTCAATATGACTACAAAGCACAGGCCCCATTTTTTAATTACACAGCACCTGACGGGAAAAGGCATGAAGTCTGGTTTGAGGATGCCCGCTCCATCCAGGCGAAATTCGACTTAATCAAAGAACTGAAGCTGCGGGGCATGAGCTACTGGAAGCTCGGCCTGTCTTTCCCGCAAAATTGGCTTCTGATTACGGAAAACTTCAATGTGACAAAAAGAGCATGATTACTCAGCAGCTGCCGCTTACAGGCAGCTTTTTTATTTTTCAGATAATAGGCTCTTATTTTCTTATTTCCAGCTGAAATTCCATATCCCTTCCACTCCATACTGTGATAAAATAAGCTTTGTGTCATTTTGGAACGTACCTATAAATGGTTTCTATAGATAAATAAGCAATGCAGGAGGACGATCACTATGGGGGGAATACCTTTTATTACAGTAGAGGGGCCGATTGGCGTTGGGAAAACGTCTCTCGCTAAAGCAATTTCTGAGAAATTACAGTATGCCTTACTAAAAGAGATTGTTGATGAAAATCCTTTTTTGGGAAAATTCTATGAAAACATTGAAGAATGGAGCTTTCAGACTGAAATGTTTTTCCTCTGCAACCGCTATAAACAGCTGGTTGATATCAACAATCACTACCTGTCTCAAAATAAGCCTGTTGTGGCTGATTATCATATTTTCAAGAATCTGATCTTTGCGCAGCGCACACTAAATCAGACTGAATATCAGAAGTATTTGAAGATCTACGACATTCTGACGGGTGATATGCCAAAGCCGAATGTCATCATCTATCTTAATGCCAGCCTCGAAACACTGCTCGACCGAATCGAGCTGAGAGGCCGTGAAATTGAAAAGAACATCAGTCCGTTATATCTTGAGCAATTATCCCTTGATTATGAAACTGCTATGAATGAGTTCGAAAGGCAGCACCCGGATATCCCGGTCATCCGCTTTAATGGGGATCAGCTGGATTTTGTAAAAAATGAAGCAGACTTAATGCATATATTCGATACCTTATCGACATCATTAAAAAAGAGGAGTATACACTTATGAATCTTAGGCAGAAATATGAGATTCCTTCGAACGCCGTCATTACCATTGCCGGAACCGTTGGAGTCGGAAAATCAACAATGACCAATGCGCTTGCGGATGCACTGGGGTTCCGAACCTCTTTCGAAAAGGTTGATACAAATCCTTACCTTGATAAGTTCTATGCCGATTTCAACCGCTGGAGTTTTCACCTGCAGGTTTACTTCCTGGCTGAACGCTTCAAGGATCAGAAGCGCATTTTCGAATATGGCGGCGGCTTTGTTCAGGACCGCTCCATTTATGAAGACACAGGCATCTTTGCAAAAATGCATTATGAAAAAGGGACGATGTCCAAAGTCGACTACGAAACCTACACCAGTTTATTTGATGCAATGGTGATGACACCATACTTCCCGCATCCTGATTTGCTTATTTACCTGGAAGGCTCGCTTGATGACATTCTTTCCCGCATCCAGGAGCGCGGCCGTCCGATGGAGCAGCAGACGCCGATTTCCTACTGGGAAGAAATGCACCAGCGCTATGAAAATTGGATCAACAGCTTTAACGCATGCCCGGTCCTGCGCCTGAATATCAATGATTATGACATTATTCAGAATGAGCAATCCATTGAGCCGATTGTGGAGCGCATTTCTTACTTCTTAAGACAAACGCAATTATTGAAAAAATAACCGCCATTATCGGCGGTTTTTTCTTTGGAAGATAAGGAAGTATATAATTTTGGAACGACGATAACTGTCTAGCTCCAGCGCCTACCCCCTCGGGGTGTCGGGGGTGAGCAAGGCGCTTGCGCTTTTCTTAAACACAAAAAAACCGCTGATGCGATCAGCAGTTTTATGTATCTCCAATATTTATGCGCGTGTTAGATGTCAATTAAAATGGAGGAGGAAAGGGGATTCGAACCCCTGCGCGGTTTGACCCGCCTGTCGGTTTTCAAGACCGATCCCTTCAGCCGGACTTGGGTATTCCTCCGCATCGACAAGAAATACTATATCATTTCTCAAATAGGATGTCAACATCATTTTATAAAAAAATAGAGCGGATTAAAAATCCGCTCCGAACTTTTTTATTAAGGCTTAATAACTTCGCGATTGCCCATATACGGACGAAGTACTTCCGGAATGATAACACTTCCGTCAGCCTGCTGATAATTTTCCAGAATAGCTGCCACCGTGCGGCCGATCGCAAGGCCAGATCCATTCAGTGTGTGCACATGCTCCGGCTTGCCTTTTGCCTCGCGGCGGAAGCGGATATTGGCACGTCTTGCCTGGAATCCTTCGAAGTTACTGCAAGAAGAGATTTCTCTGTACGTGTTATAGCTTGGGATCCAAACCTCGATATCATATTTCTTCGCAGCTGTGAATCCAAGATCGCCTGTGCACATGCTCATCACACGGTAAGGAAGGCCAAGCAGCTGAAGGACTTTTTCTGCGTGTCCAGTCAATTTTTCAAGCTCATCATAAGACTCTTCAGGCTTCACAAACTTCACAAGCTCTACCTTATTGAACTGATGCTGGCGGATCAGCCCGCGTGTATCACGGCCGGCAGAACCTGCTTCAGAACGGAAGCATGCACTGAATGCCGCATAATTAATCGGAAGCTCATCTGCATTCAGAATTTCTTCCCTGTGCATATTGGTGACAGGCACCTCGGCAGTTGGAATCAGGAAGTAATCCTCGCTTTCAATCAGGAACGCATCTTCTTCAAATTTCGGAAGCTGTCCTGTTCCTGTCATGCTTGCACGGTTGACCATGTACGGAGGAAGAACTTCCTTATAGCCATGTTCATCTGTGTGCAAATCAAGCATGAAGTTGAATAAGGCGCGCTCAAGGCGGGCACCAAGGCCTTTGTAGAATACAAAGCGGCTGCCTGTTACTTTGCTGGCGCGTTCGAAATCGAGCAGATCAAGATCTGTCGCTACATCCCAGTGCGGCTTTGGCTCGAAATCAAATTCACGAAGTTCTCCCCATTGGCGGATTTCCACATTATCGTCTTCTGTTTCACCGACAGGCACGCTTTCATGCGGAATGTTCGGAATGCTCAGCAGCAATTGGTCCAATTCTTCCTCAACCGTGCGGAGCTCCTCATCCAATGCTTTAATTTTGTCGCCGACTTCTCTCATTTCTGTGATTAAATGATCTGCATCCTGCTTTTCGCGCTTTAAGGCTGCAACCTGCTGGGATACTTCATTCCTTTTGCTCTTCAGCTGTTCTGCTTCAACAATCAATTCACGTCTTTTCACATCCAGATCCTCGAATTTTCCGAGATCCGTCAAATCCTCGCCGCGGTGCTGAAGCTTGTTTTTCACTTCTTCAAAATTAGCTCTCAAAAATTTAATGTCCAGCATTTTTAAGTACCTCCTGAAAAATAATTTAGAACACAAAAAACTCCCGTCCCCAAAAAAGGGACGAGAGTTACCCGCGTTGCCACCCTAGTTGAAAGCATAAGCTTTCCACCTTAAATCCATAACGGTTTTAACCGAAAGCATTTACTTTTCCCGGACCATTCCGGGTGTTCCATGCTTTGCTCGAGGATGGATTCACAGGGTTTATTCACCGGTTCACACCAGCCACCGGCTCTCTACAGAACAAAGTTCCTGTTACTAGTTCCTCTCATTGCTTTTCAGCTATAAGAATTTTGTAATTCATAATGTACTACAATTATGTTCCATTTGCAACCAAAATATTCAAATTGCTAATTGCTTGGACTCTTTAATCATTTCAACAAAATAGCCTGTCAGGCGATGGTCATCCGTCAGTTCCGGGTGGAATGAGCAACCGAGGAATCTGCCTTCGCGCGCAGCCACAATCCGGTCATTGTGCTTGGCGAGAATTTCAACATTCTCCCCCGCCTCGACAATATGCGGCGCACGAATAAAGACTGCCGCAAAGTCTTCTGCCACTCCGGCAATATTAAGATCAGCCTCAAAGCTTTCACGCTGGCGGCCGAATGAATTTCTTTCCACCCGGACATCCATCACACCAATATGAGGTTCATCATAGCCAATAATGTGTTTTGCAAGGAGGATCAGCCCGGCACATGTACCGAACATCGGCTTTCCTGACTGGGCAAATTGCTTAAGGCTGTCCATAAAATCATATTTATCAATGAGACGTCTCATGGTCGTGCTCTCGCCGCCAGGCAGGATCAGCCCGTCCACCTCATCAAGCTGCTCTTTGCGTTTGATGACCACAGCTTCGGCGCCGCATGCTTCTACCGATAGTACATGCTCTCTGACCGCACCCTGCAGCCCTAATACTCCAACCTTTATCATATCTATTCTCCTTACCAGCCGCGCTCCTGCATACGAGCTTCAGGAGCCAATGAAGAAATTTCGATTCCCTTCATCGGTGTGCCAAGTTCTTTTGAAAGTTCAGCAATCAATTTGTAGTCCTGGTAATGTGTAGTAGCTTCCACAATGGCACGTGCAAATTTAGCAGGGTTTTCAGATTTGAAGATACCTGATCCTACGAACACACCGTCAGCACCAAGCTCCATCATTAGTGCTGCATCTGCAGGTGTTGCAACACCGCCTGCTGCGAAGTTTACGACCGGAAGGCGTCCAAGGCTCTTAATTTCCAAAAGAAGCTCATATGGCGCTCCCAGAAGCTTAGCTTCTGTCATTAACTCATCTTCATTCATGCCGACAACCTTGCGCACCTGTGCATTCACCTTGCGGATATGGCGCACAGCTTCAACGATGTTTCCAGTTCCAGGCTCACCCTTTGTACGAAGCATGGAAGCACCTTCGCCAATACGGCGTGCTGCTTCGCCTAAATCACGGCATCCGCAAACGAATGGAACAGTGTAGTCTCTTTTATTCAAATGGTATTCTTCATCAGCAGGAGTTAAAACTTCACTCTCATCTATGTAATCGACACCCATCGCTTCAAGTATACGAGCTTCTACAATATGGCCGATACGCGCTTTTGCCATTACCGGGATTGAAACTGCACCAATTACTTCTTCCATAATACGCGGATCTGCCATACGTGCTACACCGCCGGCTGCACGGATATCAGAAGGAACGCGCTCAAGTGCCATAACTGCTACTGCACCAGCTTCTTCTGCGATTTTTGCCTGCTCAGCGTTTACGACGTCCATAATAACGCCGCCTTTTTGCATTTCTGCCATTCCCCGTTTAACACGATCTGTACCTGTCTTCATGTTTATCCCCCTTCGTAAATACCATCTGCTTTGGATGGGTTAAATATTATGATAAAAATAACTTTTCAAAAAAAGGAAAATAGATTACTTTACTCGGAATTTTCCCTATTGAAAATATGCAATGAAAAAGGGCTCCTGTCAAGACAGGAAAGCCCTTTTTCTTAAAACCAACCTTTTACAGTTGAGGAAACACTTCCCCATAGGTCACCGAAGAAACCGCCGATGCTGCGCATAGTCAGCACGAACCAGTTTGCTTTTTCAACACTTTCAGCGGCTACAACATCCACCTGGATATTGCCTTTGCCTTTATCGGACAGGAACTCAAGCTTCCCGTCCTCTTTGGACTCGATCGTTAAGTAGCCGACCTTTTCTCCCTTTTTAATTGGAGCAGTCAATTCACCATTTTCATTTAATTTCTTTTTATCCAGAACAAGAACGGGCTTAAAGTTTTCCTTTTCCCCATTTCTCATCACCATTTCGATGGCATCTTTGGAAGAAATCTTCACTTTATCTTCTTTCCCTTTTGTAACAGGCACTGTTTTCTGGCCTTTCACCTGATATTTGGCAGGAACGATTTCTTCTTTCGTGAAGTTGGTGAAACCGAAGTCGAACATTTTCTTGGTTTCATCGAATCTGGATTTATAAGTAGCCTGGCCATTCGCTCCTTTAGCGTTCATGACAACACTGATGTAGCGGTTGCCATCTCTCAGCGCAGTTCCTGTGAAGCAGTATCCGGCAAAGTCAGTTGTACCTGTTTTAAGGCCATCTGCCCCTTCATAGCCATATACCAGCTCCGGAAGCATCCAGTTCCAGTTTTCCATTTTAATTTCATCATCTGTACCCTCTCTGAAGGTCTTTCTAGGGGTACTTGCCGTTTCCAGTACTTCCGGGAACCGGTTAATCAATTCTTTAGCCAGCATGGCTGTATCTCTTGCTGACATTACGTTTTCTTCTTCAGGGCCGCCTGCTGGAGGGGATCCCTTTAAATCGCGGTTATTCAGACCGCTGGAATTAACAAATTTATAGTCTTTCAGCCCAAGCTCTGCTGCTTTTTCGTTCATCATTTTAACAAAGTTGGTTTCTGAACCGGCAATCGTTTCTGCAATCGCAATCGTTGCACCATTCGCAGAGTAGATAGCCATAGCTTCATACAATTCACGGATATTGTATTTGCCGTCTCTTCTTAACGGGACATTCGATAAGGCACGGTCCTGTGAAACTTTCCATACATATTCACTTACTGCGTATTCCTGATCCCACTTCACTTTGCCTTTTTCAACGGCTTCAAGAAGCAGGTATTCAGTCATCATTTTCGTCATACTGGCAATACCCAGTACTTTATCCGCATTTTTTTGATATAAAATCTTTCCGGTCTCTGCATCTACTAAAATAGCAGCATCGGCATTGATATTTAAAATATCTTCCGCATGTGCTTTATGTATACCAGGTAAAAGACCTAATATCATGACCAAGGCAAGGAATCCAGCGATAGACTTACGGTATAATGTTTTCTTCAATTTTACTGCCCTCCAACGTTTTAATACACTTTTGTTATTTTATCATAACTCTGATTCAAAGAATAGATAGAGTAATTACCTATTCCTGCCTCTCTTGTGGCATGATTGGCCCACATGCTTGCACTGATATTTTCCTAGTATCCATTTTCGGGCATAAAAATAAGCAGAAGAGGTTTCCCTCTTCTGCTTTTTATGGATTATAGCGAGTAGTTTGGCGCCTCTTTTGTGATCTGCACATCATGCGGATGGCTTTCTCTCAGGCCTGCACCAGTCATTTTAATGAATTGGGCATTTTCGCGAAGCTCGTGAAGATCTTTTGTTCCGCAATAGCCCATTCCTGAACGGATACCGCCGACAAGCTGGTAAATCGTATCGGATAAAGGCCCTTTATAGGCAATGCGCCCTTCGATTCCCTCTGGAACGAACTTTTTATTATCTTCCTGGAAGTAACGGTCTTTTGAACCTTTTTCCATGGCTGCAACAGAACCCATTCCTCTGTATACCTTGAAGCGGCGTCCCTGGAAAATTTCCGTTTCGCCCGGGCTTTCAGAAACACCGGCAAGAAGGCTGCCAAGCATAACAGCATGTCCGCCGGCTGCCAATGCTTTCACAATATCCCCTGAATATTTGATTCCGCCATCAGCAATAATGGACTTGCCATGCTTGCGTGCTTCGGTTGCACAGTCATAAACAGCTGTGATCTGCGGTACCCCTACACCTGCAACAACGCGTGTTGTACAAATCGATCCAGGTCCGATTCCCACTTTTACAATATCGGCACCTGCTTCAATCAAATCCCTTGTCGCTTCAGCTGTCGCAACGTTTCCGGCAATAATGGCGAGATCCGGATAAGTGTTCCTGATTTCACGTACGGTATCAAGCACGCCTTTTGAATGTCCATGTGCTGTATCCACTACGATGACATCCACATGTGATTTCACAAGCATTTCAACACGCTTCATCGTGTCGCCGGTTACGCCAACTGCTGCACCTGCCAGCAGGCGCCCGCGCTCATCCTTTGCCGAGTTAGGAAACTCAATAACTTTTTCAATATCTTTAATGGTGATTAACCCTTTTAAAACACCTGCATCATCTACCAGCGGCAATTTTTCAATTTTATGCCTCTGGAGAATCTTTTCTGCTTCATCCAATGTGGTTCCAACCGGAGCCGTTACAAGGTTTTCCTTTGTCATCACATCGGAGATTTTTATCGAAAAGTCCTGAATGAATCGGAGGTCACGGTTTGTCAGAATGCCAACAAGCTTCAATTCCTCAGTATTGTTGACGATAGGCACACCGGAAATCCGGTATTTTCCCATTAGATGTTCTGCGTCAAATACCTGCTGTTCTGGAGTAAGAAAGAATGGGTCCGTAATAACGCCGCTTTCTGAACGTTTTACTTTATCCACCTGATCAGCCTGCTGTTCTATGGACATGTTTTTATGGATAACTCCCAAACCGCCCTGGCGCGCCATAGCGATCGCCATTTCTGCTTCAGTTACCGTATCCATTCCGGCACTGATCACTGGAATGTTGAGTGCAATCTTTTCAGTCAAATTAACTTTGAGGCTTACATCACGAGGAAGCACCTCTGATTTCGATGGAACCAGTAAAACATCATCAAAAGTTAAACCTTCTTTAGCAAACTTAGTTTCCCACATCTTTTTTGACCTCCTGGACTCGAAAATATTATTAGTAGGTTATCAATTGGACAAAATACTGTCAAGGACGGATTAATATGTTGGATTTTTCAAAAGATTCGGAGGACTCTCAGTGATACATCCATTTGATTTTAAAAGCTCCTTTTTATATTTTTTTTCTGCGAACACATCACAGGAATTTTTAAAGAAATGCTACCAAAAGCAAAACCTGGATCAGGCTGAACAGAAGAGCTATGAAAACAGTTACCCTTTTATATACTATCTAGAACACGGGCAAGTATACTATGAGCAGGCAGAGAAGGCACCATTGGTCATCAAGCCGATTCTCTTTTTTTATGGACTTGTTCACCTTGTGAAGGCCTGCATACTGACTGTAGATCCTAATTATCCCGAGACTACTTCTGTTTTGGCACACGGGGTATCTGCCCGGAAAAGGAAAAAGCAGCAATATAATTTTTTTCAGGATGAAGTGAAATTTCAAAAAAGCGGGCTTTTCCCTTATATGGGAGAAAAATTGTTTCACATGAAACATTTGGAAGGCGAAAAAACAACGATGGGAGAGTTATTTGGCCAGATTCCGGAGCTTAATGATTTGTACAGCCAGACAGAGGGCCGTAAGACTTTTCTCGAAGCTGGGCTGGAAAAGGATATATTGATTTTGCCAAAGGTAATCCTTGATCGCTTTCATATGACCGAGTCCCGTTTTGTGGAATTTCTGCAGTCAAAGTCAGACTCTAATATAAGCTTTCAGGAATCAGAGGAATCAGCATTAAAATTCAAGATGGAAAATTTGAATACATATAATTTCAAGCCCTTACGGTATAGTCCGGATACCGGAAAGTTTTTCTTCCCGATGGCCAAAGATGAATTGATTGATTTCCCTGAACTTCTTATTCATTATCTGCTTCTGTATAACTTAAGCATGATTGCCCGCTACGAAACAGAATGGTGGAGCGAACTCATCAAAATGATGCCGAATAAAGACTATCCGTTTATTCAAACTTTCCTTCAAATTACGGCGGCAAAGGGGCCGTATTTGATTTATCAGTATTTGGCTGATAAGAAGCAGTAAGGTTATTGGGGGGTTATGCTGGCTGCAGAATTCAATTGTGGCCTGCATTTGTAGTTTTGTTTTGGGCGTGAGGAAGAGGCAGAGTGCAGCGATGGTTGAATTTAATCGGTGGCCGGCTGTTTTTCCAGGGAAGGAGCATAGCATGGCGGTATATCTAACAGGTTTTGGAGTTTATCTAGCATGTTTTGGGTTTTATCTAGCAGGTTTATGAATTTATCTAACAGGATTTTTGATTTATCTAGCATGTTTTGGAGTTTATCTTACATTTGGCACAATTCTTCGTTGCAGAGACATATGCTGGCTGAAGTGACGCATAAATGCATTTTTCAATAAAATGAAGAGTCCAGTTGATTCAGATACCTATAATTACACACAAAAAAGAGCACCCCTCAGGTGCTCTTTCATGTGCCCGGCAGCGTCCTACTCTCACAGGGGGACAGCCCCCAACTACCATCGGCGCTGAGAA
>NZ_JBQCMZ010000039.1:0-16603 GCF_051964675.1 Cytobacillus sp. SAFR-174 | reverse complement strand
TAGACATAATAAATACTCCCCCATAAGCAGCCAGATTTTTATTTTTTAATCTGTCTACCTAAAGGGGAGCATATCAAAATCCTCTTGCGGTTTTTTATTATTTATTTTCTTTTTATTACTGCCATGGTACATCTAGATGTGCATACCAGTTTGTCATTTTCATCTGTTATTTTGATATCCCAGACCATTGTAGTTCTTCCCTGATGCAGCACTGTTGCGACAGCCGTCACGATCCCATCTTTTTTGGCGCGTATATGGTTAGCATTGATCTCAAGCCCTGCAACGGACTCCGTTTCTTTGTCGCAAAGTTCAAATGCTCCGATGCTTGCAACAGTTTCCGCAAGGGCGACAGATGCTCCTCCATGCAGGAGGCCAAACGGCTGGCGGGTGCGTTCATCAACAGGCATAGTGGCAACTACACGGCCTTTTTCAAGTGACACGATTTCCATTCCGAGTGTTTCGATTAAAGTACCTTTCAATTCCATTCCCCAATCCCCTTTCGCTATGTAAAATGTTGTCATACTATACTTCATTATATAAGAACAAACTATGGATGTCCTCCTGGACAATCACAAAAAAGAGGTGACCGTCATGGATCGTGTACGCGAAGGATTAATTCCGGCTGTTCTCGGCACCGCTGTTACTGCGGCAGGCTATGCAATGAAACAAAACCGCAGAACAAACAATATGTTATCAGATACCATCGTTGGTTTTGGGCTTGCCCATATTGTACTAGGAGCCATCGACCTGGTAGAGCACCGTAATCAGTACTAAGTATAAAAGGCAGCATCTGGCTGCCTTTTATACTATAATCCCAGCCCCTGATCATGCAGCTTTTCCTGCTCCTTCCCGCGTTTTTTTCTGGTAATGCGGATAATAAGGAAGATTGCAGCAAATCCTGCCAGGCCAATCAGTATTTCTTTTTCATGTTTGATGATAGTGTCAATATGATCTCCAAATACGTAGCCGATCGCGAAGGCTAAAGACAGCCATATCAGTGCGCCGCTGTATGCAAATAAAGCGAATTTTTTAAATGGCAATTTACTGAAGCCGTATAAAAAAGGGAGGAAGTTTCGGATACCCGGAACAAAATAGCTGAAGGAGAGGGAAAAGGCATGATACTTTTCCATTAGCTTTAAAGAAGAATCAATCGTTTTAGACATCCTTTTGCTTTTATGAAAGTACTTTAGCAAAGGCCTTCCGATCAAACGCCCGATGGTATAACAGGTTGACAATGCCGCCAAAATGCCAAGATAAATGACAATGAATGCAAGCACAGGGTGAAGCGTTTTTAAAGAGGAAGAAAGTCCAACAGTCATAACAATCAATTCATTTGGCACAGGAAAAATAAAAACTCCTACCCAAAGCCAGAGAAACAGCCCCAAATATCCGTTATTTTCAATGATTTCCAAAACCAGTTCCAGTTCCATTCGGGGCCTCCTATCTATGTAAGCTGTGCACAATTAATTACCACACTAATATATTCTTCATTCCCTTCTTTTACCCCTTTTCTAATAATATCAATCCTTTTAAAAAATTCTCTTCCTATCCACCTCATATGCCTAACTTTTGGTGAAACAATTTTGTTCCTTCATAGGAAAAGCCTAGTTTTCATATATTGGGAATGCGTGCATTTATTATTAATCGAAAGGGGCAGAACCGGATGTACCCCTATTATTATTTTCGCTACCCAAAGC
Source organism: Cytobacillus sp. SAFR-174 (assembly GCF_051964675.1). Classification (NCBI taxonomy): domain Bacteria; kingdom Bacillati; phylum Bacillota; class Bacilli; order Caryophanales; family Bacillaceae; genus Cytobacillus; species Cytobacillus sp. SAFR-174. The sequence continues at coordinate 14,906 of NZ_JBQCMZ010000039.1, read as the reverse complement.
CCGGGTATATTCCTCAGCATCAAAGCTGCTGGAATTATCTGCAGGCCTATCAGACTTATTATCACCCTGTGCATTTCTACAGGACCTTGCCTGCTGTGGATCCCCAAATGTTCATGAGCTCTGCAAAAAAAATGGAGGTTCTCATGAGAGATGCCAGCACATTGCTTGTAAATATGGCAGAGTCAAAAAAGTTTTCTTATGAACTGATGTCAGCGGCCCAGCAGTCCAACAAGGCGGCAGTCGAAAATTTGCTGAAATCGACAGGCATCTCCCGAGTCCCTTCTGTTGACTATACACCCGACGGGCTAAGACTTCATTTCGAATCAGACAAAGAGGATCCTCAGAAATGCTGTGATTTAACGCTAAAACTGAGATGGATGTAAATAAAAAAGCTCTCGATCAAGAGAGCTTCTCACGTGTTTAACGGTAATATGGGTTTCCATATGGGCCATAGCCAGGGTATCCACCACCGCCGTAAGGAGCATATGGTGCTCCTGGCGGGCCATAGAAAGGCGGTGGAGGCGGAGGGCCGTAAAATGGACGTGGAGCAAATAAAGCTGCTCCCAGCCCTCCTCCCAGGAAACCGCCAAGCAAGCCGCCGACAAAAGGAGCTCCTAAAAAGAAAAACCTTTCGTTCCCGTTTCTATATGGGCCTCTATAATAATACATGCAGGGTAACCTCCTTCATTTTCAATCCCTTCTCTATTTAATATGCAAATGTCCTTATTTTGAGTGGGCGGCTAGAAAAGCGGAAGCGCCTTGCCCACCCCCGACAAGCACAAGACGAGCCTCCCGGAAAGGCGTTCTTTGCCTTTTTGGGAGGATTGGCTTGTGACCTCGAGGGGGTAGGCGCTGGAGCTAGAAAACACTAGAAAAGCGGAGGGCGCCCGCTTATCGGCTTATGACCTCGAGCCGATGGCGCCTGGAGCTAGACAGCACTTGAAAAGCGGAAGGCGCCCTGACTGCACAAACAAAATCCCCTTAGCCTTTTGGCCAAGGGGATTTTTTGTATATTAGTTAGCTGCTTTTACTTTAGCAAATGCATCTTCGACAGATACATACTCATAGCCAAGGTCTTTAGCAACCGCTGGGTATGTGATGCTTCCGTTTACAACGTTTACGCCAAGTTTTAGTGCTGCATTGTCTTCAATCGCCTTTACAACACCTTTGTTTGCAATTTGCAGAGCATAGTTAATTGTAACGTTTGTAAGAGCAATTGTAGATGTTCTTGGAACTGCACCAGGCATGTTTGCAACAGCATAGTGAACAACGCCATGCTTATCATATGTTGGGTTGTCATGAGTTGTAATGTGATCAACAGTTTCGAAAATACCGCCCTGGTCAATCGCTACGTCAACAACTACTGAACCAGGCTTCATTGTTTTAATCATTTCTTCTGTTACAAGCTTAGGCGCTTTAGCTCCCGGGATTAGAACCGCACCAATTACCAGGTCAGCATCTTTTACAGCTTCTGCAATGTTGAAAGGATTAGACATTAAAGTTTGGATGCTGTTTCCGAAAATATCGTCAAGCTGACGCAGACGCTCTGGGCTTAAGTCGATGATTGTAACTTGTGCTCCAAGTCCGATTGCCATTTTCGCTGCGTTGATTCCAACCACACCGCCGCCAACGATGGTAACTTTTCCGCGTGATACCCCTGGAACACCTGCAAGAAGGATTCCCATTCCGCCATTCGTCTTTTGAAGGAATTGAGCTCCAATTTGAGCAGACATGCGTCCTGCAACTTCACTCATTGGAGTAAGAAGAGGCAATGTGCGGTTTACTTCTACTGTTTCATAAGCAATCGCTGTAACACCTTTTTCAGTTAATGCTTTTGCAAGCTCAGGCTCTGCTGCAAGGTGAAGGTATGTGAAAAGAACCAAACCTTCACGGAAATAACCATACTCGGAAGCTAGCGGCTCTTTAACCTTCATTACCATTTCAGCAGCCCATGCTTCAGCAGCAGTATCTACGATAACGGCTCCTACTTCAGTATAATCTTCGTTAGTGAAACCGCTTCCAATTCCTGCATCAATTTCTACTAATACTTTATGTCCGGACTTTACTAATGCGTCAACGCTTGCTGGTGTCGCAGCAACACGATTTTCGTTATTTTTAATCTCTTTAGGTACTCCAATAATCATGGAAAAATCCCCTTTCAATCTATCAATTATGATATTTACTATTGTCAGTATAATAATTTTAGTAAAGCGCTGTCATTGTTAAATCGGTAAAATAAAAGAGCCTCCATTTGTGGAAATCTACAAATGAGGGCTCTTCTTTTCCATTCTCCGGATTTTAAGCTCAAGATATAAAGAAAGTTTTGTATTCGTATTCTTCAGGTCAACTTTCCCAATATCGGTTATCCTCTTTAATCGGTAATTCAGTGTATTCATATGAATATGCAGCTTTTTAGCTGTTTCATTCACATTGCTGTCATGATCAATGAAGGCTTCAAGAGTAGTGAGCAGATTAGTCCGGTGCTCAAGGTCATATTTAGTAATCTTTTCGATAGCCGGGTGCTCATACGGTTCCTTCCGTTTCTTTTCAAGGATGGCATCAAGGTAGCGGAAAATGCCAAGCTGCTGATAGCTATAAACATGATGGATCTCTTCTGGGAATTGTTCTTTAAGACTCAGAACCTGCAATGCCTCCTGATAGCTTTTTTCCACTTTTTCAAAGTGCTGATAAGTTGTTCCTGTTGCCCCGTTTATATGATCAATGCCAAAACGTGTTTTCATTTGATCAATGAAAAACTCGATGAATTCGATAAAAGTATTCTCAGCTAGAGCAGGTTCAGGAGGCACTGCTAGAATTACGAATTCGTTCCCCATCGCGGCATGAAAGGTTATATGAACCTTTTGGCTTGTCGTGATCAGATAGATGATCTTTTGCTCTATTTTAGAGGTAACTTCTTCTTTAAACCTAAAGGCTAGCACAGCAAACGGTGATGGCGGTTTTATGCTTAACTCCTCAAATCTTTCTGAGATTTCATCATGGGTATGGAAACGGCCGGTTAACAGCTCCCAGAAAAAATCCCGGTAGCCCTCAGCTCTTTTTTTCTTTTGGGCGTTTAATCTTAACATTTCCGTTCTTGCAGACTGTGCAGCCAGCTTTAGCATATTCAGCTTGCTTTCAGATAAAGCGGCTTCTTCTTCAACAGCCCAGATGTAGCCCAATACCTCATTATGATTGCGTATTGAAATGGCTACCCGATTTCCCAGTCCTATCTCCTTTATTTCAGGAATTCTAAGTGGTTCGCCGCTTTGCATCAGCTGCGGAATCACACGATCCTTCCATAAACGATTAATCACCTTCTCAGGAACCTTTCTGCTGATGATTGTAGCGATTCTCGCGGTATCTGTCTGGTCATCATGTGTGCTGTATGCCAGCAGGCGATGATTAACATCTTCTATTGTAACAGGGCATTCCAGGACATCGCGTATCTTATCTACCAATTCCTCCAGATCACTAAATGCCCTCTTAAACGGATCTTTTTCCATTTTATTATCACCCAATCGTAAAACTTCTTTAATCTGCACTTTCTCTATCCTATTATATTATACCTCAGGTTCCACCCTGTACTCTACCAAAGCCATCAGGCCATTCGACATAATTCGAGCGGTGCCCGTCACCTTTTTTATAAAATTGCTAATAGTTTTACTTTTTTAATTTACCTTGAAGTTATATTCAGATAATTTTACAATAGGACATGTTCACAAAAAACTCATATTTTAATAGTTTGATTTACAGATTTTGAAAGCGTTAACATCTGGGAGGCGATGATTTATGCTTGAGACGCTTAATAAAATTAACGGGGTGCTCTGGGGCACACCAAGTTTGATTTTGCTTTTTGGTACGGGTGTTCTTTTAACATTCATGCTAAAGGGCCTTCAGTTCAGAAGGCTAATATATGCGTTTAAATTAGGATTTACAAAAGAAGGTCAGGCTACATCCAATGATGAAGGGGATGTCAGTAACTTTAAGGCTCTAATGACTGCTCTCGCAGCAACCATCGGTAATGGTAATATCGCCGGTGTTGCCACTGCAATTACACTTGGCGGACCAGGAGCCATCTTCTGGATGTGGATTGTTGGTTTGCTTGGAATGGCAACCAAATATGCCGAAGCATTACTCGCAATGAAATACCGTGTAAAAAATGCAAATGGCGAGTACTCCAGCGGACCGATGTATTATGTGGAACGCGGACTTGGCAAAAAGTTTAAATGGCTTGCAGTTGCCTTTGCAATCTTTGGTGCTTTTGCAGCACTGGGCATCGGAAACAGTGTTCAATCGAATACAATTGCAGCTGTTATGGATACTTCTTTTGGAATTAATAATTGGATTACAGGCGTTATTCTTGCTGTATTGGCAGCCTTAATCATCTTTGGCGGCATTCAGCGCATCAGTACTGTTGCAGGATTCTTTGTTCCGGTTATGGCCTTTCTTTATATCGGCGGGGCATTACTGATACTCGCTGTTAACTATGATCAAATCATTCCTGGTTTCCAGACTATCTTCTACTATGCCTTCAATCCGGTAGCAGCGACAGGCGGTTTTGTCGGTGTTGTCGTATCCGAAGCAATCAAGAATGGTGTTTCCAGGGGTATTTTCTCTAATGAAGCCGGTCTTGGTACAGCAGCGCTTATTGCAGGAAACGCAAAGACAGACCATCCTGTAAAACAGGCTCTTGTTGCGATGACTGGTACATTTATTGTTACAATCGTAGTTTGTACGATGACCGGCCTGGTGCTTATCATGACTGGTTTCTGGGACACAACAGGCGGATTGATCTCTGGTGTGGCACATGATGGCAGCCTTGACGGCGGGGCATTAACAAGTGCAGCCTTTACCCATGTTCTTGGAACAGCGGGTGAATATATCGTTGCTTTCTCTGTAATTTTCTTCGGCTTCTCAACAATTGTCGGCTGGTATGTATATGGTGAAAAATGCTTTGAATACCTTGTTGGCACAAAAGGAATTATGGGATACCGTGCCATTTACATTTTCGCAACTGGAATCGGTGCGGTTGCCAACTTAACTACTGTTTGGGCATTTGCCGACATGGCAAACGCATTAATGATGATTCCTAACTTGATTGCACTAATCCTTCTAAGCAAAGTGGTTGTTAAAGATACTAATGAATTCTTTGAAAACCACTATAAAGCAGCAAATAAGCAGTTAAATAAGGCTAGCTAATACTAATATATGTAAAACAAACACAGGTCCCTTCACTTTGATCTGTGTTTGTTTTTGTTTAGGCGGTATCCCTAAAGCGGAAATAACGGCAGGTCATTTTCTCATGAATATAAGCAAATATCCGATAGTGATAAAGAAACTCACCAGTTATAATTCCTTCTTGTTCAAAAGAATACGCCTCTAAAAACGCTTCTATTCTATCTTCATCCGCATCATCCCATGCCCCTGTCATCCAGACTTTATAGGCAAGCTTGCTGTTTAAACCTGGATATCCGCTTTCTTCAAAAAGCTCCTCGATTTGTTCTCTTTCCACCTTTTCGCCTCCCTCCCCCGTTTGTTATCCATCCTTTTCTGTTTTTGTCTTCCTTATACATTTTTGGGACAAGGCAAATATACAATTTTAGCACCACATGAGGTGAACTTGTCTATACTATATCGAAGTCTATTTTAAAAATCAGGATTGCTTCTTAATAATAAATAAGGGAGGGATAACGTTGGAATTGAACGAGTTATTTCATTTAGGCAATAAAACAGCCATTGTCACTGGAGGAGGACGCGGACTCGGTGAGCAAATGGCAAATGCACTTGGGGAAGCAGGAGCAAATGTTGTCGTCTGCTCACGCAGAATTGAAGCATGTGAGCATGTCAGAAAAAGCCTTGAAGCCAAAGGAGTTAATGCCCTTGCCATCGAATGCGACATCACCAAGGAAGAAGACATTCAGAAGGTCATCCAAAAGACCCTGGAGACATTTGGAAGCATCGATATCCTCATTAACAATAGCGGTACATCCTGGGTTGCACCTTTTCTGGATCTGCCTGCCGATAAATGGGACAAAGTCATGAATGTGAACTTAAAAGGGCTGTTTTTATTTTCACAGGCTGCCGCAAAAGTGATGACGAAGCAGGGAAGCGGCAAAATCATTAATATTTCTTCCGTAAATGGAATGAGGGGCACCCACTCGGCATTTCTTGATGCAGTGGCTTACAGCACAAGTAAAGGGGCAGTTATCGCACTTACAAAGGATTTAGCTGTAAAATTGGCTCCTGCCGGCATTCAAGTAAACGCTATTGCTCCAGGCTTCTTTCCTACCAAAATTACAAAAGTCCTTGAAAAATCGAGTTCAGTTATTCTCAAAAAGATTCCTGCCGGAAGATTTGGCAGCGAACATGACTTAAAAGGAGCAGCTGTCTTCTTATCATCCAAAGCGTCTGATTACGTGACAGGACAGGTATTAGTCGTAGATGGAGGAATGACGGTATCCCTTTAAGGTTTCACAGAGCTAACTTTAAAGAAAGGAGAAAGTTTATGTCTATTAACCATACAGAAGCCCTATTGCAGGCAATAAAAAAGTTAGGAACAAAAGTGGAAAGAGAACTGAATGAATCTATTCAGAACTCTATTAACAAAGAAGATATTTTCAAAAACTTAGTCACCCGTTCCGAGGTGACTGCAGCAAGCATGAAAAAACTCCGGGACGCCATTGAGACACTATCCATCCCTCTTAACTTTCCTACCAAGACCGACGTAGCAAATGCAGCAAAACTAACTGTTCAGGCTGAAGAAAAAATGGATCAGATTGACGAAAAAGTCATCGCTTTGGCCAGATCAATTGAGGAAATAAAAAAAGCACTTGGCAGCCCTGCTGAAAGCGCGGAAAAATAAATGGCTCAAAATACAGCTTCCAAAAAACTGCTTGGATTTTTTAATACTCTTTTACAGCCTGCTCCGGAGATCAATTTAACTCCAAGAACTGCAGTCTGGAAAAGAAATAAGGCTACTCTCTGGCATTATGCCCCTGCCAGCAAAAAATACAGTATTCCCATTTTCCTTGTTTATTCATTAGTCAATCAGCCCTTTATTCTGGACCTGGGACCTCAGAACAGTTTAATTGAGGCTTTGGTTAACAGCGGGTATGATGTCTACTTGCTGGATTTCGGAATTCCGGGCTATGAGGATAAAGACATTACGATGGAAGATTATATTACTGAATACATCCAGAAGGGGGTAAAAAGAGCTTTATATCACTCGGGAGCAGACGAAATAACTGTGATGGGCTTTTGCCTGGGAGGCACCTTTGCAGCCATTTATGCGGCCATTGCGGATGAACCGGTCAAAAACTTAGTATTGTCTGTTGCACCGGTTGATTTCAGCATTGTCCCGGTCTTTGATAAATGGGCGGATGAACTGCGAAATGGAGAAGGCAGCCTGGAAACCACTTTTGATGCATGGGGACTTATCCCCGCCTTTGCCATTAAATCAGGTATGCGGCTTTTTACTTCCCCCCTCTATTACTCTCCATATTTATCGCTTCTGGCCAGGGCCGATGATGAAGCTTATGCGTCCCGCTGGAAGCGATTTAACCATTGGACCAATGGCCATATTCCATTTGCAGGGGCTGCACTGAAGCAAATCCATCAAGATCTTTTAAAAGACAATAAGCTTGTGAACGGTACATTAACGATCGGAGAAAAGAAAGCCTCCCTCAGTAATATTAAAGCTAATTTGCTCGCTGTCGCTTCAGATAATGATCGGCTTGTTCCAAAAGAGCAGATTCTTCCGGTCATGGACCTGGTGTCCAGTGCTGATAAAACTTTTCATCTCCTTCAGGGCGGGCACGCCAACCTGACTTCAGAAGGAAAAGTTCCTGACTATATGGACAAATGGCTGTCAGCAAGATCAGGAAAAATATGATATTTATCATTCCCCTGCCTCGCAGGGGATTCAATATTTAAAGGAGGTAACTTGATGACTTTATGGAATTATCCAAATTATATTATAAACGACTACACTGTCAGTGCTTATATGGGTTTTGCTTCATTTGTGTTTAGAGACTTATTTTCTGCTTAGTTTTACGACCATGCAATTGCTGCATGGTTTTATTTGTGTTAGCCCAAATGGTGTTTTTACATGCTTAACTGCAAATAATAAACAAATGAACAATAGGCAATCACAGGAGAGCCTTAAGCAGGCATCTGACAATGACAAGAGCAGAAGGAGACAAATAATGGACTTGAAGATTTTCAAGGCAATCAACCGTTTATCCGGTCGTATAGCATTTATTGATTTTTTAATGATTCTTTTATCAAATAGGGCAAGGTATTTATTTTTATTTGTACTTGCATGCATGTGGCTGGCCAAAGGTCCTTCCAGAACAGCCGCAAAAAAAGCTGCTGCTGCTTCTCTGATTGCTATCTTTGTAAATAAGGTTCTAAAAATTTGTTATTTCAGGCCCCGTCCCTTCATAAAAAATAAGGTTGGCCTATTAATTCCAGCCAAAAGAGACTCAAGTTTTCCAAGCAAGCATACAGTAGTGTCGTTTGCTGCTTCTAGTGTCATTTTTTATGGAAACCAATTTATAGGGCGCATTTTGCTGTGGGTTTCAGCATGCACAGGCTTCGCCCGCATCTGGGCAGGCCACCACTACCCTTCCGATGTTATTGGCGGTGCTCTTATTGGCGGAACAATAGGCTGGTTCACAGAAAAGCTTTCAAAACCAGAAATAAAGTGAAACTTCAATCAGTGGGGGTTCCTTATCCCCCACTGATTGTTAGTTGAACCAATCGGGCCTTTACGGGCAGTTTGACCCCCTCTTATCCTCCTTTGATTCCTCTGAGTCTTGAAGTGGGGGTCTTACTGCCCGTTAGACTGCGATAAAAAAAATGTAAAATCAGCACTTTCTTTGGCGAAAGAAAACTTGTTTTGTCAGCCGGGAAGGACTTCACGTTAAACGGGTAGAATTCCTTGTGAAAACGGGAGGGGATCAGTATGAATACGAGTGCTGCTGCCAAATTATTAGGGGTTTCACCAAGCACTATTCAGCGATGGGTTAAACAACTGGAACTCCGGACGGAACGAAATGAATTGGGTCATTACTTATTTACGGAAGAAGACATTAGCCTGCTAAAACAGGTGCAGGATCAGCTTAATCAGGGGATTATATTGCAGGACGTTACTGTAAATGGAAAAAAGACGAGAAAAGGTACGGTCCATGCAGAAGCAGCTGCCGCTCCGGCAATCGAGAAAATATATTTAAAAATCAGCGAGCTTGAGAAGCGGCTGAACGGAAAAGCAGATGATGTGGTGTCTTATCAGCTGCTTCAGCACCGCAGCGAAATAGAGGATCTGCAGAAAGAAAATGCACGCCTGCTTAAACGAATTGAGGCTCTTGAAGCCAGGACAGCTGTTAAAACTCGGGACATCCCTCCTGATACCCTTCTGGTTTTTGATCAGGAGAAGCCCAGGAAGAAATTAAAAAAGAGAAATATTTTCACAATGCTGTTCGGATTTTAATAAGAATAAAAGCGTTAGCAACGCTTTTATTCTTATTAATCATCCCAGTTAAACCGCTGCTCTCGAAATGGGTCTCCATAGTTGTGATAGCCATTTTTCTCCCAAAAACCAGGCTTGTCGGTTTTAGAGAACTCGATGCCTCTAATCCACTTTGCACTTTTCCAGAAATACAGATGCGGAATCACGGCCCGCAGCGGATATCCATGCTCGGGAGTAAGGGGCTCACCGTTATGAGTATGTGCGAGCAGACTGGTGCTTTTTAGAAAATCTTCAATGGGAAGGTTCGTGGTCCAGCCTTCTTCCGCATGAAGAATCACAAATTGTGCTGTATCCTTTACGCCTGCCAGCCTGGCAATCTCTGCGGCGGAGACTCCCTCCCAGACATTATCAAGCTTTGACCAGCCTGTGACACAGTGGATATCATTTTTGTACAGAGTCTGAGGAAGGTTCATTATCTCCTCATGCGAAAAGGATAATTCCTTATCCACTTCTCCAAATATTTGCAGGTTCCATTCCTTCATATCCTTATAGTACGGAACATTTCCGTAATGCAGTACAGGAAAGGCTGTCGTCACGTTTTGATTGGGCGGTACCCGGCTTGAGGTCTGTTTTCTGATTTTCCCAAAATACACTAAAGCCACCTCCGTTCCTTCCTTTTTCTTTATCGTACCCTACTTTACAGGCTGATAACAATGAAAGCAGCCCCCCTTCCGGGAAGCTGCTTACGATTATAAGATCATTGCCGCCAGCCAACCAAACAGGATGAGCGGAATATTGTAGTGCAGGAATGTTGGCACACATGTATCCCAGATGTGATTGTGCTGTCCATCTGCATTCAAGCCTGCTGTTGGCCCCAATGTACTGTCTGACGCAGGAGAACCGGCATCTCCAAGAGCTGCGGCTGTTCCCACTAGAGCAATCGTTGCCATCGGACTGAAGCCAACCTCCAGTGCAAGCGGCACAAATATAGTTGCAATAATCGGAATGGTTGAAAATGAAGATCCAATCCCCATTGTAACAAGTAAGCCGACAAGAAGCATCAGCAAGGCTGCAAGTGATTTATTATTGCCAATTACCTCAGCCGCCTGTGCAACAAGGCTATCGACATCGCCTGTTTCTTTTAATACATCAGCAAAGCCGAATGCAGCCAGCATGACAAATCCAATGAATGCCATCATCTTCATACCTTCAGTTAAAAGCTGATCTGCCTCGTTCCATTTAATTGCACCGCTGATGTAGATCACTATAATACCTGTCAGTGCCCCAAAGATCATCGAATCAAGCTGCAGCTGAACGATGAGAGCTGCCGCAATTGCAATGAGTGAAAAAATAATGCCCTTTTTGGAGTAATTGCCTTTTTCCGTCTCAATTAATTCGGATGGACGATAATCCCTCTTTTTACGGTAAACAAATAATGCAGCCAAAAGACCGGCAACCATACCGGCTGTTGGAATAAGCATAGCCTTCGGGATGTCAGCCATTTCCACTGCCAGCCCGCTGTTCTCCATATTTTCTGCGAGTATTCCGTGGAAGATCTGGCCAAAGCCTGCAGGAAGCAAAATATACGGAGCGGTTAGACCAAACGTCACTACAGACGCGATCAGACGCCGGTCTATTTGCAGCTCATTCATAACCTTTAGTAATGGCGGAATTAAAATGGGAATAAACGCGATATGAATGGGAATTAAGTTTTGGGAAAAAATAGACATTACTAATATAGAAAATACGATGAGTGCCTTTGATAATGTTTTCCCTTTGGACTCCCCTTCTTTTCCGACCTTGTCCAGGACCCATTCCACTAATAGATTCGGAAGCCCTGTTGCGGAAATGGCTAAGGCAAATCCGCCCAATAACGCATAACTCAATGCAACCTCAGCACTGCCTCCTAGTCCGTTTGAAAAAACTTCAATGGTTTTATCTATACTTAATCCGCCTGCGAGCCCGCCTGCCAATGCACCTGCCACAAGAGCAAGAACCACATTGACGCGCAGAAGGCTGAGAACAAGCATGATCAAAACTGCAAGTATAACTGCATTCATGATGCAACCCTCTTTCTTTTCTTTGTTCCACTTTTGCTTTAGTCTGCTAAATCGGTAGAGAACTAAAACACATGTATTAAATTATCATACTTCTGCTTTTTATGTCAATGATTTTAGGCGGATTCAAAAATGGGAGTTTACGCCAGATGTTGTTATCTCCGGTATTATGGTTAAGCCGGCAGCTAAGGCTTTTTACTGGAATAAAAAAACCCCGGATGGCTCCGGAGTTCTAAATTCATTTTTATTTTGTTTCAAATCTTTCAACCAGCAATGCCAATGTACGCACCATTACGCCTGTCGCGCCGTCTGGTCCGAGATCATGGCTTTTTCCTGTCGTGGCTGTACCTGCAATATCGAGGTGCACCCATGGTGTGTCTTCGGCAAATTCACCGACAAAACCTCCGCCCATGATCGCATGGCCGGCACGTCCGGGAGAATTGTTCAGATCAGCGATTTTGCTGCTTCTGATTCTTTTTTTATCTTTTTCAAAAAGAGGCAGCCGCCAGATTGGTTCGCCAGCTTCATAAGAAGCTTCCAGCACCTGCTCAAACCACTCTTCATTATTGGTTAATGCACCTGTTGTTTCTTCCCCCAGTGCAACAATGACACCGCCAGTCAGGGTTGCCACATCCACCAGGTAGTCTGCTCCATGGTGCTTCGCATATGTTACTGCATCAGCAAGTGCCAGACGTCCTTCTGCATCTGTGTTGAGGACTTCAATGGTTTTTCCGCTCATGGAGGTGATGACATCATCCGGCTTAAATGCGGTTCCGCTCACCATATTATCTGTAGAAGGAATGACTGCGACAACATTTTGTTCAGGCTTCAGTTCGCCGATGACTTCCATTGCGCCAAGTACTGCCGCTGCACCGCCCATATCGGATTTCATGCCGACTATGCCGTCCTTCGGCTTAATGGAATAGCCTCCTGTATCGAAGGTGATTCCTTTGCCGACGAGGCCGATTACATCCTTCCATTCTTCCTTGCCCTGATATTTTAAGACAATCATCTTAGGAGGCTCTGCCGACCCCTGGTTAACAGCCAAAAGAGCACCCATGCCAAGCTTAAGCATGTCTTCCTTTTCCAGGATTTCCACTTCAAACCCGTATCTCCACGCCAGTTCAGATGAGTAATTTGCCATATCGGTGGCAGTCAGCATATTGCCTGGCAGATTGACTAATGTGCGGGCTGAGTTCGTTCCTTTCCCGTGGGCATATCCAACTGTAAGGGAAGCCTTTATATCTTCCTCATCTGCGGCTTCACAATAAACGGCGATACTCTCAATTTCCTTTTCCGGTTCATTTGATTTCTGTTTGTAATCTTCAAACTTATAGGTGGAAAGGGCAAACGCCTCGCTTAGTGCATGTGCTGCATCCAGCGCATCTACATTTCCGCCAATAAAAGTATCAAGACAAACACCGGCATTTTGAAGTTTGGACGATTTCACTTCCTTGAATGCCTTTCCTAAAGCTTCACGCAAGTCTTCAAAGCTGAATTCTTTTTCTTTTCCAAGACCCACTGTAATAAATCGTTTGGCCCCAATTTTTCCAAAAGTATGTATTTTTGCAATGGCTTTTTTCTTGGCAGAGATATCGCCGCTTTTCACAAGTTCTGTCAAATAGCCCTCAAAATGTTCATCTGCACGGGCAAGTATTCCCTCAAACCTGGCTGGTTTATCAAAAACACCAACAATCAGGCATTCCTGTTCGGCTGAAACGTCAAATTCTTTCTTAACAGAAAACATACTGGCACCCCCATAATCTATTTATCTCTATATTATATCGAAAATATTGAATTATTTCGACTATCTAATTTCTGCTTTGTTAATCCTTCAGATACAGTACCAGCTGAGGTAATTTAGGAAGAATACCGACCTTATCAAATGGAAGCCGGTCGATATCTTTCGGAAATATAGAGAGGCATTCTTCAATAAAAGAGTACACATGCTCAAGATCCAATCCCCAATGTCCGGGTCTGTATGCCTGTAAATATTCATGTGCAGCCTCCATCATTAGCCTTGCACCTTTGACATTGCCATATTCATAGTGATAAATGCTGACACTCATTTGCAGCAGGCCTTTAAAAAACAAATTGCCTTTATCAGTCATCCACATTTCTTCAAGAAGATCATGGCAGGTGTAATAATCACCTTTATTGAAACTGACAAAGAATTCATAGTACTCAAGAGGGTAATCTTCCATGAAATCACTCCATTTTCCAGATCTTGTACTGATCATTTTAACAAAAAGAAAAGGGATTAAATATAATCATTCATTATTGGGTAAAGAAAATAGAGACAGAAAGGAGAATGTTATGGATCCTTTATTATTTGCCGCTTTTACAGCCGGGTATATCCTGCTATTTATATGGGCCATTCTCATTGTAAAGAACAGCGGCCCTGTTAGTGCTGCCTTCCTGCTGCCTGTAATTCTCGGATTGATTTACGACAATGGAATTCTTGCTGCAGGAAGTTTGATCGGGGAAGGCAATACTCTAAAGCTTCTGAATTATGCCCGATTCTGGATTCATGCCTTTTTTACGCCGCTGCTTGTTCTATATTCCTGGCATACTTTAAAACAAGCTGATATAGATTGGGCAATAACAGGTACACTAAAAGGGGCTGCACACCTGCTCACTGCCGGATTGATTGTTCTGGAGCTTTTCACCGAGGTTTTGGGCCTTGAACTTGAAGCGAAATGGGAATATGGAGTTCTAAGCTATTCAAACGCAGAGACACAGGGCGGCCCTCCGATAATGGTGCTGATCATTTCCGCCGTATTGCTGGCGGCATCTGTATTTATTTGGCGCAAACAGGGATGGTTCTGGTTTTTTGCGGGTTCCGTCTTGATGATTATTGGAAGCGCCATCGATATTCCCGTTAAAAGTGCCGCTGCAGTGAATGCTTTTGAATGGATTCTTTTGCTTTCCCTGACAGCAACAGCCTATTTTCAGAAAAAGCGCGGTTTAACAAAAACTTAAAGCAGACCCTCTTGCAGGAAGGAACAATCTGTTGGAGAATATTAGTTAGTATAACATTACGAAGTTCCTGAATCTGCAGAATCTGAGCCAGGTATAGCTTCGGACACAGAAAGCTGAATTGAGCTGGTCAAGGTCCGAACATGATTTTACTTCAGACAAAAAATGCAGAAATAAGCTGGTCAGAGTCCGAACATGGCTCAACTTCAGACACAAAGTGCAGAATTGAGCTGGTCAGAGTCCGAACATGGTTCAACTTCGGACACAAAGTGCAGAATTGAGCTGGTCAGAGTCCGAACATGGCTCAACTTCGGACACAAAGTGCTGAATTGAGCTGGTCAGAGTCCGAACATGGTTCAACTTCGGACACAAAGTGCTGAATTGAGCTGGTCAGAGTCCGA
>NZ_JBQCMZ010000038.1:0-23803 GCF_051964675.1 Cytobacillus sp. SAFR-174 | reverse complement strand
TCTATTTGCAGATCCCCCCGCTCTATTTGCAAATTTACCATTCTATTTGCAGAATGGCACCGTCTATTTGCAGGTTTTCAATTCTATTTGCAGAAGCACACATTCTATTTGCAGATTGCCTCTTTATATGCAGAACTCGGGATTCTATTTACAGATTGCCTTTCTATTTGGAGAACAGAGGATTCTATTTGCAGATCCCCCCGCTCTATTTGCAAATTTACCATTCTATTTGCAGAATGGCACCGTCTATTTGCAGGTTTTCGATTCTATTTGCAGAATCGCACCGTCTATTTGCAGATTGCCTCTTTATATGCAGAACTCGGGATTCTATTTGCAGATTGCCTTTCTATTTGCAGAACAGAGGATTCTATTTGCAGATCCCCCGCTCTATTTGCAAATTTACCATTCTATTTGCAGAACGGCACAGTCTATTTGCAGGTTTTCGATTCTATTTGCAGATTGCCTTCCTATTTGCAGAACTCAGGATTCTATTTGCAGGTCCTCCCGCTCTATTTGCAAACTTACCCATTCTATTTGCACAATACAACATTCTATTTGCAACCGCCCGCACTCCTCCAATTTGCACACTCCACATACATACTTCACTCACCCCATCAAAAAGAGGCTCCCCAAAGGGAACCTCTAATTAAATAATTATTTCAGCCCAACAGATGCTGCATAGCCTTCTTTTCCATTAACTGAGACTTTGTACCAGCTGAATAGGTTGTATTTATTGTTATCTTCAATAGGGCCATCCAGAATTGTGATGCGCGTGCCCTTTGCAAGCGACGTTCCAGATCCTGCAGTTGAAGGTTTATCCCGGAATGTTGCAGCTCCAGAAATAACGATGCTGTCCCCTTTTTTAAACAGCTGAGTGGATGGGGTTTGTTTGCCAGTTGTATATTTCATTTTGCTGCTGAAGATAGCCTGTCCAGTTGAAGGATTATAAGAGATTTCCAAGTCATCCTTATTAATTGCCTCAGCATCTACTTGTGCCCACTTGCTGATATTGCTGTATACTTTCAGCTGATAAGGCTCTTCCGAGAAATTAGGATCATTGAACTTAGAAAGTCCATTGTATGCCATTATGGCAAAATACCAATTTTCCAATACCTCTTTATCCCCGTCATTTACAACAGGAATTCTGGAACCTGAATACTTCCATTTTTCTAATAGGATTTGAATTCCGGTTTCAATGTTTATGCCAATATCATATTTGGCTTTTTCCCAATTATAGCGGTCATCATGCTCATCCAGCGGAGTTACCTGCATGATTCCATAACCGTTATCCGGGCTTTTAAATACTTCTCCACGCTCAGTGAATTGCTGAAATGCGCCATTTTCGGTTAAAGCGATTGCTTTCACTAATTCTGGAGGAATGCCGGCTGCAGCTGCTTTTGTTGTCAGCAGATGTTTTAGATCTTCGATTGGCATTTGCACCTGTTTCATTTCACTTTTAATGGCGTCTGTAAACATCTGCTTAGATGCAGGGTTTTTAATTTCCTGGCTCAGTTTCACAGCTGAATCGTATAAGGCTGGAACCTTTGCATCGGAAATACCAGGCTTTACTAGTTCACGGAGCTCAAGGACCTGGTCGTTAAGAAGGGATAGATCCTTATATTCCGCATCTTTAATGCTCTCGGGAATCTTCCCTTTAAGAGTTTCCCATTCGGTGCGCAGCTGCTTTTTATATGTTTCCTGCGGAGTTACCTCTAAGAACATTAAGATTTTCTTGGCTTCTTTTAGAACGGTGTCATTCTGCCCTTTTGCCAGTGAAGATGATACCTGATCAAGAGCCATTTTAACGGTGACAGGATAACTTAGTTCATCCCTTAATGCTTCTGCAGATTCTTTAAAATTAGCACGAATGGCTTCCCTTGTGGTTTTGCCATAGACAGGATCCAGCAGAGCGGCTTGTTTCTTAATTTCATATGAAAGCTCATGGTAGGCCTTTACTGTTTCACTTGAGAGGATACCCTGTTCCAGCTGACTTTGCAAAAAGTGCTTCTTTTCTTCTATTTTCTTCCCAGCGGAAATTGCATCAATATAATAAACGGCCCGCTTGATCTGAAGCTGGCTTTCATCCAGTTTCGCCAAGTATGTCTGCTTTTTGCTGGAACTCAAAGTATTTACCAGCTTGATAGCTTCACTATAAGCTTTTTTTGCGGCGTTATACTCTGCATACGGTCTGGTTACACCATCGCCTGACCATTCAATGGAACATGCCCTTCTTAATATTTGAGAAGCTGACACAGACTTTTGAACAGCATTTTCAATTTGAGTGATAGAAGCTGCTTCTGTATTGCTGACATTTACAACAGCGGCAGCCGGAAAAATAAGAGATGCAGATAATAATACTTTCAAACCTTTTCTATTAGACAAAATTATATCCTCCTACAAAATAAAAACTCTTGCTATTTTAATTATAACAAGAGTTTAATAGATTATTAACCGTATTTTGGAAATTTATTGTCCAACAGGAACATATTCAATATACGATTCCATATTTGTTATATAAAGTTGAGATCCGAGGTTATATTGCCCTCCAAACAGGGTATCATAATTGTAAACACGGTACTTTTCGCCTGGATTTAAAATTCGAACCATCTTTAGCTTATTATTTTCCGTGCGCTGCCAGAGATTGATTTTCTTTTTAACATAAACCATGCCGATTTGACCTTGTTTAACTGGAACGGCAGCAGCCATTCCCTTTACACTTTCCTGTGGGACAACTCTCTTAGCACCTATGTATCTGCTCTTATAGTAGCTCATATCCATGCTGTTGATCATGATTCCGTCATCACTATCTGCATGTATAAATTTGTTGTCTCCCGTGTAGATGCCTGCATGTGATGCACCAGGCTTATAAGTAGTGAAAAAGACAATATCTCCAGGAAGAAGTTCGCCTTTGCTGACAGATTCTCCTGTTTTATATTGATCAGCCGTTGTTCTTGGAAGCTTTACACCATGCTCACTGTATACATAGGTTAAAAATCCTGAGCAGTCAAACCCTTTCGGTGTTGTTCCTCCCCATTTATAAGGAACGCCCTGCATCTGTTTTGCCAGTTTAACAATACTGTCCGGAGTTGCTTCTGCAGCACTTGCAGACTGATGAGTAAAAACCAATGGCAATGCCAGCAATAACACCAGCGCCTTAAGTAAGACTTTTTTCATAGTATGTATCCCCCTGTGAAACTTTTGGTATATATTAATTATCAAAAAATTATGTAATTAGTACTGATAATTAGATTTTATCCTATTATTAGACAAGATTCTATTTCATTTTCATAACAATATCGCGATAATATTACAAAGTTATTACAATAAACAGTGAATTATACCGAAAGATGTAGAATTTCACTTAATACGCAAAAAAAAACAGACCATCTTTAAGATAGTCTGCAGACTTTTAGCTAAATAGCGGCCATTGTCTCTGGTATTCGTCGCCCTCTATTTTTTCTAACGTTCTATATTTCAGAGGCAAAAGTGCATCTTCTGATATTTTCAAAAAACTTTTCCCGATTTCGAATGGAATGAGATCAAACTGATCTTCGTTCTCAGCAATAAAGTAGATTCCAGCCACCTTGCCTTTTTGTGACAAATCTATGTTCAGGAAAGATGGATAATAGGTATTATTATTTGCTTCCAGAATAGCCTTAGCCGTTATAGTGCCATCTTCTTCTTTTTCGATTGGATCATTGCTGATCTTCTCCAGAACCTTCGATGCCCACCCCTGCTTCTTATAACCGCCGATAATTTTAGGAGGATTCTCCTTTAATTGATTTACTAAATCCTGCATTTCTTTTGACTGTTCCATTGGTTAACAATACTCCCTCCAATGTTACGATGTTATTATACAGCTGCATTTGTATATATGAAACTAGTGTTTCATTATACCCCAATTATATAATTATGGACAATTTCAGTAATTAGAGTAGCATAATTACTAATTTTCTGCAATTTACACCCTATATTTCCATAACAAGCCTATAATATATTAAACGTATAAACAATATTAAATTTATGGTAACCCGCTTGTAAAAACAGAGAAAAGACTGAGTTTATGCACTCAGCCTTCTAAAATCATTCATACACTGCCTGAATTTGATCGATAAAAATTTGACCTCTATTTTTAAGTTCATCACTAACCTGCATATATCTTACAGGGATTTCCAAGGAATAAGGAGCTGTCAGCCCTGCCGGAATGTCTGCTTCAACATATTTCCAGCCAGTCCAATCAAGGTTCTTTGTGTAATCAAGCTGAACCTCTTTGCCTGCCGCATCCTTTAACTGACTGCGAAGCCAATGTCCTTTATTATCGCCATAAACCCACATGCCAATTTTTTTAGGTGATCCCATGATTGGGATAGGTTCTTTCTTTAAGGCATAAACACCGGAAGTTCCTGTTGTTCCAATAAAGTTATACGCCAATTTCAGTGATTTCTTTCCTTCTTTAACATATACCGATTCAGGGGCAGCCATAACTGACTCATATCTTGCTCCGGATGCCTGCCATCCGCTTGTATCGCCTTCAAAATCCTCAATGATAACAGGACCCGGATTTCCGGCGATCACTTTAATTTCAGCAGATACTTTGCCATGTGAAACAGTAATTGTGCCTATTCCGTCCTTGCCGGAAGCTTTAAAGATTCCGTTTTCAACTGTTCCTAAATCATCTGATACCGTGTAAGTAAAGGCTGATGGATCTGTTACGACTTCCATGCCTGCATGGTAGCCGGCAGCGGGAACTGCTGCTGTTCCGTTTTTATCCACGATGATTGTATCCTTTGTCACTTTGATTGAATCCAATTCGTTCGTAATGCTGACAGAAACATTGCCTGAGACTTTACCAGAGGCCGCCGTAATCGTACCTTTTCCAGGCATTTCTGAAGCTGTAAAGGATCCATCAGAATTAAATTGGCCACTATTCGATGTCCAAATAATAGGATCTTTTAAGCTGACAGGATTATTATTCTTGTCGACACCTTTAGCAGCAATCTTCAAGTCTTTATAAGATGCACCAGCAAATAATGTGATTTCCTCAGGGTTAAGCAGCAGTCTATAAAGCTCACCAGCTTGCTTGCGTGCAATGATCAGCAGGGAGTTCGAGACATTCCTCTCTCTGCCGTCGGAAGGGTTATTAACCACACTTGTTGTTGTTTCCCCCTGCTTTCTTGTCACCATTGTCGATGATCCGCCGCCATCAAAGGTAATGGCCTCAACAGCTCCAAAGTCTTTCATAACCTTAGCCAGATCTGTAAGAGTGACTCCTTTGCTTTGAGTTCTTCTTCCGTCAATTACAACTGCAAATACAGATCCATCTTCCTTAATTCCGATCGCTGTTCTTGGGTGGGCGCCTGCAATATTAAAGACTTTTGCCTCTCCGCCTTTAACCAGGTGGTAGCGCCCGCCTATTGCCTGCTGTACCCGGTCCCATTCAGGATTATCATAGCTTGCGTTAATCGTAATGGAGTCACCGGCTTTGAGTGATTTTAAATAATCACTGCCGGCAGCATGGCCTGACAGGATGAACTCACCAGGATTAAGCGCTGCACTTCCTTTTCCGATTATCACTTCTTTTACGGTAGCAGTGACCTGGCCATTTCCATTCAGCTGCCCTGTCAGATTCGAAAGCACCACTTCAGTACCTAATTCATTCGTCATTGTATTGCTTGCGAAATAAGGTGTATAAAGAACCAAGTGGCCCGCAAATCTCCGTTTATTAACAGAATTAATCAAGTACGGCTTCTGGCCATTTGCAGACACACTAAGCAAAACTTCCGGGTTGCCGATCATCGCTTTTCCGCTGAAGCTGACACCGAAAATCGTTCTTTCATTGACTGGAGTTGTATTCGTGGTAACCAATTCACCATTATGTACAGTTAAATCAGTTGGAGCACCATTTGAATCGAAATAGTCCCCATTTACCCCGGCAATTACATACTTTCCTTCTTCTTCTTCACGGTGTGCCATACTGTTAACCGTTTCGAATCCGATCATTTGGTCTTTAGCCAGGGAAGTCTCAAAAGAAATCTGGCTCGTTTTCTGGTCAACATCCAGCTTGTAGATTTCCTGATTCCCTTTAGAACCTTCTACAGAAAGCTTGGACTGTGTGACACCAGGTGCAAGCACAGCTGTCTGCTCCTGGGTAACTGTTCCTAAAGTTAGTTTGGTTCCATATAATTCAGGATTCACAAGCTTAAGCTTTAGCTTTGATGGCGTTTTGTATTGAACATAGCCTTTCATGTTGGTCACAAAGTACTGGCCCCCAACACCATATTGACCGCCAAAAGCTGAATCATATCGGTAAACCCTATATGCTTCACCAGGATTTAGAACCCTGACAAACTTCAATTTATTATTTTCCCTTTTCCATAGGTTAATAGGCTTAAGGATATCCACCTTGCCTATTTGGCCTTTAACCAGCTGCATTCCTTCCCAATATACGGCAGGCGCTGAGGCTGAAGCCTTCTTTGCAACATACGAAAAAGGGGACATGATCCCGGACAAAAACAAAAGACAACACAATAAAATTTTCTTCTTCATTACTCTCTCCCTCTGATGTACTATTTTCACAATAAGTCTATTATACGACAAAATACCAATTATTTTCCTATGATTCTACAAAAAAGATAGAATGGTATATATTACCTTAATAAAAATAGTCCACATAAAAAGCCTTGCCCGTCAGGACAAGACTACATTAATGCAGGTTTTCAAAAAACACCGCCGTTAATGGTGCTTTCTTTTTAAGTAATTTTCTCGTTTCTTCATTTAGATAGTACATAGCAAAGGTTTCTGCAAAATATTCTTCGGGATAATTTTTATAGTAGGAATTATCTCCAAAGAGAAGGACTCTCTCTTTCCCCCAGATTTCATTAAAACCTTGCGCAGACGATAGATTATTATATACCAGGCTGTCAATCGTATGTGCGATCTCATGCAGTTCAAGGTTGCTGGAGCTATGGCCGTTGCCTGGCTCGCTGTAACCAATCCGTATTGCCACTACAGAAGATCCGCCAATGCCGGGAACATCATCCCAGGTTCTATTTGTTCCTTCCCATCCTCTTGGCACTTGCCCTTTCAGATAAGCGTATTCAGGAAGATTGGTGATTGGGGCAGCAGTCAGTTTAATCTTAACCCCTTTTTCCTTTAATTTTCCTAATAGAGAAATAGGTATTTTGCTGATTCTGTTTTTTATATTTGAAACCTCCGGGGACTGCTCATAGCCTTTATCAGCAATAATAAGCTGATTCACAAGTCCCTCCTGTTCAGAATAGGACTTATGCAAGTCTGCCAGCTTAGACTTTGAAGGGGTCTCATATATAACTCTGTCTTTCATATTGGTAATATAATAGGATCCGCCAACCCTGAATTGCTGACGTTCCGGAACATAGCCATATACCCTGTATTGGTCTTTGGGATATAAGATGCGCACAAACTTAAGACTGCTGCCTTCCAGACGCCATAAGTTGATAGGCTTTGTGACAGTTACCCGGCCTATTTGCCCCTTAACCAACTCTGCTCCATCCCAATAGACCTTAGCAAAACTGTCTTTCGGGAATGCAAACATAAACAAAGCAGAAAATAGAAGGAACACTATAAATCTTCTATTTCGCATGTGCTGGCACATCCTTTATTTTAATAAGGTGTAAAGAAATTTTGTGTATAGTAAGGAATCGCTGTTTCCTTTTGGAACTGTACCCCTGCACCTAAATGAGTGTATTGAGCATTCAGGATGTTTTTACGGTGACCGGCCGAGTTCATGAGAGCTTCATGAGCAAAAATGCTGCTTGAATAGCCCATTGCAATATTTTCACCGGCATATAAATAATGAATCCCTTCCTTTTCCATCCTTTGAAAAGGGCTTTCGTTTCTAAGATTCATGTGATCAAAGAAATCATTTTCGGCCATATCCAAACTATGTTTCCGCGCCGAATTTTGGGCAGCTGAATTCCAGGTGACAGCTGCCAGTCCATTATCCGCCCTTGCAGCATTAACCAAATCAAACATTTGCATTTCCAGGCTCTTCTGAAGGCTGGAGCCAGGCGCGCCATAATGGCTTGCCTTCCGGTTTTCCAGCTTCCTTGAAATGAGCTGAATGCCAGTAACATTGCCTTTCTTATGAATATCATAGAACACAGTAATGTATGAATCTCTCTTATAATATGTCTGCTGCTTATCATTATTGACCATTACATAATTTACATTATTTTTATTGATGTAATTTATTGGCGTGCCCAATGCTGAAGTTACCCCTGATCTGGACGAGCCCTTAAAAATGCCAAAACTGTATAGTCTTTGGCTATTTGAATAAATGAATTCTGCTTTATTATCCACATACCCTATCATATAAAAATTCCGGTATTGATTATGATAAGTGTGCCAGGAAACGCCATACTCACCGAGAGATATCCGCTTTTCCTTTCCCAATTTTGCTTCAATAGATGATTTGCTGTCGCCTAGTTTAATGGAAGCACCGATGATTTCCAAGGATTCCTTCTTACAGGCAAGAGCTTTCTTTTTTGCTGCAGAAGGGGTTTCGTATTTTATTTTGGAATCCCGATTCAAGTACATGCCGCCTCCAACACTGAGCATGTCAGGCTTAAAAGCATATATTCGGTAAGTTCCCCCTGCTTTCAAAGTCTTCTGCTGAACCTTTGTGCTGCCTGATAATTTATAAAGAGGTGTATCCTTCAATACTGTTAATCTGCCAATTTGTCCAACTTTCAGTTCAGCCCCATCCCACCAGACCGGCTGGGTCCCTCTTGAACCTTCACACCTTTCCGCTGCATCTGCGGAAGAAAATGGAGGAATACTGATGAATATGGCAATCATAAAAAACAGGGCTGCCAAAACCTTTTTTTTACCCAAGATACACCCTCCAATTCGAAATATTCTTATTCCTATTCTAGTAGATTTAAGGTAAACAGTATAGTAAAAGTTGGGGTCCTTCCACCAGCTTCTTTCCATGATATAATGGGGACTGCACGAACATTTTGGAACAGGTGGAGAATACGTTGATTTTTAATTCCTATGAATTTATTTTTGCTTTTTTGCCTGCTGTTTGGATTGTCTATTTTTTACTGAATAGATGGCAGCTTTTCTTTATAAGAAATATCTGGCTTGTGATCAGCTCTTTATTTTTTTACAGCTGGTGGAATCCTGTCTATCTCCCATTAATTTTTATTTCCATGCTGCTGAACTACTATATTGGCACATTGCTTGGAAAGGCCGGGAGCCGGCGGGGAGCCAAACTGCTTTTGACTGCCGGCGTAACTGCCAATCTTGCAGCTTTAGGTTATTATAAATATTATGACTTTTTCATAGACAACCTTAATGCTTTATTTAGCACAAATTTTGATTTATTACACCTTGCTTTGCCGCTTGCCATCAGCTTTTTTACTTTCCAGCAGATTGCCTATCTTGTTGATGCTTACCGGAAAGAAACGAAAGAGTATGATTTTTGGAAATATGCATTGTTTGTCAGCTTTTTTCCGCAATTGATTGCAGGGCCAATTGTGCACCATAACGAAATGATGCCCCAGTTCTCCAGGGAAAAAGCACATAGAAGATTTCATTACGAGAATTTCGCAAAAGGAATTTTCATTTTTTCAATTGGGCTGTTTAAGAAGGCTGTTATTGCAGATACTTTTGCTGTCTGGGCTACAGCTGGTTTTGACCAGGCAGAGGTGCTGACTTTTATCGAAGCCTGGATCGTATCTTTATCCTACACCTTCCAGCTCTATTTTGATTTCAGCGGCTATACTGATATGGCCATGGGGGCAGCGCTTCTATTTAATATCCGGCTTCCGGTTAACTTTAACTCACCGTATAAGGCAGTTAATATTCAGGACTTCTGGAAGAGATGGCATATGACGCTGACGCGTTTTTTAACCCAATACTTATACATTCCCCTTGGCGGAAATCGCAAGGGAATCCCCAGAACCTACGTGAATGTTTTTCTTGTTTTTTTCGTCAGCGGTTTATGGCATGGTGCCGGCTGGACATTCGTACTATGGGGAACACTGCATGGAGCTGCTTCACTTCTGAACCGTTTGTGGCATCAGCTCGGCTTTAAAATGAACAAGTTTCTTGGCTGGTTTATCACCTTTCAGTTTGTCAATTTTGCCTGGGTATTTTTCAGAGCTCAAACATGGGAAGATGCAGAAAAAGTGTTAAAAGGCATGGCTGGAATGAGCGGGTTCACTTGGCCCGAACAGCTCACATCCCTTTTTGCGCCTTCAGCCGTTCAGGCGGTGGAAATACTCTCTATTAACGCCGCAACTGATACATCCCTTTTATACATGCTTTTCATCCTGGCAGGTGCCTTCGCGGTCACTTTATGGGCTAAGAACTCAGTAAGATTGATGGATCAGCTTAAGCCTTCCTGGTTTTCTGCGTTCTTCATCTGTGCCTTGCTTCTGATTTCTTTCTTTAGCATGACAAGAGTCAGCGAGTTCTTATATTTTAATTTTTAGGTGGTTAATCATGAATGTTTATAAAAAATGGCTGTTAAAAGTCCTGGCTGCTTTTATGATTTTAGGCTGTCTCTTCGCCATGCCGATTGCTGTATTTAACTATACGACAGATCCATTATGGATTTTCCCGCATAAAAATGAATGGAATGATGTGCAGCAGGGTTTTAATGAAAGACAGCAGAAAGTAAACAAATTTAAATATGGGAAAGAACAGTATGATGCCCTTTTATTGGGAAGCAGCCGCTCTACTTATATAAACCAGCATGATTTTAAAGATTTGAAGGTGTTCAATTTTGCTGTAAGCTCTATGTACGCAGAGGAGTATAAAGGATATATTGACTACGCCAGGGAACTCAACGGAAAACCGTTTGAATATATTTTCCTGGGTCTGGACTTTTTCGCTACAAATAAATACCGCGAGCTTGCCGAAGAAAAACCGGAATTCTATACAGGACAGGCTGACAGCTATCTATACAGAATCAAGTCGACTGCGTCCTTTGATACTTTGAAAAAATCTATATCTGTTTATCAATCATCGAAAAAGAATCAACCTGTATTCATAGATCATAGGTATTATAATCGTAATAATGTGGCTATGCCTTTCCCTGTGGATGATCAATTAAGACAAGCCAGAATTGAAACGAATATCTATCAATTTTTCCAAAATAATGAACCCTATGAGTATGACCCTAAAGTAATGGAGATGCTGAAACAGCTTAAGGCTGAAAACCCGAAAACTAAATTTATTGTCTATACAACACCAGTTACCCTTCCGCGTTTTGTCATTGAAATGCAGAATGAGGAATACCTGAAAGGTTATGAGCGCTGGCTTATGGACCTGACGGAAACCTTTGGCACCGTGCATCACTTTATGGATATAAACGAAATGACAAGGCACTTGCCAAACTTTATAGACTCCCATCACTTCACTCCTGATGCAGGGACAAAAATAGTTCAGGCTATTTGGAATGACAGAAACGATTTCGGCGTTACCCTGAATAAAGATAATGCAGAAGCCGAAATTGCAAAGATTAAGAAGGAAATCAAAAAATCAGAAACAGAAGCTTATGACTACCTCATACCCATCGGTTCGAAGAGTCCGTCTTATTCTTTTGTCCCGCCAAATTTCGAAGCATTTTCAGCTGAAGACTGGCTTAGCCAGCTGATGCCGATGAAATTGCTCGGAATGGATGGTGATTTTCAGGTAACGGAAGGAAACACCGGCGGCATGGTATTAAAACCCATGAGTGAAAGCCAGAATGCAATTCAAGCAGGCTTCAGCCTGACGGACATGAACATCTCTGCTTCTGAAGAGCTTACTTTTATCGTTTCTCTGAAAGGAAAAACAGCCAATCCAGGTGACGTGCAATTATTTATCCAGGATCAGGTGAACGGCCAATGGGAAAGAAAAGCATATAATACCATTCCTGCTGAAGATGTTTCCCGCTCCTTTAAAGTATCGAAAAAAATCAGAAAAGGCGCCGAAAATGTTATGGTTGGAATCCATTGGAAGAATGCAGATTCAGAGGATCAATGGATACAGATAGATACCGCTGATATTTACTAGTGAGAAGAGCCATGCTCCAACAAAGGAGATGGCTCTTTTCATTATTGGATAATTATAGTAATGTAGGAACTGATTACTATAAAGTCTTTGGGGGAAAATATGAATCTATCCAAGTTAAAAGTCAATTACATTCTAGCCGCATCTCTCATTGCTGCACCCGTTTTCTTTTCCAGTGCAGCATACGCAGAAGATTTAACAGATCAGGAGGAGAGTATTGAATTGGATGACAGCCAGACACCTTCTCAAGAAGAAGCAGATCCATCACAATTGCTAAAAGAAGAAATAGACCCGGCAATCGAAAAGATTGGGCCCCAGGTATTCCACGGAACTGCCCTTGCAGCAGCCTACGGGGAATCACCTGAAAACAAGCCCTATATGTACATCATTCAGCACGGGACTCCATCCGCTTTATCTATCGTCAACCTGACCACAGGAAAAACAGAAAAGACTTACACACTTGAAAATTCCACAAGTGCTTGGGGAATTGATGTGGATGCAGATCAAAATGTCTGGATCGGAGGAACATCAGGCGGGCATATTTACAAGTACGATCCTGCCTCTAAAAAGCTGACTGATTATGGAAATAAACTTAAGCATAGCCGGGATACCTCTATCCAGGACCTGCACGCCGCCGGAGGAAGAATATACGGATCCACAGCTTATAATGGAACGGTATTTTCCTATATACCTGAAACAGGTGAAAGAAAAGACTATGGTCAAATTATAAGAGGCAAAGAATTTGCAAAAAGTGTTTACTTTGATGAAGAACAAGAGAGCATTTTCATGGGAATCGGATCGAAGGCTGAGCTTATCCGCTATAATATCCGCACAAAAATCAGGGATCGTTTCCTGCCTTGGGAATACCGGATGGAGAAATACGTATCAGATATTCAAGTGGCAGGCGAGTATTTATTTGCCAAATTGGATCCAAGCCCCAAAGTGCTGGTTTTTAACAAGAACACATTAGAATGGCTTGATGAGTTTGATTCAACGTCTAAAACCGTGTCTGTGAAGTCACCATTAGAAGAAGCTGTGTATTATACAAACAATGAAGAGCTGTACGCTTATTATTTTAAAACTCAGGAAACGGTAAAAATGAATGTTCCCCTTGAAGGAATGAACGTAATAAATATAGATTTTGTGGAAATGGGAACAGAGGATTACCCCGGGTACACACTGACGGGATTGTTAAGCAATAACGGGGATTATTTTACCTATAATTTAGAGACCCGGGAATTTAAGATTCATCAGGCAAAACTTGCTCCACTTCCAGTCACTTTATATACAATGGGAGTGACACCTGATAGAGATAAGATCATTATTAATGGCTATATGTCAGGCGGACTCGGCCTCTTTAACATTGCAAGCGGTGAAACAGAAGAAGTGAAGGGCATCAGCCAGGTTGAATCTATGGCATACTTAAATGACAAGCTATATTTTGGAGCCTATCCAAAAGCGAGAATCCTGGAATACGATCTGACAAAACCGTTTGAAGGCCAAAATATAAATGAAATTGCCCGTTATAAAGACGTGGGCCAAGAAAGGCCAACTGCCATGCTTGGGATTAATGAGACCAACCAGCTGTTCATAGGCACTTATCCTGAAACAAGCACGGGCGGCGGACTGCTGTCTGTTTATAATCCTGAAACAAAAGAAACCATTAATTATGAAAACTATATAGAAAACCAAAGCATCATTTCACTTGTAAAAGCCGGGGATCATATTTATGGGGGAACATCGGTGTATGCCAACCATGAGCGTGCAAAGAGTGATGCAGTGTTATTCCGCTTTCCATCTGATTCACCTTCAGATAAAGAGGAGCTAAACTTCCCAATAAAAGCTGCCATGATTAATGCGTTAACTCCTTACGAAGAAAACTATATCTTCGGTATGGCAGACGGAAAACTGTTTAAATACGATATCGAATCCGGTCAAACCAAGCAGGTAATGATTGTACCAGCCATTTCCGGCCGCTTTAAAAATGCGAATCTGCAATTCGGAAAGGACCATTACCTATATGGAACAGTAGAAGGCGTATTATTTAAAGCAAATCCGAAAACAATGGAAGTCACACTGATCAAAAAAGAAGGTGCCCATGACTTAGCCATCGATCAGAATGGCCATATATATTTCAGAAACGAAGCAGACATGTGGAAATACGAACCTAAATAGAAATAAAAATTCCCTGCCTCAATTAGACAGGGAATTTTTATTTCTATTGCAAGTTAACTTTCAAACTATAAGAATCCAATGTAGAACCGCCGAATGTATCACGGACTTTGATATGGTAGACTCCTTTTTTCAGGTTAAAGTACAGCACTTCCCCATCTCCTTCAGAGTAGTAGTCTGCTTTAGCCAGTAGTTTGCCATCTTTATAAAGAGTCACAACACCATCAATTTCAGTTCCGGCATTAAATTCGATATAGCCTTTCGTTTGTTTATCTATTTTCAATTCATACCAATCTTCGTCACCGTTCGGTACACCGGCATTAAGATGTCCGGAGGCAGTCAAGAGCTTGCTGCCTGACTTCTTCATCATCAGCGGCTTAGAAGGTTTGTTATTCTTCACTACAGAACCCTTATCTTCGTCATTTTGGTTAACCGGCGCCACAGCCAATTCATAAGGAAGCAGGGACAATGGAGTATTGCCATCAAAATAACCGGAGGCAATAATAATATAGTTTTTATTTTTCTCAGCTTTAAATGATCCATAGGTTGCTCCGCTGTCAATTCCCTTTTCAATATACTGAATTCGATCGAATTCCTCCGGATCCAGCTTGCGGTTCTTGTTTACATCTTCTGCGATGACCACAATTCCATAGAACGGGCTCAGCAATTCCTTAGGATATTTCGCTTTCCATTTGGCATCAGCATTTTTCCTCTTCATGGATACCCCATAAATGTTTGCTGTTTTGCTTTCAAGATAGAAAACATCCTGATCGAAAGGCATCGCGAGGTTCCCTTCGATTTTTGCTGAAGGAAGATTCTTTATTTTCTCCAGGCTATCGTTATCTTCATAAGGATCCTGAGGATCTTTAATCACCATTTTGGCACTAAAGATGTATGGATCAAAAGATGTTGAACCAGTATAGTAATCTGCACCAGCCTTAATATAGTAGCTCTCTCCAGCTTTCAGACCCGTTAGCATGGAGGCATCCAGCTTCATGCTTACCCAGTCAAATTGCATATTGGTTCCAATCTGCTCCAAAAAGGCATACGTGTTTCCTTCCACGTCTGTCTCTTCCTTAATGCGGTAAATCTCCATTAAAGGAACCTGGCCTTTTTTATCGTCAAACTTAAATTCATAGATTCCCGTTTCATCCGGCACAACACTAAACCAGTCTTCATCTTCTAATGTCTGGATATAGCCTTCACCTTTTTCATCCATTTTAAAAGGCTGGGCACCCTCTTTAAGGATTTCAGTGAAATCAGGCTCAGTTTCAGCTTCTTCTTCAGATGCTTCTTCTGTTTCTTCTTCCAAATCCTCAAATGCACTGCGCTGTTTTTCAAGGCCATTGCCGGCCATTTCTTTCTCAGCGGCTTCCTCATCCATCATATAAGGGAATATATCTTCATCTGCCGGCAATGTTTTTCCATTAACCTGCAGTTTGTATGGAATCAGAGAAGGTTCAGGAGTCTGCTCTTCTTCAAGCAAGTCGAAGTTTAACATGAAATCATACATGCCAAAGAAATATTGATCGATTTTATTAGATATTTTTATGATATACGGCATTTCCGGCATAGCTGTAAAAGAGAGAGTTTCCCCTTCACTTTTGCCGCCCCTGTTTGCATAGAATGCCGGCTCAATCGGGTATTTGCCGTAAAACATTTCTTCAAGAAGCGCCTCTTTCTCTTCTTCCGTAATCTCTTCCATATCAGGAGGGAAAATCTGATCCCCCATATAAACACTGATGCTTGTATCAACACCCGGCAGTTTAGCTAAATCAATTTTCACTGCCTGTTCCTCTTTAACAGTGAATTGATAGAAATCATCATCGCCATCTTTCCCGGTTAAAAGCTCCTTGCCATATGAGTATGGCAATTCAATAGAACTCATATTGTGAATAGAATTGCCATCTTCTTCGATGCCAGATGCCTTTTCAGCGGAAAGGCTGAATTTTGATTGCCCTCTGCCCGAATCATCAAAGCTGCCATTGACATCCTTAACGCCGAATGCAAGCGTTCCTGAAAATGGAACTTCAAACAGCTTTCCTTCCTCATAGCCTTCTCTGACTTTGTTTACATCCAGCTCTACTTTCCCTTCATCGGAAACCAAAAATAATTTGAGCTTGTAATCAAATTGCTTGGCTCCGTTAAGAACAAATTGAACTAAATCGCCTTTCTCGACATCTGTTTTATACCATTTCTCCTGGAACGGGGCTGTAATCGCTCCTTTAACTGTCTGCTTCTTCTCAAGACTTACCGCTTCTGCCTTTTCCAGAATTTCTTTTTCAGACAATTGGTGTTTTGTCAGCGCAGGCAGCTTCTTAATATCATATTGCATAGCTGCAGCCGGATTAAGCAGGCCATTTCCATATACTACATCAAATCCCTTATCACCCAGATCCTCCGCTGTATGCTCCAATATATATTCGATCTGAATCGGAGTCAGGCCAGGGTGCTTGGACAGAAGCAAGGATGCTGCTCCAGCTGCCATAGGCGAGGCCATGGACGTTCCGCTCATTTTAAGGAAGCTCGATTTTTTTTCGTAGTCATACATAGTGCTGTATACATCTTCACCAGGAGCTACAATATCAACGGACGTGCCATATGTAGATAAAATCCCCAGCTTTTTGCTGCTGTTTATATTCCCAACACTGATGACACCTTCATAGGCAGCAGGATAGCTAAGTGAATCATCCCCTGTATTTCCTGCCGCGGCCACCACTACAACATTCTTTTCAGCAGCCTTTTTGAGCGCTTCTTCAATCAGAGGAGATTTCATAGGACCGCCAAGACTCATATTGATTACTTTTGCACCTTTTTCTACTGCATAGAGAATCCCCTGGGCAATCACATAATCTGAAGCGCCCCATCCTCTGTCAAAAACATCAATCGGAAGAATTTTAGCATTTGGATTAACACCATAGCCGCCAATGCCGTTATTCTTATTGGCTGCAACAATTCCAGCCACATGGGTGCCATGATAATCAGGTGTGCCGGGGCTCATTGGATTGACTGCATTATAGCTCGGGAGCAGCTTTCCCTTTAAATCAGGATGGTTCATGTCCACACCCTGGTCGATTACTGCAACCGTTACAGGGTTTTTTCCAGCCAGTTTTTGAGCCTTTTCCAGCTGAAGAAGTTCGTTCTGATATTGTTCTTTTGCTTTAGGATCCGGCAGCGAAAGCGGTTTGTAATTGACGCTTGGATAGGCGGATATAACTCCGTTCAGCTTTTTGTAATTGGTTAATACTTTGCTGAACTGATTTTTATTCCTCACTTTAACAACAGCATAATTTAAATTGGAGAACTGCTTAATCAATGTTCCCCCTGCCATTTTGTGCTGCGATTGGGTGAGCGGCTTTTTAAATTTAACCACCAGAGTATCTCCGCTTAACGCAGATTCTTTTGACTGCTCCAGTTTCTTTTGCAATGACGGCTGGTCAATTTGCACCGCCGAAATGCCCGGCACCTCTTTTCCGCTTTCTGCAGATACACCAGATGCTCCAAGCAGAGACCCGGCAGCAATGCCAATTCCTGCTGCAAGATTAATAGATTTTTTCAGCCAGCGTTCCATTCCCTTCCTCCTCATAACTGTAAAATGATAGTTGCTACCATCATATTACTATCATTTTCAATTAATAGAAAGTTTTACCATATTAAATTATTCGACAAAAAAAGAGCCGGGTTTTTATAAACCCAACTCTAATAGTAAACTTATGGCTGCTCTTCTGAAACAGCTTCTGCATCTGTTTGAGAGGCATCAGCTTCGGGATCTTCTGTTACGTTAGCGTTTGCCTCTGAACCCTGTTCTGATGGCACTTCACTTTCAGTATTAACAGCCGGGTCCAATTCTTGTGAGCTGTCTTCCTGCTCCTGAACCGGCTCTGCTTCCGGCTGTTCTTCTGAAGGCTTTAAGGCTTCATACTCTTTCACAATTTCCTGCTTCATTTTTGCAAGCACTGCTTCAAAGCCAGGCAATTCACGGTATCTGCCAGGATAAAGCTTGTTGCCTGCCTCTTTGATTTCCGCAGAACGTCTTTCAAGTCTGTTTAACTCCGCCAATTGGCTCTCAACTGCATCGAGTTTATCGGCACTAAGGTTAACCTGAATTTCTTTCATTAGCATGTATCTGGAAATCTCATAAATAACTGTTTCTTTCGTAATCTTTGCAGGCAATACATACTTTTCAGCTGCAATGTCACGAACATGAGGACCATAAAGCTTATTAATAAACAGCTCCGTTTTCTTAATCTGGTATGAAAACTTATGGTAAGCTTCCACTGTTTGTTCATCCAGAGTACCAGCATCTATCAATGTAATTAACTCTGCATTCATTGCTGTCAGCTGCGCTCCGGTTTTTTCTGTATCGATAAAGACTGCTGCCCGGGCTTTATGATCATAAGCCTCCTTCAGCACTGCCATTAACCGGTTTTGATCGTTTTGAGGCAGGCCTTTCAGCAATGTTTCAGCTGAAGCAATACTTTTACTTGCATTCTGGTAGGCTTTTGCAAAGTCTGCACTTACTTTGAAATCACTTGTACTTTTTATGTTTCCAGAATAATAGGATCGGAGCTTTCTTGATTTTGCAACAGCATCATTTGTCTGGTTTGTTGCCTGGGTTACCTTTGAACTTGTTTTTGCCCCGCTTAAGCTATAGCCGATGCCTGCTACATAAAGTCCTACACCCTGATTTTGCTTCCATATGCTTTGAAACTCTGAAAGCGGCAAGCTGGTTTCACCTGCATATCTGCCGATTTCCGGAGTAAACCCTGGAAGCTTATGGGTTGAAGTAAACCAATCCGTAAAGCCGCCTCCCGATGGTCTTGCACCCGGGTACACCAGACTATATCCTGTCATTTTCCCTATGGTTTTGGCATATTGATGATCCCGGTCGTATAAAGCACCTGTCTGATGGAATTTCCAGTAAAGAATCTGTCCGCTTGAATGGTAAGCAAGAGCAGATGCAGGCTTAATCTCATTCACAAAGTTTATAATCGCCTTCACTTCAGAAGCCGATTGCGGCTGGGATCCTTTATAATTCTTGTAATAGGGCTTTCCCGGATTGCTTTTAATATTGGCCCAATCAGCAGGATACTGGCGGTTCAAATCGACTCCCTTTCCATTTGCTTTCCAGCGTTTAAAATCCTTGCTGCCTGCATTCATTTTAATTAATCCCGCATGCGCGCTCGAAGGAAATGCTTTTAATCCAAATTGCTGCAGTGTCACACCATCCGGATTAACCATCGGCACAAACCACATGGTGGTTCTGTTCAGATGAGTCCGCACATCCGCACCCGCTATTGTCCGTCCGCTCTTATAGGCTGAAGCGTACTGTTCAAGCATATACATGTTCAGCGTAGTCGACATCCATTCCCTGGCATGGTGGGATCCATTGATAAATATGTTTGTTCCGCCTTTTCCAAGTGATACGGCATAAATATTTCTTCCATATTCACTTTTTCCAATAACTTTATATGTAATAAGATCTGGGTATTGCTTGGCAAGCTCCACAATGTCAGCCTGCATTTTTTCATAAGTATAAACTTCGGCTGGATTCACCGCTGCAGCTTCGGCACGATGTTCCAAATGGACGAAGCCGGCAAGAACTAACAATATTGTAAATATGAATCTCATTAAAATTTTCATCTTTTCCTCCTAAAATTTTGTACATCTATTAATATACTATGCAGAAGGACAAATTTGGGGAAAATTCAGCAATTTTTTCAAAATCGCCCATCAAAAAAAGCCTGTCTAATCAGGACAGGCTTATGCAAAGGTATGCCATTTTTGAATTTTGCTATTAATAAAGTTTACGTACTTCTCATCTTCCTGAAGTTCAAAAATAATCAGAGATTTTTGCATGCATTCTCTTGCTTTCTGGAA
This sequence comes from Cytobacillus sp. SAFR-174, assembly GCF_051964675.1. Taxonomy (NCBI): domain Bacteria; kingdom Bacillati; phylum Bacillota; class Bacilli; order Caryophanales; family Bacillaceae; genus Cytobacillus; species Cytobacillus sp. SAFR-174. The sequence continues at coordinate 3,706 of NZ_JBQCMZ010000038.1, read as the reverse complement.
CTTGCCTTGAATTTCATAGTTGTAGCCAATATGATAATGAAGCTCCCCAAGAAGATAAAGATTATCTTTTTCAATGCACCACCTGACGGCTTCCCTGCAGTATTTAATTGAATCACTATACTTCTCAAGACGAGTCAGTGATCTCGCAATATTATAATAAAGTCTGCACAATAAAGTATGGTCATTAATGAATGGCAGCTGATGGAGATATTCTTTTGCTTCAAAATAGACTTTCAGCGATTTTTTATAATCCATTTCTTCAAAATAGACAGAACCGATACTCAGCAAAACTTCTATTTCACGTTCAGACCAGACCTTGTCGGTATAATGAGTTAAAGCTATGGCTTTAGAAAGGATGTCAATCGCTGCTTTAGAATCCTTATGAAGCATATACTGGCAAATTCCCTTATGCCATAATAGAACCTGAAAATTTTTATTGTTTTGCTGGAATAATGGATTCTTCTCTTCCGTTTTTACAATTTGTTCCATCTCTCTGTAATCCGAGTTTCTTCTGGCCAAGGTTAATTGCCTTAAGACTTCCTGTACATAATCCAGCCGGGGCGTTGTGCCAATGTCGAAGAAATAGTTCACATCCACACCAAGGCGTTCGGATATTAAATATAAAGTAGATGCATAGGGATATACATCCCCCTTTTCAATTTTGCTGATCTGCGCCTGCGTACAAATCCCTTTGGCAAGCTCTCCCTGTGATAAGTTCATCAGTTTTCTTAGTTCCCTGATTCTTTGGCCAATCGCGGAGAAATTCACCCTTTTCACCCCTTTCATGTAAATATGCCTAGAGTTATATTTTTATTGTTGATAAACAGGAAAAAGGATATAAGACAAAGTATACTGGTAAAATTAAATAAATATACAAAAAACGCTTCTGAATTATTTATGGTTTAATATAGATAGTTCCTTAATTTTAAAAAGCAAGGAGGAATTTTCATGAAAAAACGTTTATTAGTTATGATGGCCGTATTCACTTTTGTATTTGGAGCTGCAGGCATTACTTTTGCTGCTGGAAATAACGGCGGCGGCGGTGTTACAACTCAAGAGCTTCCGACTATATTCTAATTTTGACTGTATATCTGTTAGGATTTCAAAGGGGTTGACCCTTGTCTTATTAATCTCCAATTGAGGCACTTCATCTGAAGTGCCTATTTTTTTTGCAATTAAAACTTAATTACTGCTCAAATTCAACACGCCATGATAAATTCCCTTCTTTTGCAGAGCAGTGATGCTGATTATATTCTTTCAGGAATATTCCTATAGTTATAATTTTATATGAAAACCTCACTTTTTCATATTAAATATACATTCCAATATCTAAATCACCTTCTGATTTCAATCAGCAAAAGGAACTATTTTTGTTATGATAAGGGCATAAAGATGCAGGGAGGGTGAAAGGGTATGAATCTTGATATGAAAATTCAGCCGAAGTTTATCGAGAACGAAAGCGCGATCATTTTTTCATTCTACTTTAGAAACGCATCAATGAAAGTTGGAGAAGCGGTTATCTATACTTGTGAAGAAGAACAAAATGAAGAATTGGCAAGAAAGGTTTACAGTATCCATGAAGAATTAACGGAACTAAACGAGAACTCAAAAAGAAAAATGGCTTATGTAACGGAGCTGACTATACCAGAAGGATTTAAAAACCAGTCATTCACTAAAATAAAAGAGTTTCTAAAAATCATCGGCATCAACACATGCGTATACCAGCATTGATGTCACAGGATACCTGATGTTTATGGATGAGCATCAGGTATTTTTCATTAATTCATCTTCCTGCCACTTCATTAACTTGCCATTAATATAATCCGAATATTTATGATCCTTCTGCAGGTCAAAAATCAGCAATGCCTTTTTCATATAATCTTGAGCAGAACGATAATCTTCCGCCAGTTCGAAATTGTAGCCAATGTGATAGTGAAGTTCTCCCAATAAAAAGAGGTTATCTTTTTCAATCCCCCAGTCGATTCCTTCTATGCACGTTTCAGTTGATTTTTCATATAATCCTTTCCGGGTAAAAGCTCTGGCCATATTATAGAGCAGTTTAGTTTTTAATATATAATCCCGCAATTGGGGAAGATTTTTCATCTCTGTATATACACTTTCATAAACCTGAATAGCTTCATCCAGCAGATTATTTTCAAAGAAAACGATGCCTTTGCTTAAGAGAATTTCCAGCTCCTGTTCCGTCCGGAATTTTTCATTAGTCAATTCCAAAGCTTCATCAAGAGTTTGCAGAGACCGTTCAAAGTCCGAATGGACGTGATAGAGGCATATGCCTTTATGCCAAATCAAAAGCTGCAGATATTTCTGGTTTTGATAAAAAAGCGGGTTCCTTTCCTCCATCTCCACGATCTCTTCCATCTCCCGATATTTAAAATTGCGACGTGCAATTTTAAGCTGTCTGGCCACTTCTTCGACATAGTCCAGCCTTGGCGTTAAACCAATATTGAAGAAATAATTCACATCAATGCCCAGTTTTTGAGATATTAAAAAAAGGGTTGATGCACACGGAATTACTTCCCCATTCTCCAGCTTACTGATTTGCGCCTGCGTGCAAATGTCCTCTGCCAGTTCCTTTTGAGTAATTCTTTGTATTCTGCGCAGTTCTTTTATCTTGTCTCCTATAACAGAAAAATCCAAAGTTTCCACTCTCCAAAAATTATTCCAATTATTATATTATTATTATAAATGCTTCTATAACCTAGTAAAAGCTATATTCTATTAAAATAACCGGCATTCAGCAGGAATCCAGACTTTTAGGTAATATGTTTTAATTAGTTCATAAGTATTTAATACTTTCGGAAGTTCGTCACTTTACGAACATCATCCAATTCTCCAATTTATTGCCGCCCGGACTGACCGGGCGGCCCTTTTTTTGTGCTTGGAACTTGTTATTCGGGTTTCTTTTTGCAGAAATGTGCTTGCCGGGTGCAGGAGTTTGTTTCTATTTGAAGGGAATCCGGTTCTATTTGCAAGTTCTCCCAGCCTATTTGCGGGATCCGGTTCTATTTGCAAGTTTCACCTTTCTATTTGCAAGTTCCCTCTTCCTATTTGCAGAATCCCCACTCTATTTGCAAGTTTCCTCTTCCTATTTGCAGAATCCCCTAACTATTTGCAAGTTCCCCTAACTATTTGCGGGATCCGGTTCTATTTGCAAGTTTTACTTGTCTATTTGCGGGATTTCGGTTCTATTTGCAAGTTTTACTTGTCTATTTGCAGGATTTCGGTTCTATTTGCAAGTTCCTCCGGCTTATTTGCGGGATCTGGTTCTATTTGCAAGTTCTCCCAGCCTATTTGCAGGATCCCGGTTCTATTTGCAAGTTTCACCTTTCTATTTGCAAGTTCCTCCGGCCTATTTGCGGGATCCGGTTCTATTTGCAAGTTCTCCCAGCCTATTTGCAGGATCCCGGTTCTATTTGCAAGTTTCATCGGCCTTTTTGCGGGAACCGCTTCTATTTGCAAGTTCCATCGGCCTATTTGCAGAATCCCCCTTCTATTTGCAAGTTCTCCATGCCTATTTGCAGAATCCCCCAGCCTATTTGCAAGTTCCCCAATTCTATTTGCATAGTCCATATTTCACCTCCATGCCGCACAGTCTCAGCCAAAAATTCCAATCGAGTAGGAGGGGGTGATTAACCCCCGACCTCTCACACCACCGTACGTACCGTTCGGTATACGGCGGTTCGAA
>NZ_JBQCMZ010000037.1:0-25673 GCF_051964675.1 Cytobacillus sp. SAFR-174 | reverse complement strand
AGCTAATGGTTCGCATATCCCAACGCCCATAGCGGACTTTCACCGCCAAGTTAATGAACATGCCTGGCACACAAAAAATAGCATACCGGTTATCCAGTATGCTATCAGACTATTAAATTAACATTCCTGCAATTGCTGCACTTAGCAGAGAGGCAAGAGCTCCAGCTATTACTGCACGGATGCCAAGCTTGGCAATATCATTTCTGCGGTCAGGAGCCAGGTTGCCGAGGCCGCCAAGAAGGATGGCCATAGAAGAAATGTTTGCAAAGCCGCAAAGCGCGAAGCTTACTACTGCAACAGTCTTAGGAGACAGGCTGCTGATTTCAGGAGCAAAGGCTGAGTAAGCAACGAATTCATTCAGCACAAGCTTTTGGCCGATATAGCCGCCAGCCTGTACAGCTTCAGCCCAAGGGACTCCCACTGCAAAAGCAATTGGGGCAAAAATAAAGCCAAGAATCATTTCAAGTGTTAAGTTTTCAAGCCCGAAAAGTCCGCCTGCAAAACCGATGATTCCATTGATTAAAGCAACTAAAGCAATGAAAGCAAGAAGCATGGCACCGATGTTCAAGGCAAGCATTAAACCATCGCTCGCTCCCCGGGCCGCAGCATCTACAATATTGACAGATTGTGTATCTTTTTCAATGTTAATATCATCAGTTGTTTCTGATTTTTCAGTTTCAGGCATCATCATTTTAGCCATAATAAGACCTGCAGGTGCTGCCATAAAGCTTGCTGCAAGCAGGTATTCCAGTGGAACACCAAGCAGTGAATAACCAATCAGAACTGAACCTGCCACGGAAGCCAAACCGCCGGTCATGACAGCGAATAATTCCGACTTTGTCATTTTGCTGATGAATGGGCGCACGATAAGAGGTGCCTCTGTCTGTCCGACAAAAATATTGGCAGCAGCAGAAATCGATTCTGCCTTGCTGGTTCCAAGCAGCTTAGAAAGGCCTCCGCCAATCACTTTAATAATAAATTGCATGATCCCTGTATAATATAGAACAGAGATTAGGGAAGAGAAGAAGATAACAACTGTTAAGACCTGGAATGCAAATACAAATCCAACACCTGAACCTTCCTGAAATAATCCTCCAAAGAGGAAATTAACTCCTTCATTGGCGTAACTTACAATGTCATTTACTGCGAAAGTTAATTTTTCCAGTGCCTTTTTCCCAAGATCCCATTTAAGTACGGCAAAGGCAAAGGCAAACTGAATGGCTAGACCGCCAAGAATTGTGCGTAAATTGATCGCTTTACGATTGGATGAAAGAAGGAAAGCTATTCCCAATACGGTCACAATTCCAAATATACCCCAGATAAAACTCATGTTGACACCTCATTTGTTGAATTTAGAATGATGAAAACGTTTTTACGAAACGTCAAAAATATAGACCTCTGTTTAAAGAGGTTCGTGAGTAGACGTCAGACATCTAACTTGATTACATGTCCATTTTAACATGAATCCGTTTGCAGTAAAGAGTTTTTTTCTTACCAAATGAAAATGGATGATTAATCTCCTATTTTTGTTCACATTTTCGGCGATTTTTCGATATAAATTTTTTTCCTCTGTTACATCTGCCCATTCGGGACAAACATCTTGTTCATACACTGTCACTAGACGTCAGGAGGTGTTAGAATGGGTGCAGGCGCAGGATATGGCGGCGGATTTGCTTTAATCGTTGTCCTGTTTATACTTCTAATCATTGTTGGTGCTGCTTACGTTGGCTGGTAAACTTAGTGGATAACTGAACATTCAAAGCTGCTTAAAATCTGCCTTTATAAGGGCAGATTTTTTGTTTTCTCGCATAGAGTTTGATTTGAATCGTATGATAATCGGTTTAATGTCCAAAATAAGGATAGTTCTCATTTTAGAAGGAGGGATTCTATATGAATAAAAAAGACAATAATAATGGCACGAATATTGCTGGCAGATATTATGAGGCTGAGGATTATAATAGAAATGATCAGCTTTCCTCAGGTCTCGCAACAACTCATGAGCAGGTAAGTGATGCCTATATGGAAGGCCAGGCGGATGCGGTTATTGAGGATGTTGTTGGGGTGGATATTTCCATACCGCGTAAAGGGTATGATGAAAGCCGTTAAGGGAAAATAAACACAACACTATGATCGTCATTTCCGAGTGCATTTTGCCAGGACGTGGCGATCTTTTTGTGTATAAGACTGAAATGCTTTAAGTAAGGCAATGGTTTAGAACCGCAAATTCGAGGAATATTCTTACTAATATTAAAGAAGGGGGCAGGAGGATGGAGAATGCACTTGAGATAACAGGGCACAGACCTTTTCCGCTGCCTGATAGACCGTGGGTGATGGAGCAAATATGGAATGATGTACTGTTTGCTCATTGGCCGGTACCGGCAGAAATAATGGAGAAGCATATTCCTTCTCAGTTAACTCTGGATACATTTAAGGGCGAAGCCTGGATTGGAATAGTACCTTTCTGGATCAGCAGAATGAGAGTCCGCGGCTTGCCGCCAATACCAATGATGAAAACAATGAATGAACTGAATGTAAGAACTTATGTAGAGTTTGGGGGAAAGAAAGGTGTGTATTTTTTCAGCCTTGATGCCGACAATATTTTAGCGGTCACAGGAGCCAGAATGCTTTATTTCCTTCCCTATATGAATGCCAATATGAAAGTTGATAAGGCAGAAGGATTCATTAATTATGAAAGCAGGCGAAATAATGAAAATAAAAGGAGCGGACAATTCAAAGCCCAATATAAGGTAGCATCAAGCCCTTTTAACTCAAAGGCAGGGTCACTTGATGAATGGCTGACTGAGAGATATTGCCTATGGGTAACAAAAGGTGAAGAGGTTTTTCGCGGGGATATCCATCATACAAAATGGCAGCTGCATGAAGCTTCGTGTTTGATATATGAAAATACAATGGCATCATTTTTACCTGACAAGTACTTTACGAACGAGCCAATTTTACACTATACTCCGCAAAAGCATGCCTATTTTTGGCCTTTAACAAGGGTTACATCATGATAAACAAGCGGACAGCCTTTTTCATGATCTAACCTAATGAAAACTTCATTTCTTTAAATAATTTTCTGCCAGCATTCTTTTTACTTCGTTATAGGATAATCCGGATTGGCTATTCAGCCTTTTTACCTCATCAATATCTGTTCCTGCTATTGTAATGTTTTTCTTCTTCTGTTGGCGGGCCATTAAATTTCCTCCTCTTCAAATATTGTTTTTAACATATTCAATAATTTTCCCGTTTCTTGGCCATACTAAGAAAAAAAGGGGGCGTTTCCAATTTTTTTCAATAAAAAAGGCCAAGATGATAAGCCAGAGGTTGTAATGCTCGACACAGAGGTGTATTCCTGTAACAGCTGCAATGGCTGGATGAGAAAAGATTTTGCCTCTTCAGATTTAAAATGTCCATTATGCGGTGATGAAACAACTGCCGAAATGAGGGAATTGCCGGAAATACTATAATCAGCATATAGAGAAAGACTGTTGTTTCTAACATAACAGTCTTTCTTTATTTGACTTCAGTAATCTCCATATAACTCCTGAAAAGCCTCTTCAGCATCCTTTTCAGAAGAGAACAGGGCATCGTCTTCTTCTATTAAATGGAAGGACTCATTAAGAAAGAGGGCAACTGCATTAGGATCTTTTGGATGCGGAACAATTTCGGCTGGCCTTACGTTTGCTACACTGGGAGTATGAGGATTATGGTAAATGACATATACCTCATCTCCTGTTTTTACTGTTTTAGGATCTATTGTTTCCATGTTATTCCCACCCCCAATTCATTAAAGATTTTCATTTTGCTGGCCGATTTCTTTTGCGCCTAGAATAGCATTTGCCGTTTCCAGTTGTTCATGTTCATCAACAGAATCCCCGACCGCATTTTTTAGATTCGGAAATTTGCCGTCATTTTCAATAGTAACCATCTTTTCTTTCGGTGCGGATGTCAGGTATTTTTCATCCATTTCTTTCATGATTCACTAACCCCTTCTGATATAAATTCGAGCAGCTTTCTTTAAAGTTTTCTCTCCGCAGTGATCTAATATTCAGCCATATAATCCTAATTCAAATGGGCAAGTTAGCTATAAGGCTAAATTGAGGTGATAAAAATGAATGCAACTAAAAGGCTGATTACAGCTATTCAATCGGAATCAGGCTCTCTCAGCGATCCATTTTGGCTTGACCGCATTATTGTAGCTGCCAGGAAAGCGAAATTCGTTTTATTGGGAGAAGCTTCACATGGAACATCAGAATTTTATTCAATAAGAGCGGAAATATCTAAAGAGCTGATTGAACAGAAAGGGTTCAGTTGTATCGCTGTGGAAGGGGACTGGCCTTCCTGCTTTACAGTTAACAGGTATGTTAAAGGGTATGCGCCTATGAACCCCCTTGAAGCACTGAAGGATTTTAACCGGTGGCCGACATGGATGTGGGCGAATGAGGAAATAAAACAGCTGATTACCTGGATTCATCATTATAATCAGCACATTGAAGAGCAAAGCCAAATGGCGGGTTTCTATGGCATCGACATATATAGCTTATGGGAGTCTATGGATGAAATAATAAAACTTCTGGAATCAAAGGGAGCAGTCGAGCTGGAAGCTGCTAAAAAAGCTTTTTCCTGCTTTGAGCCATATCACCGGAAGCCGGAAAATTATGCAGTGGCTGCTGAATTTCATGGAGACGCCTGCGAAAAGGAGGTTGCCGACCTTTTGCTGAAAATAAAAAACAAGTGGGAGGAAACCAGTAACTTTGAAGAGGAATCACTGAACCTTTTGATAAACAGCCTTGTTGCCCTGAATGCAGAAAACTATTATCGGGCGATGGTAAAAGGCGGTCCTGATGATTGGAATATCAGGGACCATCACATGGTAAGTGCACTGGAGGAAGTATCGGAATTTTACGGGAAAGATGCAAAGGTTATCGTTTGGGAACACAACACACATATTGGGGATGCAAGAGCAACCGATATGAAAGAAGAGGGACTTGTGAATGTTGGGCAAATCCTCCGTGAAAAATATGGAGAAGATCAAGTTTTAGCATTAGGTTTTGGCACATACTCAGGTACCGTTATAGCCGCCGAACAATGGGGGAGTGAAATGCAGGTTATGGAGGTGCCTCCCGCACAGGCGGGAAGCTGGGAGGATGCCCTTCAAATGGCTGGACCCGGAGATAAAGTATTGCTGTTCACCGATGAAAACAGAGATCTATTCACAGATACTATTGGACACCGGGCCATCGGAGTTGTATATAATCCTGAATATGAACAGTATGGTAATTATGTTCCCACTAAAATCTCTCTAAGGTATGACAGCTTTGTTTTTATAGAGAAAACGATTAGCTTAAAACCGCTTAATAGGACTGTCGGAACACTTTAAACAATCAGAGGAAACACAAGAATCCCCCTCCCTAAATCGGAGGGGGTTCTTGTTACACATAGCTGTTTTCCAATTCGTCCACCAATGTTCCAACATATCTTACTGCTTTGCGGATCGGATCCGGCTTAGACATATCAATGCCGGCACTCTTAAGCAGTTCAAGCGGTTTTTTTGTTCCCCCGGCTTTAAGGACATCAAGCCAGCGGTCGACAGCAGGCTGGCCTTCCTCCTGGATGCTTTGTGCCATAGCAGTGGAAGCAGTTAAACCGGCTGAATAGGTATATGGGTAAAGTCCCATGTAATAGTGAGGCTGTCTCATCCAGGTTAAAGCGGCCTTATCATCCAGTTCAACCGAATCTCCCCAGAATTCAGCAAGTGTGTCTAATTTTTGAGCTGAGAGGGTTTTCGCCGTTAACGGAACACCCTGTTCAGCCAGACGGTATACTCTGCGCTGGTACTCTCCTTCGAGAAGATGTGTGACAAAGTTATGATAATACGTTCCAAGCATCTGAAGAATAACCCAGCGCTTCATTCTTTTATCTTCAGTACCTGCCAATAAATGCTGGCCAAGCAGCATTTCGTTTAGTGTAGAGGGTGCTTCGACAAAATAAGTTGAAGGGCGGGTATTCATGATACGCTGATATTTATTGGCCAAATAAAAATGACCCGCATGTCCAAGCTCATGAGCGAGAACAAAAGCACCGCGCATCGTGTCTGTCCATGTAATCAGGATAAATGGATGGGAACCGTACGGACTTGCACAAAAAGCGCCTGTGGATTTACCAACATTATCAGCTAAATCAACCCACCGGTCTGACAGGCCTTTCTTCATAATATCCGTATATTCCGGGCCCATCACCTTGAGAGCTTCCAGTATGACTTCGGATGCTTTTTCATATGTTGTTTCCGGATTAAACTCCGGATCTAATGGAGCCTTTAGGTCACAAAAAAGCATTTTATCCAATCCAAGGACTTTTTTCTTCAGCTGAGCATATCTGCGCATATGGGGAGCAAGCTCTTTTTGGATTATGTCCAGCTGATTGGTATACATTTCCTCTGTTACATGCTGGGAATCAAGCAGCATTTGTGTGACTGAGCTGTATTTTCTCAGCCTTGAAAGAGTTACCTGCTTTTTCACCTCAGCAGAATATGCAGAAGCAAATGTATTCTTGTAGTTTTCCAATGAATCTGTAAACGATGAATAGGCATTCCTTCTGATTGTGGTATCAGGCGAAAATTCATAGCGATCCTCGTAAAGAGCAAAAGAATTTGGCAATTCGTTTCCTTTACTATCATTAAATGAGGCAAATGGCATGTCTGCAAGTTTTGCAGCCTGATAGATATTATAGGGAGCACCAAATACTTCTCCCATTGCAGCCAGCGCTTCTTCCGTTTCCGGAGAAAGCCTGTGCCTCTTTGTTACCAGCAGTTCGGTCAGCCCTTTTCTGAACGGTTCCAAGCCGCTTTCTTCATTTATGTATTTTTCAATTGAACCATCTGGCAGAGATAATAATTCAGAATCAATAAACGATAGAGTGGAGGCGGCTTTTGCTCTTAAAGAGGCTATTCGTGATGAATTTGCCTGATTGTCAGGATTTGTGCCATCTTCAGACTGGCGCAAGCTGGCATAAGTGCCGGCCTGGACAAGACGGATAGAAAGCTTTTCCTGAGCGGATAGGCAGCCAAGCAAAGTTTGCGGATCTTCATGGAGTTTTCCTTTGTATTGCTCAAATACGGCAAGATCCTCTTCAATACTCCTTATCTCTTTATGCCAATCTTCCTCCAATGCAAATAAATCCTCCACTTTCCATGTGCGCTCTTTCGGTACCTCATGACGCTTCAACCTGGTTATTGCTGTTTGAACCATATATCGTTCCCTCCTATTTCGATTCTCTAAATAAAGAGATTATGGAACAATTATACAGGAAGAGTCCATATATTTATAGACTTTTCAAATAATTTCATATTGTACTGCAATAGTAAAAAGCGGAAGGACCAGGAAGCCTTCCGCTGATTGTGCTATTCCATTTTCTTTGACAGACAGCGATCACATTCCATTAAGTATGATTCAGCCTGTTCCTTTACTGTTTGGCCACACTCGGGACATACCTTTTTGGGAAGCGTTCTGAAGAATTCAACCGGACTTTTAATCATTACTATTTCCTCCTTTTTATAATACAGTTTATTTTGTTTCATTCTGTTGTAGTACAGTATATACTAAACTTATTTTAATGTGAAGTGTTTTGATTAATTTTTTTAAAAATTTAATTTATTATTTTGTCAGGCATAAAAAGGGCTTAAATCTGCTCTTAAGCTTGCCAATTTAATCAGCTTCAGACTTTATTTTCCGCCAGCCTCTTCCATGGTACTAATGATTCCATTACAATCATATTGAATAAGTAAAAATGAGGGGGCTAAAAGCCTGCAATGACTCAGATAATCGAATCTTTTAATCCTATATTAATCTTTGTGGGAATTGTAATTCTAATCGGCCTCATCACGTCCAGTATCCTTATCAGAAAGCGGCTGGAAGAAAGCGACTCACATTTACACGATGTTCAGGCTGCACTTGATGAATCATCTATTGTGGCTATTACTGATCCTAAGGGGATTATCACGTATGTGAATGACAAATTTGTTGAGATTTCCAAATATGAAGAATATGAACTGCTGGGCAAAAATCATCATATTTTAAATTCAGGATATCATCCGCCCGAGTTTTTCCGCCAACTATGGAAGACGATTGGGTCAGGGGAAATATGGAAGGGGGAGATCCGCAATAAAACAAAGGACGGAAGCTTCTATTGGGTTGAGACAACAATTGTACCCTTCCTTAACAAAAAGAATAAACCGTATCAATATGTTTCTATCCGGACAGATATATCTGCCTTAAAAACAGCTGAAGCCAATCTCAAAAATTCCCTGAAAGAGGTTAACGATATTAAATTTGCTCTTGATCAGTCTTCCATTATTGCGTTCACTGATGAAAAAGGGATCATAACCAATGTAAATGAGAGGTTTTGTGAAATTTCCCAGTACAGCAGGGAAGAACTGATAGGGCAAAATCATTCGTTATTAAATTCAAATCTGCATTCAAAAGAATTTTTTAAGAACTTATGGAAAACAATTGGCTCTGGCGAAGTATGGAAAGGGGAAATAAGAAATAAAGCTAAGGATGGGTCTTATTACTGGGTCCATACAACAATCGTGCCGTTCATGAATGCGAACGGAAAACCTTATCAATACTTAGCCATAAGAAACGATATCACCGAGAGGAAAAAAACAGAAGAAGTGCTGCATCGGCAGGATAAACTGGCAGCAGTGGGCCAGCTTGCTGCAGGGGTTGCCCATGAAATCCGCAATCCGCTGACAACAATGAAAGGATATACAGAGTTCCTGCAGCTGGATGAAACGAATGAAGAGAGACAGGAATTCTTAAGCATCATTTTAGATGAAATTGACCGGGTAAATAATATAGTAGAAGATTTTATGGTTCTTGCTAAGCCGAAAGCCGCAGAACTGGAAGAAAGAGATATCATACCTATTATCAAGAATGTCATCTCTTTTTTGGAATTCGAAGCCAGGAAACGGGACGTGAAAATTCGTTTCGAATATGAAGGGGATATCATCCAGATTGAATGTGACGAAAACCGCCTTAAACAAGTTTTCCTCAATTTTATCAAAAATGGAATTGAAGCAATGCCTGATGGAGGATATATTACAGTCAGAGCAGCTATCATAAATAACCAGGTGCAGATAGCGATACAGGATACCGGAGTAGGAATACCTCAGGAAAAACTGAAAAATATCGGAGAACCATTTTTTACAACCAAGAAAAACGGGAATGGCTTAGGCTTGATGGTCAGCTTTAAAATTATTGAAAGCCATAATGGAAAAGTATTTATCGAGAGTGAATTAAATAAAGGTACGACATTCAATATTGTTTTGCCTGCGAGATCTGCCTAGTCAATCCTATACGGATTGGCTTTTTCAATAGAAATTAATTCCTGCCCTGTTTAAAAATAGCTATTCTAATAAATGGATAAATTATAATAACATTGGATAGAATCCCATGATAACAGGGAAAGTCACACTTTCGGTTTAAATACTCTTCTGACTTTGAAATATGTTTGTTATGAGGCTGTTATATCCGTAACTGGATTATTATCTGTTTGTTCTTTTTTAGTAAAGAATTCATGTTATTATTATCCCCGTTAGCTAAAAACGAGCTATACGGGAGGTTTTAACATATGAAAAAGTCAATTTTAACTTTTGTAGCAGCTGCCGCAATTACCGGAACAGCAGGTGCGAATGTACAAGCAGAAGAAGTAACCGTAAAAAAAGGCGATACTTTATGGGATTTTTCCCAGTCATATAATACACCAGTTGACATGATTAAAGAATGGAACGGGCTGTCTTCTCATGTCATCCATCCAGATGATGTACTTAATGTATACCCTGAAAAGAAATACATAGTATCAAAAGGCGATACTTTATGGGATATAGCAAGAGAGCATAATGTCACATCTGAGGCAATCAAAGAATGGAACAGCTTGAGCTCTGATTTAATTCGTCCGGACGATGAATTAATTCTATATCCTGATGCCAAAGCTGTTAATGCTGTATCTGCTCCAGTAAAGGCTGCTCCGGCAAAGTCCGAACAGCCTGCAGAAACTGCACCTTCAGAGCAAAAGTCTGAACAGCCGGCAGTAAAACAAACGCAGCCAGCTGAAAAATCCCAGCCGGCTCCAGAAGCAAAGCCAGAGGCAGAGTCTAATCCGGAACCAGCACAGCCTGCTGCTGAATCGAAGCCTGCATCTGAGCCTGCCAAGCCTGCTGCGGAATCCAAACCAGCTGCCGAGCCTGCTGCAGAAAAACCGGCGGAAACTGCAAATGATGAAGCACCTCAAAAAGTGCTGAATATGGAAGCGACAGCCTACACGGCTAATTGTGAAGGATGCTCTGGAATTACTGCAACAGGAATCAATCTAAAAGAAAATCCTGATCAAAAAGTAATCTCAGTAGATCCTAATGTGATTCCGCTGGGCACTAAAGTCCATGTTGAAGGATATGGAGATGCTATCGCCGGAGACACTGGCGGAGCCATTCAAGGCAATAAGATTGATATTTTTATGCCATCTCAGGAAGATGCCATCAATTATGGCAGAAAAACAGTTAAAGTTACGATTCTGGATTAATACTAGAAAAGAAGGCTCCTATTTTCAGGTGCCTTCTTTCTTTTACTCTTTATTCCTGCTTTCCTTTGCTTTTTCCTCCTGACTGACAAAAAAACTGTGGACTGGTTTTGCCAGCTGTTTTATGCTTTTTTCGAAGCGTTCAGTAAGGTGGGAGGCACGCTCATAAACGATTGACTTTAAATGATCCAATTGCCTGCTGATCTTTTCAGTGATCGCCTCCTGGCGATGTAAACGTTCCATTATCGACTTGCTGGCCAGTTCCTGTTCATGAAGCTTATTGCTTAATTCTTCTTTCAATTGCTCCTGCGTCTTAAACTTTTTCTCAGCTTCCTCCGAAAATGACGAGAACTGCTGATCTAAACGCTCCATTACTGTATTATGGAATACTTCCTGGACATCAAGCTTTTTGCTTATTTCTGCTTTCATTTCTTCCTGTGCTTTAAAATTTGTTACGGCCTCTTCAGAAAATGCCTCGAATTTATCAAATTTACGGGAAAGCGCCTGTGTTGCCGCTTCCTGACAGGATACTTGTTCAAGTATTTTCTGGTTTACCGGTTCTTCATTTTCAAGAGTCTCCAGAATCTCCTTATTCATTCCCTCCAGGACAGCCAGCCTTTTATTCAATAAATTATTCTCTTTTTCACGCTCAAGCATCATTTCCAGAAAACCCGCCAAAAAAGCATCCTGCTTTTCAATCTTAGCTGTCAAATGCCCAATATGATTACTTTGTTTGCCGGCAGCACTTTTAACAAGCTTCGTCATATCAATAAACGAATCCTCAAGTTGTATCTTCATATCTTCATAAGTCTCAGACAAGCGGGTATTAACAGTCTGCTGCTCTTTTATTACTTCCTGGAGAAAGTTGAGACGGTAAGTACCCTGATTGGAAACAGTGTCTGATTGGCTTATATAGAGCTTAGGGTTAACATCCTTTTGTGCCATAGGAACACTCCTCAGTTTTTACCTTTTTTATAGCCTATGCCAGATCTTTTTGTGAGGGATGGGCACTGTCCTATAAAAGCCTAAACATTTTTATGTTAAGCATACTTACTAAATCTATTTATAAAAAATTTCGAAAATCGCAATAAAAATGTTGCAAAAAATTCAAAAAATAGGTAAATTATTAATTGTCAGTTAATTGGCAGGAATGTCATCAATCTGACTACATAGGGAGTCAGCCAACACTACCTCTGAACAAAAAGAAGGAGAGGACAAAAGGATGAAGAAATTATCTTTCTTGCTTTCAGCAGCTGCACTGACACTAATGCTGGGAGCATGCTCAAACGAAGAAGCTTCTAAAGGGGAAGAAAAGGAAGAGGCGGCAGCTGAAACGGCAGAGTCTGCTGATGAATCCAAAGAAATACGCTCAGCTCTGCTGAACTATCAGGGAGAAGTGACAAAAGTAATCCGCAACACAGATGCCAGCTTAACTGCTGAAGGTCAGGATCCGGCTGAAGCAGCTGCAGCATTCGATAAGGATGCGAAAGCCGTGTCTGTACCAGAGGAATTAAAAGATTATACCAAGGATATTGAAGCTGCAGTTGATAGCCTGTCTCAATACTATGCTAAGAAAGCCGAGCTTGTAAAAGCAGGATCTGAAGATATGGCTGAGGCAGAGCCATTCAAAGAGGAATATATCAATTCCATGACGAAAGTTTTTGAAGAGATGGAACTATCTCCTCCTGCTTTCAAAAGCGTTTTCCAATAATATGTAAAAGAAAACAGCCCATTTAATAACTTGGGCTGTTTTTATATTAAGGAACATCATGTCCCAGTGAAGTTTGATAAATCTCAAACCACTGATCCCGGTTAAGTTTATAAGATAATGCACGGACAGCACGTTCAATTCTTTCGATCTTGCCGGAACCGGCGATTGGCATGATTCTGGCAGGATGATTTAAAAGCCATGCAAATAAAACCTCATCAATATCATCTGCCCCGATTTCTTCTGCGACTTTAAGTAATGCAGTTCTAAGGCGCCCCGATTTTTCATCTGTACCGCTGAAGATTTTCCCGCGGGCCAAGGGGGACCAGGCCATCGGAGCAATTCTTTTTTCCATGCACAGATCTAATGTGCCATCCTCAAAATTCTCCAGGTGATAGGCAGACAGCTCAATTTGATTGGTAATCAGGTCCATATCAAGGTATGACTGAAGCATCGTGAACTGATGGCTTTTAAAATTCGAAACCCCAAAATGCCTAACCTTGCCGGCGGATTTTAATGCTGAAAATGCATCAGCAACTTCTTCAGGATCCATAAATGGATCAGGACGATGAATGAGAAGGGTATCTATGTAATCTGTGTTCAGATTTTGCAATGATTTCTCAACAGAAGCAATAATATGTTTTTTTCCAGTATTGTAATGATGTGTTTTATGCTCAGGCCGGTTTGGTGACTCGAGGACAATCCCGCATTTCGTAACAATTTCCATTCTTTCACGAAGCCCCGGCTTTTTCCCCAGAGCCCTTCCAAACAGGCTTTCACATGTATAGCTTCCATAAATATCAGCGTGATCAAATGTCGTTATGCCAAGCTCAAGACACTGTTCTATTAAGGTATTTAACTCTTCATCTGAGAATTTCCAGTCAGCCAGTCTCCAAAGTCCATGGACGATTCTTGAAAACGACAGATCTTCTGCCATCTGCATTCTATCCAAACGTATCATCTCCCCATTATTAGTATAGTTATTATCTCTGAAAATCTTAAGAATACCAAGCTAAACGACTGCAAAAACACATGAAAAAGAGGCAACTGTCATGTCACCTCTGTGTTAAACGCATATTTTCTGCAGCGGTTCAACCATTTGTTCATGCAGAATCATAATTTTGGATGTATAAGAACAATGCTCTTTGTAAGCTGATTGAAGTTCCTGATAAAACGTGATTAATTCTTCAACACCGGAAATCAGTTCTTCATCAAAAATGCCTGAACGGCTCAGCAGGATATTCTCATATTTCTCAACAAGCTTTTTTGTTTTTTTAATTAATTTCCAGGCATCTTTCATACGAAAGGCATCATTCAAATTGAAGTAGAATTCCACGAGGTCTTTTTGAAATACATACTTTATTTCCTGACTGATTCTTTCAACAGGAGGGAGTTCAGCTTCCTGAAAGATAAATTGCTGCACCATAATTAGATCGGTCTTTACCAAATGCTCTTCAAATGACTGATATATCCGCAGTGTATTATAAGAGTCATACATGGGATGATGGGGTTCGCCGATAAAAGAAAGTTCATAGAAGGACAAAGCATTTTCAACAGATGCTGCCGTACGGGAAACTCTTTTTGTAAAAACAGCCTGAAAATCAATATATCTTTTAGTGATTTTTTCAATTGTAGCCTGGGGAAGATTATGCCTCAATGCATCAGCTTTCAGTCTTAGGATATCACTGGACGACCAGGAGAAGAATCTGGCTTTTTTAACTCCGCCGACCCAAAAGAGAAAATCCTTAAACACTTGAGGAAAGTCATCCGCTTTCTCTATATCAGAGTCAGATATCCCAGTCAATTCTTTGCAGAAAGTACTTAATGGTGAGTTCTGCTGCGGACGGATGAACCTGTCAAATCCAGTTACCTTGCCTGATTCAACATCCACTTTTACCGCACCAAGACGAATGGCCTCCATATCTTCAAACAGCATGCCACTTTTGCTGCATAGCATTTCAAAATCAAAGAAAATCAGCTGCTTTAGCTCAGCCATGCGCGATCATCCTTTCTGTACCCAGCTGCCCAACAAGATATTATAAAGAATAACGTGTAAAAAAGGAAGGAACAGAATTATCCATCAAACAGTTGAGATATTATAGAACTTTTTTCCCGGCTCAATAGCAAATCGGTTTACGATTTCTTTTGAAACGTTTACACTAAAGGTGTACATAGTTGACAGCTGCGTATTTCAGCGATGCTGTTAAAAATTTTTTGAACTCTGAAAGGATGGATGAACGTGGGTATTTCTTTATCGAAAGGACAAAAAATTGATTTAACAAAAACAAATCCCGGATTGTCTAATGTAATAGTGGGACTTGGCTGGGATACGAATAAATATGATGGCGGCTTGGATTTTGACCTTGATGCCAGTGTTTTCTTATTAGATGCCAATGGCAAATGTGCATCAGATAAAGATTTTATTTTCTACAACCAGCTTGAAGGCGGCAATGGCTCAGTTGTACATACAGGAGATAACAGAACAGGTGAGGGAGATGGCGATGACGAGCAAGTCAAAGTTAATCTTAGCGCTGTTCCTGCCACCATTGAGAAGATTTCTTTCGTTATTACCATTCATGATGGCGAAGGGCGCGGCCAAAACTTTGGTCAGGTTTCCAATGCATTTGTACGAATCGTCAATGAAGAAACAAATGAAGAATTAATCCGCTACGATCTGGGCGAAGATTTCTCTATTGAAACTGCCATTGTTGTAGGTGAATTATACCGTCACAATGGAGAATGGAAATTCTCTGCTGTCGGTTCAGGCTACCAGGGCGGACTTGCGCGCATTGCAACCGACTTCGGTTTGCAGGTAGGGTAAGTTCTATTTTTGCCAGGCAGAGCAGCAGCGCTTTACCTGGCTTTCTCTTTTGGAAATATTTCAGGTGATCTGTCGTGAAGAACGGATTTGTGTTATGAAGGAGTGATTATCTTGGGTATTCAATTATCAAAAGGTCAAAGAATTGATCTGACTAAAACGAATCCCGGTCTGACTAAAGCCATAATCGGCCTGGGCTGGGACACAAACAGATATAGCGGCGGACATGATTTTGACCTTGACGCATCTGCATTTCTGGCTGATGAAAACAGTAAATGTGCAAATGATCATGATTTTATTTTCTACAATAATCTTCAGCATCCAAGCGGTGCAGTTATTCACACTGGAGACAACCGGACAGGTGAAGGGGACGGTGATGATGAGCAGCTTGTTGTTGATTTTACAAAAATACCTTCACACGTACATCGCATTGGCATAACGGTTACGATTCATGATGCAGAATTAAGGCAGCAGAATTTCGGCCAGGTTTCCAATGCATTCGTAAGATTAGTGGATGAATCCAATAATCAGGAGCTGCTTCGCTTTGATCTTGGAGAAGATTTTTCGATCGAAACAGCCGTAGTTTTCTGTGAGTTATACCGTCATGGAAACGACTGGAAATTCAATGCCATTGGCAGCGGATTCTCAGGTGGTTTGGCAGCCCTTTGCCGTAACTACGGACTGCAGGTTTAATTTTTATATTCAGGCACCCGACTTGTATTGGGTGCCTTTTTTTGTGACATCACGCGGCCAATCCTTTTGGCTAATTATCCCATACTTGAAAAAATGGCAAGTGGGAACAATAGGTTTGAGAAAAACCTTGAGAGGAAGGGATGCAGTATGTCACTAGAATGGTTTGACAGGGTAAGCGGTGAATTGCAGGACCATCTTGAATCCATTTGCAGCAAATATGATCAGATTGGCCATATGTCGGTTGACCGGGGTGCCAAGCATCCCAGAATGGAATTTTTCATTGAAACCGGTGATAATGACCGAGAGTACTTTTGCACACTTTTCTTTGATCCGCATAATGAAGAATTCTATGTAGAAGACTTTGACTTCGAACTTGGCCATACATCTAAAACAATGCTTTTTGATATTGAAGACATCATCGATACCGTCCACGAAAGCCTTCATGACTACATGAATGGGGCAGATGATGATGAATTCCACTTTGAAGATAATGAAGAAATTTATGCAGCAGAAGACGAAGATTATATTATCGCCGATGAATATGACTTCGGCGGCGAAGGAGATATCTTTGAAGAAGTAGATGTAGAGTGGGAAACTCCTGAAGTGACCGCCTTTTTCAAGGAAGATGAAGTGGAGGTATCCTATCAGTTTGGAGTGGTCCAGGAAACAGGTGATGGCGTCCTGCGCAGGGTTAATCGCATATGGACAGATGACGAGGAAATGATCAAGGATGAAGATCACTTTATCTTCAGTAAAGAAGAGGCAAGCACGATCATTGCTATGATTGCAAGCCATATGGATTCATTGGGCGGGCATGAAGCAGATTATCTGTAATATATAGAAGCATCAACAAGTGGCTATCAAGAATTCTTGCAGCCACTTGTTTTTTTGAGAGTAATGCGCTTTGCAAGAATCAAAAACACCCCGTCCAATCATTCAGCAGCACCGAAACAATCTCCAGTATTATAGAAAGCGCTCTAATAATGCCTTATTGTACTATTCAGGCTTGCCACACCCATAAACTAACTTAAAAGCAAGTGAAAAGAGGTGCTTTATG
This sequence comes from Cytobacillus sp. SAFR-174, assembly GCF_051964675.1. Classification (NCBI taxonomy): domain Bacteria; kingdom Bacillati; phylum Bacillota; class Bacilli; order Caryophanales; family Bacillaceae; genus Cytobacillus; species Cytobacillus sp. SAFR-174. The sequence goes on along the minus strand of NZ_JBQCMZ010000037.1, from coordinate 8,819 downwards.
GGAATTCACATCGTTCAGGCAGGCGATAGTCTTTGGAGCATTTCACAAAAGTTTAATATTCCGATCATGAGCATAATAACGGCAAATGGGCTTGAAAATGGACCTGGCATTATCCCTGGTTTAGCTCTATATATTCCGGAAGATGGACCTGTTATCAGAGCTTATACAGTAAAGCAGGGAGACACACTATGGACCATTTCCCAGCGTTTCCAGACATCAATTAGTGCCATTTTGTCAGCAAATCCGGGGATCATCCCGGGTAGGCTCTATATCGGCCAGAAATTAAACATCCCATCAGCACGTAAACTAGTTATGAGTACGTTAGGTTTCATAGTCCCGTATTCTCCTGAAACATTGTTGCCCGCTTTCAGGGAAACTGCAAGGCATTTAACCTACATTGCCATTTCCTCCTACTCGCTGACAAAGGAAGGGTATGCCTATATAGAGCTTGACGATACAGCCATATTGGCAGAAAGCAAGCGTTTGAATGTCATTTCGCTACTTATGATCCGAAACCTTGCAGAAGGGGATTTTAATGCTGAATTAATTGGAGGGGTACTTGAATGGCCAGTTTATAGAAGGAACTTAATCTTAAGCCTAATGAATTTTGTCAGCCAAAAAGGGTATGGAGGCATCAGTCTGGATTTTGAGTTTATCCCGCCGCAAAGGCGCCAGGATTTCAATTCATTCATTAAAGAATTAAAAAACGCCTTAGGGCCTAAAGTTCTTCATGTTAATGTACATGCTAAGACTGAAGATATCCCAGCAAACCGGATAATAGGGGCATATGATTATAAAGCCATTGGAGAGGAAGCAGATATTGTTGCAGTCATGACCATGGATTACGGTTATCCCACAGGTCCTCCCAATCCCGTCGCTCCACTATGGTGGGTCGAGGAGGTTATTAAATATTCAACCACCCAGATTGATCCGAAAAAACTGCAAATCGCCTTGCCGTTATATGGCTATGACTGGAGAACAGCGGATAATCGAACCCGCTCATTATCCATGCAAGCCATTCAAAATTTAGCATTACAGAGAGGAGCGATTATTCAATTTGATGGGTATGCAGCATCCCCATGGTTCAAATACTGGAATGGAGCAGAAGAGCATGTGGTCTGGTTTGAAGATATCCGCAGCATTACTGAAAAATATAAGTTAATTGACCAGTATAATCTGTTAGGGATGACATACTGGCAATTGAGCTTGCGTTTTCCGCAGAACTGGGCCTTTGCGGATAAAAATTTTACTATTCTATAGTCAATTCTTAAAGTATTTCCTTCATTTCTTCTTCGAAATAAAACATTTTCGGATTTTCTTTAATTGTATACGTGTATTTCTTCATTTTAGCCACATAGCAAGTTTTGTTGATTGTCACTTTTTCTCCTGTATCAACCAGAATCACAACATCATTTTGTTCAAATTTATTTCTGCGCTTCACACTGATCCCTCTTTCGTTAATTCAATTAAGTGTTATTTATACATTATCTCATACTTCGGGAGAATTAACCTGAGATATCAGCAATCTTTCAGTTTTCATCTTTTCTTTTGCGTATTGGCAGGTAAATGATATATTAGTTTAATTGACTATCTTAGTGAACAAAGGACGATAAAAAATGACATCAACACTTGTGCTTATAAGGGATTGGCAAAAAGCCATCCAGGCTGAGATCTTACACTTAAAAAAATACGGAAGCTCCCGCTGGTTAATTCTAAATGGGCGGATTCTTTCAAAATCAGATGCCTATACGTATTTTTTCGATACCCCTTCAGCCATTAAAATTCCAACTGGATCTTCCATAAAAATAGACTGGGGAAGTAAGAGGGTGGAAGGAAGAATCCTTTCTGCGGAAGGAAATAATGTCATTTTGGCATTAAAAGAGGATATTGGCAGCGATTTATCGGAGGCCTATTTGCTTCATGACCCATGGGAACTATTGGATCAGCTTTTTCAGCGCTTAGAGGACATAAAAGACAGCAAAAGAAAGAGGGCCAGAATAAAAAAATTGATGGATCCTTCCATGTCTCCCATGCACCCTGCTGATAAAGTAAAGAGCAGTACCCATGAACTTATATTGCGTTCCAAATATAATCCAGTCACATATGTCTGGGGACCGCCAGGCACGGGAAAAACCTACACACTAGCACGTGTGGCCGCCAATAAATATTTTAAAGGGCAAAATGTTCTCATTCTGGCCCATTCCAATCAAGCAATAGATGTCCTAATGGCAGAGATTTCAGCCTTTGCATCAGGCAAAAGAACAATTGCTGATGGTGATCTGCTTCGTTACGGGTCACAAATCGGTCCGGCATTGATCAATCATCCTTCATTGACAGCCGAGTTTCTTTTAAACAAGCAGCACTCTAATCTCTCCGAGCAAAAAGCGGCTCTAATGGAGGACCGACGCCTGCTTAAACAGGATTTATCACGATCGTTCAGCCAAAGAGATTCCGATCAGCTAATTGAAATTGAAAAGAAGCTGTCCGGAGTAATTGAAAAAATCAGGCAAAAAGAAATAGAGTTTGTAAAAAACGCTTCTATTATTGGAACAACACTTGCAAAAGCAGCAAGTGACCCGGCAATTTATGAGAAAAATTTTGATTTGGTCATCATCGATGAAGCCAGCATGGCTTATGTTCCACAGGCTGCCTTTGCAGCTTCGCTTGGAAAAAGGGTAATCGTCTGCGGGGATTTTAAACAGCTTCCGCCTATTGCTGCCTCAAAACATAAGCTGTCGGAAAAATGGCTGAGAGAGGATATCTTTCACCACTCAGGCGTGTCTGATGCAGTCAAGGATGGACACTTGCATCCGCACCTATTTCTGTTAAAAGAACAGCGCCGTATGCACCCGGACATTTCCGCTTTTTCCAATAAACATATTTATCATTCACTCGTAGGTGACCACCCCGATGTATTGGCCGCCAGAGCGCCTATTGCAGCCTGCACACCTTTTCCCGGCAATGCGTCAATCCTGATCAATACCAATGGATCAGGTGAATATGGCATTAAAGATGGCAGCTCAAATTCAAGAATCAATCTTTGGAATCTATCGCTTGGATTTCAGCTGATACATGAAGCTTACATAGGAGGAAGCCGGTCGATAGGATATGTTACTCCTTACCGCGCACAGGCATTATTAATGGAACAGCTTCTCTGCGAAATATATGAAGAAGAAAGAACTTCCTCTGATATTATTGCTGCGACTGTTCACCGTTTTCAGGGAAGTGAACGGGATGTCATGATTTTTGACTCTGCCGATGCCGCTCCCCATGACAGAGCTGGAATGCTGCTGATTGGGAAAGATAGCGAAAGGCTTTTGAATGTTGCCATAACAAGAACCAAGGGGAAGTTCATTCAAATTTGCGATATGCAATTTATTCAAAGCAAAGTATTCCGAAATAAAACATGGCGGAAGCTGGCAGATCATCAAGCGCACAATGGACAGGCCATTCATCCTGATCAAATTGGCAGGTGGATTAAAAATCAGCATCCGCGCCTTCAATGGATGCATGCAAAAAAATTGGAGAAAGTGTTTGAGGATATTTCTAAAGCGAAGAAGGAAATTATTATTTCGCTGCCAAATGGAGAGGGATTGGGAAAAGAGTGGGGGCAGGCACTTTCCAAAAGGCCACCAAAAACGAAGCTGATCTTGCTTGCAGAGCATGCTGTCCCTTTCATTTCTCCTGATGAGATATCGGCAATATGCCTCCCGTTCCCGTTCCTCTTAATTGACAGACATATTTTGTGGCTTGGCATGCCGGCGGAGACCCATAAGAACGCCTTGCCGCCCTATGTAGCAGCCCGGCTCCAATCAGCTGCAGCAGGCTCATATCTTACAACTTTAATCAAATAAAAAAGACGCCCCAGAGAGGCGTCTTTTTCTACGTATTGCGGCGACACGACTGCACTCCACATAGTGCATTGCTCAAACGAGCGTGTCTGTCGTCTTATGCAATTAGCTCATCGCTTAATCAATATAGCATTATTTCAAAAAGAAAACAAGCTTTTTATGGACAGTCCCTATTTTTGAACATGAAACTTTTTATACAGTTTGTTCGTTTAATATATAATAAGGGGAAATAATAAGGAAACTTAAAGAAATAAAGAAGGAGTCACCATGGAAAAATTTCAGCGATTCAAAGAAGCTTTTGCAGGATTTTGGCGTAAAAAGCACCTGACACAAATTCTGCTGCTTCTATCACTAACTATATTACTTTTAAACATTCTCTTTTTTGCGTTTCTGGCAGCTACAGCTAATGTAGAGACTTTAAAAGAGGGATTAAGGCAGTCAACTGTTATTTACGATAAAGACGGTGATACTGCTGCTAGTCTTGCGGAAAACAGAGCAGAGGGAGCAAATATTGAAGAATTGCCTGAACATGTGGGCAATGCCGTTATCGCGATTGAAGATGAACGCTTTTATAAGCATAACGGCTTTGATATAAAAGGGATTGCCAGAGCCTTCTTTGGCAACTTATTTGCAGGAGGCATAACCGGCGGAGGAAGTACCATTACCCAGCAGCTCGCCAAAAATGCTTTACTTTCACCTGAACAGACTTACAAGAGAAAAGCTGAAGAACTGTTCCTGGCAGTTGAAATCGAAAAAAATTATAAAAAAGATGAAATCCTGCAAATGTATTTAAATCAGGTTTACTTCGGAAGCGGCTCATGGGGAATCGAACAGGCATCCAATAAGTATTTCAGCAAAACACCAAAGCAATTGAGCATCAGCGAAAGTGCATTGCTTGCAGGCTTGCTTCAATCGCCTTCTGCTCTCGATCCATACAATCATTACGAACGTGCAATCAAAAGAAGGAATGTTGTCCTTGGTAAGATGAAGGAGCACAAGATGATTTCAGCAGAAGAGTATGAGAACGCTGTAAATGAAAAGATTCACTTACAGGAAGGAACCCGAAGCAAGAAGGAAAGGAAATACCCTTACTATGTTGATGCCGTCCTTGATGAAGCAATTAATACGTACGGATTAACACAGGAAGAGATATTTACCAGAGGGTATAAAATCTACACAGAAATGGATCAAAATCTGCAATCAAGCCTGGAAAATGTTTATCAAAAGGACTCAATTTTCCCGGCTGGCATGAATGGAGAAATCGTTCAGAGCGGTGCTGTCCTTCTTGATCCCGCGACAGGGGGCGTCAGAGGGCTGGTCGGCGGCAGAGGGGAACATGTTTTCAGAGGATTCAACAGAGCCACACACATCAAAGCTCAGCCAGGATCAACACTTAAGCCTTTAGCCGTTTACACACCTGCACTTGAAGAGGGATACTCACCAACATCGATGCTGAAGGATGAACCCGTAACATACGGAGATTACACACCGGCTAACGCTTCAGGACAATACGCAGGCGAAGTGTCCATGTATAAAGCTGTGGAAGACTCGATCAATGTCCCAGCCGTATGGCTGCTTAATGAAATAGGACTGGATAAAGGACTGGATGCTCTGGAGCGGTTCGGCATCCCGCTCGAAAAAGAAGATGAATATCTCGGTATTGCCTTAGGCGGGATGAGGAAGGGAATTTCACCTTTAAAGCTGGCCGAAGCATATGCGGCTTTCCCTAATGGCGGCAAGCGCCACGATGCCCATCTAATTACGAAAATCGTGGGCCCGACCGGAAGCATCATTGCGGAGCGTGACAAAAAAACAGTTAAAGTTACGACGAAAACCGTATCTAACCAGATGACTTCCATGCTTTTAAATGTAGTTGAAACCGGCACAGGGAGCGCTACGAAGATAGAAGGAGTTCAAATCGCCGGAAAAACGGGTTCTACACAGCTCCCATATAAAGACATTAACGGAACAAAGGATCAATGGTTTGTAGGCTACACACCGAATTTGGTTGGCGCTGTCTGGCTCGGGTATGATCAGACTGACAAGGAACATTATCTGTCAAAAAGCAGTTCCGAGACAGCAGTCCCTGTTTTCAGATCGATAATGGAGTCAAGCCTGCCACACATGCAGGAAGGCGAATTTGCTACTAAATCGGTAAATGAAAAGCTCGAGAAAAAGGAATTAACAGAAGAAATTGGTCAAACCATTAAAGAACAGGCTGAAAAATTCGAAGGCAAACTGAGAGAGGATCTTCCAATCTGGAAGGAAAAATTGAGAGAAGGAAAGCAGGAGGTTGAGGATTTCGGCAGATTCCTGAAGGACAAATGGGATCAATTCAGCAATTGAATAAGCGTTAAATAGAGAATGGCTTACATAGCTGTTCTCTTTTTTCTCTCAGAAAACTTTATACTGGAATAATTCAGGAAAACAGTGTAATCTAAATATTTATAGCACCCACTAACAAAACGACAGCATTCGCTATCAAGTTGCTAGCTGTTAGATATTAATAGCCAGGAGGATTACAATGAGTGGAGAAACCCGTATTCAGCTAAATGTCCGCATATCAAAAGAAACTTCAAATAAGCTTGATGAAATTGTTGATTATTATCAGGAAAACACGAAACTCGGCAGGATTTATAAGGGCGATGTGTTAACAGATATTATTGAAAAATCATATGAAGTAATGAATAAGCAAAAAAATCTCAATAAGAAATTTTAATTATTAACCTGGAGGAGAATTACATGAGGGATGTTAAACTGACCGATATCTATCAGCATCGGATCGCACAAAAATATATTACACGCTCCGGCATCGCTCATGCTATTGCTGTCGCCTATCACGCATTCCAGATTGCCAAAGAAATGGGAGAAGATGTTGATTCAGCAGCCAAAGCTGGCTTTATGCATGACATTGGCCATTATACCTGGTACAAAAATGGAAAATGGGATTACGACCTATACAGGCAGAACGACATTCATGCCATTAAGGGTGCAGAGCGGGCACATAAACTCCTGATCAGACTTGGCGAAAACCCGATAAAAGCAAAAGAAATTGCCTTGGCCATCCTTTTTCACACGGATTCATTTCTGCCTGGAGGCGAAGTGGTCAGAACACCGCTGCAATCCCTGGTCAAACTGGCAGATGAAAAAGATGAAGAACCCGGTGGAGCCCATCACTATCGTGAACTTGATTTTGAGCGGGCTATGAAAAGCCTTGGATTTCTCGATAATAAGATTGATCAATATCTTGAAAAAAAAGAAGAATAACCTAAATTTCTGTCATGTTATGCGCTTCCCCAGGAAATTCAGTTTTAATTTTTTGAAGGGAAGCGCATGTTTCATGAAGAATAATAATTCATTGACGATGATCAGATGATCAAATTATTATGTGCAGGGATGGTGTTGCGGCAGTGAGGGCAAGGACTCGAAGACAACAGTCATTAAATGTGGAAGAAATCAAATTTAGATTAACAACTGTATTTCTGCATCTATCATTTTATGCAATGATTATATTTATCTTAATATTATTTTTGGAGTTATTTGGTTAACGTACATAGAAAAATCCCGGGTAAAGCCAGCTGCTTTCCCGGGAGCTTACTCTAGGATTTAGACAAAATGCCTTCTTCAGTTAAATACTCTTCCACCTCTGTAAATTCTTTTACTGGAACAAACCTTATGCCCTTTTCCCGAAGAAGGTCCTGAAGCCCATTTTTGGCAAAAGTGATATCAGCATGCTCTGCCGGGTGGGAATCCGGTTCACTGTCCCCCATAAAAAACACAGTTTCATATTCCTTCTGCAGGTCCTGAATCACCTTTGATTTATCAATGCCATATTGTTCATGATAATGCTGATGATTTTTATCAATATTCATATGGACATTCTTCTCATGGTAATATCCTTCATTTGAAAAAACCTTAACATCTCTAATACCATACTTTTTTAAGATGTGGCGGATATAATAGTCTGTGCCTGCACTTAAAATATAAAAATCTCCGCCATTCTGCTGAATCTTTACAATAAAATCTGGTACATATTCATCTATTTCAATGGAAAGAATATCGCTGATAATTTGTTCTTCATCCTGATTAATCGATGTGAAGACTTTATTCAAAAAATCAATATCCTTTATCTCTCCAGCCTTCCATTTGGGCATCAGCTTGCGCCCCTCCGGAAAATATTTATCCATCATTATTAAATAAAAGTCTCTTTTCGAAATTGTTCCGTCAAAATCCGAGACAAAAGCCCATTTTTTCATTCTAAAACCTCCAATAAGACATCTCTGCTTTTTAATCTATCTTAACTTTACCCTTTGTTTTATATGTTCAATCAGGGAAAAAACGTCTTTTGATTTTATTCCTGATGAGATTAATGGTATTATTAATTTGATTTTTACATAAGGAGATGATTAGTATGGCAGAAAAAGGATACATATTAATGAAAAACGGGGAAAAGGTTGAATTTGAACTTTATCCTGAAGCAGCACCAGGGACAGTTGAAAATTTCAAAAAACTTGTTAATGAAGGATTTTATAATGGCTTGAATTTCCATCGTGTAATTCCTGGGTTTGTAAGTCAGGGAGGGTGCCCGAATGGAACAGGGACTGGTGGTCCAGGGTACACAATCAAGTGTGAAACAGAAGGAAACCCTCATAAGCATGTAGAAGGATCTCTTTCTATGGCTCACGCGGGCCGCGATACAGGCGGAAGCCAGTTCTTTATCGTTCATGAGCCACAGCCTCACCTAAACGGTGTTCACACTGTTTTCGGAAAAGTTACTTCCGGGATGGAAGCAGTTAAAGCAATGAGAAACGGCGATGTTATGGAGAAAGTTGAAATTCTTGAAGGATAATCAGTTCAGTAAAAAGAGCCTTAAAGGGCTCTTTTTGTTTTGTTGTGTGCCAGGCATGTTCATTAACTTGGCGGTGAAAGTCCGCTATGGGCGTTGGGATATGCGAACCATTAGCTGAA
>NZ_JBQCMZ010000036.1:0-34453 GCF_051964675.1 Cytobacillus sp. SAFR-174 | reverse complement strand
TTCTGTGGTAGAAAACAGTGTTGCCAAGAGTGAATAAAATGACTCTTTCTTTTTACACAATTATATGGACTTAATCGGGTTCTGACTCTAGAGCGCCGATTATCGCTTTTTGTGTCCGAAGTTGATCCGGGTTCTGACTCTGGAGCGCCCATTTTCGCTTTTTGTGTCCAAAGTTGATCCGGGTTCTGACTCTAAGCCGCTCTTTTTCTCTTTTTGTGTCCGAAGTTGATCCGGGTTCTGACTCTAACTCCAGCTTTTCTGCTTCCTGTGTCCGAAGTTGATCCGGGTTCTGACTCTAAGCCGCTCTTTTTCTCTTTTTGTGTCCGAAGTTGATTCGGGTTCTGCCACTGGAGCGCCGATTTTCGCTTTTTGTGTCCGAAGTTGACTCGGGTTCTGACTCTAAACCGCTTATTTTCTCTTTTTGTGTCCGAAGTTGATCCGGGTTCTGACTCTAAACCGCTTATTTTCACTTTTTGTGTCCGAAGTTGACTCGGGTTCTGACTCTAAACCGCTTATTTTCTCTTTTTGTGTCCGAAGTTGATCCAGGTTCTGACTCTAAACCGCTTATTTTCTCTTTTTGTGTCCGAAGTTGACTCGGGTTCTGACTCTAACTCCAGCTTTTCTGCTTCCTGTGTCCAACGTCGTTCCAGGGATTCGATCTATTCCACCTTCAAAAACTGCCCCACTACCTCTTCTCCATCTTCAACCCTCAAAATTTCCTGAACCTCAAGCTGATAATCCCGAAACACCTTTTCCCAAAAGCGGACGGCAGGCTCATTTCGTTTTAATTGCTCGATATACCACGTACCCTTATAGTCACTAAAAAGCAGTCCCACAGCTGCCTGCCCCACTTTTCTCCCCCGGAACGAGTTGTACAGGAAAAAGTCATTGATGCAGTAGTCTGCTTTTGTTAAAAAAGGGGCCCTCAGAAGCAGCAGGAACCCTGCCAGTTTGCCATCAGCCTTAATAAGATAAGGTTCAATGCCTTCCTTGTCCCAGATTAATGAAAATGCATCAAATTCAAAGGTGCCTTCATCGTTTACATGCAAGGCATCTGTGTATTTTGTTAAATCATGCAGATAGAACGCATACATGTTCCTTACAATGTCCCGATCCTCGATTGAGGCTTTCACTATTTTGACGTCCATATCCCAATCCCCTTTTCACTTTTTATTCTCCAAATTTAAATGGCAAGTGTATTTTAGGCAAGTTTTATTTCAGAAAAGAAGGAATAAATTGAATTTTACAGAAAATATACTAGGTTCAAGAAATATATTTTTTAGGGGGTTGCAGCATGAGGGTACTGGTATCATTCTTTAACCGCATTATGCAGCGGTACTTGCCGGATCCATTTTTATTTGTCATTATCCTAACTTTTGCGGTTTTTGGATTAGGCTTGATTTTTACAGATAATGGGCCTTATCAGATGGTTCAGCATTGGGGAAATGGGTTTTGGGGCCTTTTGACTTTTTCCATGCAGATGGTGCTGGTTTTAGTCACAGGACATGTATTAGCCAGCAGCAATATTTTTAAAAAGGGGTTAGGCGCCCTGGCATCCTTAGCCAAATCACCCGGCCAGGCCATCCTGATTGTGTCATTCGTGTCGATGGTTGCAAGCTTAATTAACTGGGGTTTCGGCCTTGTAATCGGTGCCCTGTTTGCAAAAGAGCTTGCTAAAAAGGTGAAAAATGTGGATTATCGCCTGTTAATTGCAAGCGCTTACGGAGGATTCGTTGTCTGGCATGGGGGGATTTCCGGGTCAATCCCATTGACGATTGCGACGAAGGGTCACTTCTCTGAAGATATGATTGGCGTCATTTCTACTGACCAGACGATTTTCGCAGGCTTTAACATCTTTATTGTTATCGCCCTATTGTTGGTTTTACCTTTTGTAAACCGCTTTATGATGCCATCAAAAGAGGAAACCATTGTGGTCGATCCTGCTCTTCTGCAAGAAGACATTCAGGCAGCTGCACTTGAAAAAGAAGCGATGACACCTGCTGAACGTCTGGAAAACAGCCGCATCATTTCCCTGCTTGCCGGGATTCTTGGGCTTGTGTTCTTATTTTATTATTTCGCTTCAAAAGGTTTTAATCTCAATCTTGATATCGTGAACTTCCTGTTTCTGTTCCTGGGCATTCTTTTCCACGGAACGCCTAAACAGTTCCTCGAAGCCGTTCTGAATGCGGTAAAAGGAGCCAGCGGCATCATTATTCAGTTCCCGTTTTATGCCGGAATCATGGGCATGATGACTGCTTCAGGGCTGGCTGCGGTGATGTCCGAAGCGTTTGTCAGCATTTCAAATGATTACACGTTCCATTTCTTCACGTTTTTAAGTGCGGGACTTGTGAACTTCTTCGTTCCTTCAGGGGGAGGACAGTGGGCTGTTCAGGCTCCGATTATGCTTGAAGCGGCTCAATCAATGGGAGCTTCCATCCCCAAAACGGCCATGGCGGTTGCATGGGGTGATGCCTGGACCAACTTAATCCAGCCTTTCTGGGCGCTGCCGGCACTCGCCATTGCGGGGTTAAAAGCGAAAGACATCATGGGATTCTGCGTGCTGACTCTTCTGGTCAGCGGCGTGATTATTTCAATGGGCTTCTTAATTTTCTAAAAGGAAAAGAGCATGGCACCCGCCATGCTCTTCTATTATGAGCAGCAGCCTCATCGGGAGGCTTATATTCCATTATGATGATCATTTTTCATGTTATGCATATAGGACTCCATGTAGGCTCTCTCTGACTCAGATACATGCTTTTCATTTTCCTCAGGGTAAAAATCGTCCATTCCATGCTTTTTATGCCACCAGTCCACAAACATTCCTGTTCCCAGCAATACTGCACAAAAGCCCAGCAAATATAGAATCATTTTGATCACCTCTATATAGTATATCGTTTTTTCAGAAAATATTGATATATTGACCAAGCCTATTTTTTACACTTTTACGGTCTCCGGCAGGTCCTGATAGCCCTCCTGATAAATACGGCTGATGATCGATTCGATTGCTGGCTCTTCCACTGTCAGATCCTTGATATTATGTGTGTCGGTAATTTGCGCAATCAAGTCCGAAGCTGACACTTCATCCCGGTTAAACCGGATCCAGAAGCGGCTTGCCTCTTCTTTAAACACCTCACCGCCCTTAAGCTTCAGGCTGCGTGATGATTCCTCCAGGTCAACGATAAGGGTCCTTGTTTTTCCAAAGCGTTCTTTTACCACAGCGATCTCCCCGTCATACACCTTCTGCCCATGGTCGATGAGGACCATCCGTTCACAGAGCTTTTCGATATCCTCCATATCATGGGTGGTTAAAATGACGGTGATGCTGCGCTCCTTATTAATCTCTTTTATAAAAGTCCTCATCTTTTCCTTTGCGACGACATCCAGGCCAATGGTCGGCTCATCCAGAAACAGGATGGGCGGATCATGCAGCAGGGAAGCGGCAATATCAGCCCTCATCCTTTGCCCTAAGGAAAGCTGGCGGACCGGCGTGTTCAGGAATTCATCCAGCCCCAATATCTCGGTGAAAGTATCCATATTTTCCTTATACCGCTTATCCGGCACCTGATAGATTTCCTTCAGCAGTTCAAACGATTCTATAGTAGGAAGATCCCACCAGAGCTGTGTTCTCTGGCCGAAAACCACTCCGATATTCTTGGCATTTTCCTGTCTGTTTTCATAGGGAATGATGCCGTTCACCTTCACACTTCCGGAGGTTGGAACCAGAATGCCCGTCAGCATTTTGATGGTGGTGGACTTTCCGGCGCCATTCGGCCCGATATAACCGACCATTTCCCCTTCATTGATCGAAAAGCTGATGTCCTTCACGGCTTCTTTTTTAATATGTTCTCTTTTGACAAGGCTCTTCACAGCGCCAAGGAAGCCTGTCTCCCGCTTGGCAATCATAAAGTCCTTCATTAGATGTTCAACCTCTATAATCGGCATTTCCAGCCCTCCTATGAACCTGTACTTTTATATCGCTTTAAACCCAGCATCCAGATCCAATAAGCGATGGAAAAAAAGACGATGCCGACAAGCGGCGAATAATACCCGATATTCTCCGGGAAAAAGGGTGTTCCTTTTTCAAGGAGGACGGCCGCAGGAAAATAGTTCACAAAGCCGAATGGAATGACAAAGGCTGTAAACCATTGGACGGCTTTCGGATAAATGACCAAAGGATAATTGGTCAGATTTCGGGCAGGAAACATGGCCACCCAGTAAAATTGCTCCGATTTCGTCGTCCAGAATGCGAGGGCAGAAATCATGACGAGCAGTCCGCCCTGGATAAGGATGCCCCCAACCACAGACAACAGCAGAAACAAGCTTTTCCCGATTGTCCAATCCAGCTGCAGCTTAAAGCTGACCAAAATAAAAATACCGATACTGAAGATGAACTGCCCAAAAGAGGCGACATCAAATTTCATTGCCATGAAATGAAAAAAAGGATTGATCGGCCTGACTAGGAAGCGGTCAAACGTGCCGTTTAAAATGTAGGTGTCCAATCCCCTGAAATGGAAAAAGAGAATGATGCAGAAACCCCAGGATAAAACAGCGACTGCAAATAGAAACAGCATCTCGTAAAACGTCCAAGAGCCGAGTTCCTGAAACTGATAAAGCATGATCCACATCGTGAGAGCGGTGCCTGTATAGGATGTAATGAGGCCCACAATCCTCATGACAAAAGCAAACCGGTACTGCAGCTGTGCTCTCACCCCTGCGGAGATGAGCTTGAAATACAAATCGAAATATTTTACAACACTCACACTCTATCCCCCCTGCACCACTACTTTTTGGGATGCTCGATTCCAGACAAACCTTAACAGCAGATAACTGGCTGCAGCCCAGAATAATTGGACACCCAGGGAAAGCAGAATCTCCGTACCAGAAATTTCGCCTATAAAAATCGCATTTGGTATGTAATAGATTCCCTGAAACGGCAGGTAAAGCGCCATCGTTTCCAGCCAGCCCGGGAAAAACCACAGCGGGATGACGGATCCGGACAGAAGGGACATCGCGAAGTAAAAGACATCGACAATGCCGCCCGTTTCAACGAGGAAAAAGGAAAGCAGACCGAAGGACATTTCAATGCAATAACGGATCAGGAATCCAATAAAAGCAGATACGATAAATAACGCCCAAGTCACCCATCCTGAAGGCAATGTCAAATCCATAAAAATGAACATGACGGTGTATAAAGGGAGCAGCGCTGTTAGTATGTAAAAGGCCACACTGCCAAAGTCGGCAAAAAGGTAGCGGAGCGGCACATCAAACGGCCTCATTAATTCCAGGGAAATATCACCTGTCCGGACCTTCTCCTGGATTTCCCACAGCGGAGTGCCCGCCCCATTTACTCCCGTTAAAAATTGGCTGACGACTATATACGTCAGCATGGACTCAAAGCTGACACCGCCTGCTTCTTCCCTTCCGGCATATAAAGCAGTCCATATCGAACCCCACATCAGCAGAAAAATAAGGTTTGAGCCGAGCCGTGACCATACATCAAACCGATAAACGGCCGAGCGAAGAAAAGCTTTCTTCGTGAAGGTCCAATATAACCGAAACCTGAACATCCGCACACCTGCTTTTTGATTTTTTTGATTATTTCATATTTTAACATAATATGGGAGCCAAAAAATAAGAAGTTTAAAAAGAAGGAAAACGGTGGAATTTAAGAGAAAGGGTTGGCATTTTCAAGGGCAATGAATTAAAATAACATGTGGTTTATAAATATAAGAAAAAGGTGAATGATATTGATTGATGCATCCAGAAAGAAGCATTCTTCTTCCGATCTGATAAAATTTCTCATCCCGTCCTTAATTGGAATCAGCTTATTCATGGTTCCGATCAAATATCAGGGAGATATTACGATTCCCATAGCCATTTTTTCAGGATGGATCCAAAACCTGCTTACAGACTATCTTCCTGAAATTATGACCTTTATTATTGTCATAACATTCTTGGGTACATTGCTGGCAAAGCTCGCCAAGCCTGCTTTTATTGAGAACAGCCCTTTTTTCAGGAACTTATTTGATGTTCCCTACATCTGGGCTGCAGCGAGATTTATCGGCGCTGTTTTTGCTGTTATCACCCTATTTCAAATGGGGCCTGAACAGATCTGGTCTGAAAACACAGGAGGACTGCTCTTAAATGACCTTCTGCCGATCCTGTTCTCGGTCTTTTTATTTGCAGGGCTTTTCCTGCCTTTGCTATTGAATTTCGGATTGCTTGAATTCTTTGGCGCGCTTTTAACGAAAATCATGCGTCCAGTATTCAGGCTGCCTGGAAGGTCATCCATTGACTGTGTAGCTTCCTGGCTTGGCGATGGCACCATTGGTGTTCTTTTGACCAGCAAGCAGTATGAAGAAGGCTATTATACGAAAAGGGAAGCCGCCATTATCGGCACGACCTTTTCTGTCGTATCCATTACCTTCAGCCTTGTGGTGATTTCACAGGTGAATCTTGGCCATATGTTTGTGCCTTTTTATCTGACCATCACAGCGGCAGGTTTCATCTGCGCCATCATCAGCCCGAGAATCTGGCCTCTGGCCAAAAAGCCTGATACGTATTATAACGGGCAGGAAGCGGAGCTTGATGAGAGCATTCCTGAAGGACACACTTCTTTCAGCTGGGGGCTTAAGCAGGCTTTAGATAAAGCGCGCACCAATCAAAGCCTGAAAGCCTTCTTCCAGGATGGCGCCAAAAACATTCTGGATATGTGGATGGGTGTTGCCCCAATTGTCATGGCTTTGGGAACATTGGCTCTGATCGTTGCCGAATACACACCGGTTTTCACGTATCTGGGAATGCCGTTCATTCCATTGCTTGAATTGATGCAGGTGCCGGAAGCAAAAGCAGCTTCTGAAACACTTGTGGTCGGTTTCGCCGATATGTTCCTGCCATCCGTGATCGGGGCAAGCATTGAAAGCGAGATGACCCGCTTTATTGTCGCTGCAGTATCTGTTACCCAGCTGATTTATATGTCAGAGGTCGGCGGACTTCTGCTTGGCTCTAAGATACCTGTATCCTTCTGGGATCTTGTTATTATCTTTATACAGCGAACGCTGATTACACTGCCGGTGATCGTGCTGGCTGCACATCTTCTTTTTTAACATACGAAAAGAGGTATCCTTATGCGGGATACCTCTTTTGTATTGTTAAAAGCATTGAAAAGAACGAATTCTCCTCAAGTCTGTTCCGTAATACGTCCAGCGCCAGTTTCTCCAGCGCCAGCCGGCAACAGAGGTCCTGCCGACAAAGGTCGGATAGAACCAGAAGCTGTTTCCGTTTTGCAGCCATATAAAGGTATTGCGGAATAAGCAGCCCCTTATGGCACCGGGATCAACAGCGAACGTGCTGACCTGCTGCATTTGAGGGGTGAAGTTTGGCGGCGGGGACGATGGCGGTCCATCCTGTCCTCCAGGGCCTCCTCCGCCACCCGGAGGTCCCGGTGGAGGTCCCGGAGGTCCAAATCCGCCGCCCGGTCCACCTGGTGGCGGTCCTGGTGGTCCGAACCCTCCACCCGGCGGAAATCCCGGAATGCTGAAGCCTCCTCCTGATCCTCCGCCTGGAAAACCAGGGATGCCGAAGCCTCCTCCTGATCCCCCGCCCGGAAAAATACGGCCATGTTCATTTTGCTCATACATATATGGATAAAACGGATAGTTCATATAATCCATTTTGATACTCCTTTCGGGATTTAGACTTTCTCTGCAATCAGCAGCAATTCAGAGCGGACCTGCTCTTTGATCCGGTCTACCACTGAAAAGTCCATGCTGTTGACATAGATTTTTTCCAGCGTGTCCCGCTGGGTTTTTGCCCTCGCCAGATAGGATATGGCTTCGGTCATTTTATTTTTATAACGGGTGCTGATATCCTTTAGCTGTTCAGCGTAAATTTCATCTGTGCCTGAGTTGATCGTTATTTCATACATATCTACGATTTCATCGCCATCACGATTCGGATAATATTCATGCGGAGCCGTGCTGTCAAAGATAGCGAGGCCCAGCTCGCGTACAATGATCATATCCAGGCTGTGCGGATCAAACCCGCAATGATAGATTTCAATATCAAATCCCCGGCTTTCAGCTTCTTTTGCCAGCTTCTTCAGCATGGTGGACTTGCCGGAACCCGGACGCCCTTTTATGAAGTATCTTTTTTGAATATCCTCCGTAAGATTCGGCACAAAATCCACCGCTCCAATCGGAGTGGCTGCCCCTAAATAACGATGCTTTACACATGGTGTCTTATTTAGTTTCATATTTCCATAGAAGGTGGAAATCAGCTTTTTCGTCAGTTCATCTGCCTTCTGGAAATTCATATTTTCTATATAGATTTTTTCCCATTCATCATGAATCCTCAGTGCTTCGGCAAAGGTTTCATAGGCTGTTGCAAAGGAATTGCTGATCTGGCCCGACAGTACAGTTATTTCTTCTTTACATTCAGCCAGTGCCCTTGAATCCCAGGCTTCGCCAAGATTGATATATTCTTCGACCGCGCCTGGTGCTTTCGGTTCGATCACATGCGGCGCTGTTCCATCGACAATGCCTGCTTTTAAAGAAGGAATGATGACTCCATCGAGCGATTGACTATCAGATGAGCAATAAATGTATTCCAGGTCATAGCCTTTTTCGGACAGATCTGCTCCGATTGCTTTCATCAGGGAAGATTTGCCTGTTCCCGGTCCGCCTTTTAAAATATACAGGCGATCAAGCCCTGCCAGGTTTGATTCGAATAAATTGTGGAATCCCCGGGCTGTATTCCCGCCGGCGAAGTATTTTAATATTTTCCCAGCCACTCCTACACTTCCTTTCGAAATGCATTTTCACCTTACAGTATGCAAAAGGAGCGGGATGGGTGAAAGCCTATGAAAAAAAGAGTGCTGAATCATGGTGATTCAGCACTCTTGCTTCAATTATTTGATTAAATCCGCCAGTTCAGCCCCAATGGCCTTCTGCAGGTCATCCACCTTGAGCTCCATCTGCATGCCCATTTTGCCGCCGCTGACTATGATCAGATCCAGCTCTTGTGCCTTTGCGTCGATGAAAGAAGGATACTGCTTTTTCATTCCGACCGGGGAGCAGCCGCCGCGGATGTAGCCGGTGAGCTTCTGGATATCTTTGACCGGGACCATTTCCACTTTCTTTTCGCCGGCAGCTTTTGCGGCTTTTTTCAAATCGAGCTCTTCTGCTACAGGAATGATGAACACGAAGACCTGCTTTGTGACACCCTGGGCGACCAATGTTTTATAGACAGCTTTAGGATCTTTGCCAATTTTCTCCGCAACCGAAACACCATCAATCTTCCCGTCCTGGCTCTCATATGTAATCAGTTCATACACAACCTTTTGAGCATCGAGCATACGCATCGCATTTGTTTTACCCTTCGCCATTGCCTGCGCCTCCATTGGTTATTTTCCTCATTTTAGCATTTTTGGCCGGTTTCAAAAAGACGCAGGCAAAAGAATAGCAGGATTCCCCAAAGGAGAATCCTGCTAATAGAAATTATTTCAATCGGTAGACCCGGGCTTCATATGGCTTAAGTGTAAATGAATCCATATCACCATGTTTTTCAACTGGATAGTTATTCAATAAAAGCTGCTCATAAGAAAGCTTATCATCTGTTTCAAAAGAGGCTTCCTCTGTTGAAAGGTTTGTAATCACGACTACCTTGTCATCATCAGATGTACGGGTATAGGCATAGATTTGCTGATCGTCTTCAAGAAGCAAATCATATTGGCCATATGTGAAGACTTCATTTTCTTTTTTCAACCCGATCATTTTTTTATAGAAAGAAAGGATAGAGTCCCCATCCTGTGATTGGATCTCTACATTGATCTCCTTATAATTCGGGTTGACCTTCATCCAAGGCTGGCCTTTTGTGAATCCTGCATTTTCTTTAGAGGACCACTGCATTGGCGTACGGCTGTTATCACGGGAAGAAGCCCAGATGATGTCCATGATGTCCTGATGGGACATGCCTTCCTCTTTCTTCAGGCGGTACAGGTTCTTCACTGCTACGTCATCATAATCATCAATGGAAGGGAACTGGACATTCGTCATGCCGATTTCCTGTCCCTGATAAATGAACGGCGTTCCCTGCATCAGGAAGTACATGGCCCCCATAGCTGTTGCGCTTTGCTGCCAGTATTCCTCATCATTACCCCATGTGGAAACGACACGCGGCTTATCGTGGTTCTCGATGAATAACGCGTTCCATCCGTCCGCTTCCAGGCCTTTCTGCCAGCGGGTCAGAACTTTTTTCAGCTCGACAATATCCACCTCAGGGTTTGTTTCTGCGTCCCAAAGGCCAAGGTGCTCAAATTGGAAAATCATATCCATTTTACCCTGCTCTTCACCGACCCAAAGGTCAGCTTCATCCACAGTAACACCGTTTGCTTCGCCGACTGTCATCACATCATAGTTCGCATAGGTGCGGTCTTTAAATTCCTTTAAATACTCGTGAATGCCTTCCTGGTTCATATGCATATCGAAGGAAGAAACATACTTTTTCTTCTTCGGGTTCGGCATATCAGGCAGGCCGGCACGCTTTTTGATATGGCTGATGGCATCAATCCGGAAGCCGTCGATTCCCTTATCCAGCCACCAGTTCACCGTATCATATAATGCCTCGCGGACCTCTTTATTTTCCCAGTTCAAATCAGGCTGCTTGGTGGAAAAGACATGCAGGTAATACTGCTCGGTCTTCTCATCGTATTCCCATGCCGATCCGCCGAAAATACTTTCCCAGTTATTTGGCTCCTTGCCATTCTTTCCGTCTCTCCAAATATACCAGTCTCTTTTCGGGCTCTCTTTGGACTCACGGGACTCAATAAACCAAGGATGCTCATCACTTGTATGGTTCAGCACAAGATCCAGAATCAGCTTCATATCGCGCTTATGGACCTCATCCATCAGCCCATTGAAATCCTCCATCGAACCGAAATCCTCCATGATATCCTGGTAGTCTGAAATATCGTATCCATTATCATCATTAGGGGATTTGTACATTGGGCAAATCCAGATAACATCAATGCCTAACCCTTTAATATAATCCAGCCGCTGAATAATTCCCTGAAGATCGCCAATTCCATCTCCGTTCGAATCCTGGAAACTGCGGGGATAAATTTGATATCCAACTGCTTCTTTCCACCATACCTTTTTCATGTTAACACCCTCATTATATATAAATTTCTTTTCTATAATCTTTGTTGGTGCGCAAACGTTTGCATTAAGCTGCATAAAAAAAGCTGCCTGCTAAATGCATGTGCATACTACTACAGTAAGTGTAACGCTTACAATTCAATTTTTCAATACCCTAATTAAATTAGGATTTATAGAAAAAGAAAACTCGCATATTAGCGGGTTTTCTTTGTTATTGGAAGGTTACTTATTTAACTAAAGCATCCTTAAGTTTAAGCCAAAGCTATTCACTACAACCAGGGCGTCTCTTCCAATTTCTGAATCTTTGAGTTGGAAATTAAAAAAACATTGCCTAAAACGTCGACCCTGTCTCCCTTTACACGTACAGCACAATCTTTGTTCGAAGCATAAATATTTATTTCTTCTGATAGGAGAGATAATTCGCTTTGAACCAGTGCAATGTTATTTTCGAGATCAAAATGAGAAAGGATGGAAAAATTATCAAGACCAATTCCGTCGTAAACAGAGCTCATTTCAACTTTATATCCCAAGTTTTTCGAGCATAACCATTTTGCAGACATATTGATTGCACCAGCACTTGCTCCCATCACCACGCCGCTGCTTTTTTTAATCGACTCCGATAATTCATATTCTATCAAAAAATCATTTTGTTTAAGAGTGTTTCCCCCCAATAAGAAAATGACTGAAGCATTTTGAATTATCGTTTGGGCATCTTCCTTCTGTACGTGATAATTAATTAAATGATATTCATCAAACATAATGCCAGCCTGGTCAAGCCACGAGCGTTCAGTAGCACCATTATCTTCATAAATAGATGGATTTGAGCTAATCATAGCAAGCGATTTTCTATTAGTTATATCCGCCTGTAACACACTGCCCAGATTCTCTGGAAAAAAATTGTTAAACCAACCTAAATAATAATGAGTTTTCATAAATACCCCCATAGCAAAGTATAAATTACATTTATTCCTTGCGTCATCATTCCGTTTTCTTGTCACCAAAAAAGCTCTCAATATGGCCCCATTGCAGAATAAAAGTTAAACAACATTCTTCACCTAATCTGCATCTTATGTTTAATGAGGAATTCACCAAAAAGGTGCCTTAATCCTTCTTGTAACGAAGCACCCGTTAGCTCAATAACATCGTTGGGTTATAATGGTTTCCAATTAGGATCCTTTATATCATAATTATTTGGAGGTCTAACATATTTCAAACTTCTTTCACCTTTTGCCCCATATTTCATAAAATTTTGTTGTGCCTTTCTGAAGGAAACATAATTGGCACCCGTATCATCTGGATATTTATATTGGTATCCATCATCTTCCCAAAAACAGATTTCACAAATGTTATAAGTGTCTGGGGGTTCTTCATCTAATGTTTTAAAACCACAACAAGGACAGGAATATTTCACGATTTCACCTCGTTTAATCCTTTCATCTTCAACTAAACTGCCCCTTCTGTCGAAGAAATGAATGATCCAAACCGGATTCACAATCCTTTCACCTATTAGCTGAAGAATGCCAACTCTATTTAATTTGGTAACCAATAGTAATAACTTTATATTAATATGCTTATTAACCTTATTATTCCTAGATGTTTTCTTAATGGACTGAGCCCATTCATCTGCGAAAACAAAGAAGCCGCAGCACTCCCAGCTGCGGCTTCCAATATCGTCAGGCAGGCTCCATTTGAAGCTGATCCCGGTATGGTTTTAATGAATGATATATAATGTTCTGCATAAACGCCTTATCCATGTCAGGCAGAAGCTTTTCAGCAAATGCCCAGGCATTTTCCTCAATTTTCAATGCTGTGAGCCAGCGTTCCTGCTCTGTTATGCAGGCATCAAGATGGCTGGCCAATTGCTTCAGCTCTGCATCTTCTGCATGGCCTAACTCATGAGCAAACACAACGGCAAAATAATCTAAAAAACGATCAGCAGAAGCAAACAGCTGCTGGCATTGGTTCTTAATCTCTTCTGCATAAAGGGTTACTGTATGTGTTCCCATGCTGTATTTTCCGCCAGCTATACGATTTCCCGGAAAATGTTTCTCTAATTTAATGTCCGCCTGACTCCCCGATCTTTTCAGCAATTCATGAACAACTAGATCCAAGCTTTCTTTATTCAATGCAAACACCTTTCTCTATTTAAAGCTTATAGGCTATTATATGAGAAAAGTGTGAAGAAATAAACCATTATATACCCTTTTATTTCGACGATAAAACCTAAATTCCTTAATTTTTATCCTGCAGTAGCGACTTATGGATCCAGATCGCAGCCTGGGCACCCTCCCCCATCGCAATGGTTACTTGTTCCGATTGGGCCGCCACATCGCCTGCTGCCCAAACATTTTGGACATTGGTCATTTTCGAGCGCGGATCTGTCAGGATATGCTTATTTTCAAGCCGCTCTGCACCGAGCTGCTTTGCCAGGCCGGATTTTATCTCATTTCCGCCAAATGCGATAAACCCTCTTTCCCCTGTAATTTCTTTGCCGTTTTCCAGCCTTACACCGTTAAATTTATCG
Organism: Cytobacillus sp. SAFR-174; assembly: GCF_051964675.1. Taxonomy (NCBI): domain Bacteria; kingdom Bacillati; phylum Bacillota; class Bacilli; order Caryophanales; family Bacillaceae; genus Cytobacillus; species Cytobacillus sp. SAFR-174. The sequence goes on along the minus strand of NZ_JBQCMZ010000036.1, from coordinate 20,773 downwards.
TCTTCTGTGATCACCTTATCTATTGATTCTTCCAGATATTCAATGTTTTTCTCTTTCATTTTCTCCAATAAGTCCTGATCTGGCACCTTTTTTTCATGGTTGATAAAAACAAGGTCATTTGTCCAGTAAGACAAGGTTAAGGCCATATTCGCGCCGGCATTTCCAGAGCCAAGCACAATGGTGCGTTTATCCTTCACCTCATATCCATCACAGTCTGGACAGACATAGACAGATATGCCAAGACAAGACATCAGTTCGGGGAATGGCGGCATCCGGTCCATGACTCCCGTTGCCAGTAAGATCCGTTTGCCGGAATATTTATTGCCGCTTTCTGCTGAAACGACAAATCCTCCTTCAGCCTTTTCAGCCTGCTCCACTTTTTCATGAACAAACTCCACTCCAAGGCTTTCAGCGTGCTTTTTCCCAAGCTCACGAAGTTCCGGGCCGCTTACACCATCAGGATAGCCTAAGATATTATGATAATTTTGGCATATCACGGAACGCCCATCATTGGAATCCAGCACCAGCACCTTATGCTTATACCTGCCCAGCTGAATGGCAGCCTGCAGGCCCGCAATCCCTCCTCCAACAATCAGACAATCATAATTCAAAATAATTCCTCCTTTTCATGCCAATTAAGGCTATACATGTAAACTACCCAGAAATTCCTCTTCTAAATACAAAAAGGGGAGTCTCATCGCTGAAACTCCCCTCGAACTCATTTATTCATATGTGCAAGAAAGCCGCCAAGAAGAGTATCCAGGTCTTCTTCGCTTTCCTCTTCAGTTTCTTCTTCTTGCTGTTCCTGTTTAGCTTTGTCCCAATCAAAGTCAAGCAGATCATCCTCAATATCCGTCAGATCAGCTTCAGATACCTGGTCTTCCTCTAAAGCCGCTGCTGCCGAATCATACTGATTTACAGCAGGTCTCGGCTCCTCCTGCAGATATAGAACTTCATCTATATCAGAAGATCGGCTGTTCAAGGACGCCAGCAGGGATGTTGCCCGCACCGGGTCCGTGATCAGCTGATAAATGATGCTGCCGAGCAGGGCTTCTGAGTGCTCATGCTTCAGCCAGTCGCGCTGAACCTTGCTTAGCCCCTTTGGAAGGGGAATGGTGATGGTTTCCCGGTCTTTTGATTGTGAACTGCTGACTCCCTGCATCACAAACTCGGCCATCTTGCTCGAAAAATTCCGCTTTTCGGTTTCCTTGAGCTTTTGCAGATGCTTCAGAATATGATCAGGAGTGTCAGATGGTACACGAAAGGATATGGATTGTCCTCTCTTAATTTCAGAAGAGGAAGCTTTACTCATGAAAAATCACCCTAGTTGGCTTTTACAGGTTTCTTATCCTGGTCTGCCTTATCTTTATTCGTTCTTCTTGAAAAATCAGAGATCAGCTTGTAATAAGCATTTGCCATCATCCAGATGCTTTCTTTTTCATCCTCGAAGAAGTCAATGTTATAGCCATCCAGATTATTATTTAATGTCTTCAGATAATCTTTTAGAACAATAGAGCCGCCGCCGACAAAATAGCAGATTTCCGTCTGGGAGTTTTTCTGCCAAACGTTGCGGAGCAGGCGGTACTGCTTCTTCGCCAGGTCAAGCAGGATGCGGTCTGTAATATCATGCACGCTTGTGCGGCTTCCTTTAACCATAATATGATTGCGGTCATTTTTCTTCGTGATGATTTCAACGACATCTGTGCGGCTGTCGAGCTCAACACCATGCTTCGAACGGATCTCTTCACGGATAGATTCAAGCGCTTCAGACACGCCAAGGTTGAAGCCCTGTGCTTTATCATCATCTACATTGCGGTTTTTAATGACAGCGATATCCGTAGATAATCCGCCGATATCCTGGATTAAAATACGCTTATCAATTAAATCCTTATTAATGATGTTTAAGTTATTATCCATTACAAGGTTGATATAAGCAGCAAAGCCTTCAGGATAAACCTTGATTTCTTCAAACTTGATATTAACTTTTTGTCCCTGGTACTTCGGTGTTACTAGGAACTCGACCTGATGGACTGAGCCCAGCAGCTTGGAACGGTAGCCCGCATCCTTGCCTTCCTTTACTTCACGAAGCGGAAGTCCTGTGCCCAGTGTGTAGTTTGCATCGATTACATTACCGGATTTTTTAAAGCCAGTGGAACCCCCGTTCTGTACAGCATCCAATGCCAAAGCAGTAAAAAGCATAACCAATGTCTGATCTTCTTCGGATTTGCTGCTGCCCGGATCCAATTCAGTAGCATTGTCGCTTTTTGTTGCCAGGTGTCCTACACGGTAAATCGTATTGTTTTCCTTCAGGGCAGGGGAGTGAACTCTAATATGTATGCCTTCAAGCGGATTTTTGCTGTCAAGTTCTTCAATCCCGATAACCGGCCGGTCCTCAACATCTCTCGCAATTACATTCGGTATATTTAATTCTGAATCCAATTTTCCAAAGATTGCTTTAATAGAATCGTTTCCTACGTCAACTGCTGCAATTCGTGAATTCGTCAAATCATTCAACCCTTTCATTCTCCATAATATAGAGCTTCTATTTAAAGAGTAATTCAGATTGAGAGATTAATCAATGAGAGGAAACAAAAAGTAATCAAAGCGTAAAAACGTAAACAAATTGTAAACATCTCCCTTCATTGTATACACTTTCCGTATACATGTAAGCAAAAGTGCACACATCCATATATATCAACGTGTACACGGATTTGTATACTTGTTTACAATATTGAATACATTTGTAAACATTATTGTATACATGTAATCAATTTTGTTTACAATCAGTTTTCCTTGGTGTTTTTCTTAAAGTTTGATAGTTTTAGAGATAAAATAAATCCTTTTCTTCTCAAGGTGAAAAGCAACTGAATCAGGTAATATTAAAAAATTTAGAAAATATACTAAATTAATCTACTTTCTTGGTAAAAATTCCTATAAAATAGAAGTATAACAATAGGAAAAGGAGTTCAGAAAGATGCAAGGCTCCAGAATATTTATGGTTTCGCTTTTTATCATTGCCGTATGCACTGCCTTTTTCTCAGAGGGTATCAGTGTCCAGAGCTCTGTATATATAAAAGCGCTGGGTATATACCTGCTGTTTGCATGCCTGTATTATCATTTACGGATTATCAGCAGAAATGGAAGTACATCGATTGATTATGGAATTAATTACAGTCTTTCCATTGGACTGTTTACAGGGCCATTAGGTCTGTTGATTTTTGAAGTCATCTACCGTTTTTGCGTCTATTTTTATAGAAAGCAAACAAAAACAGAGGATCCTGATGAATTTTTCCATACGTTTTATAACATCGGTTCCTTTGTGATGAGCAACTCCATCGCATTCTATTTGTTCCATCTCTTATCTCCCCTCTTTCAGGGTGTGCCATTCGGTTTTTGGGTCGTCATGCTGATGCTGATTACCGTAACCTCTTTGCTATCGGATCTATTCCTGATTACTGTTTTTAAACTGACAGGAGATATTAAAACGAAGCAGGAAGCGATTGATTTTATCAAAACAAGAAGTGTGCTGGATATGGGGAAGATTGCCTTCACGAACGGCCTTTTGCTGTTATTCCTGAAGGAGGGAAAATGGGAAATGCTCATAAGCCTGTTTATCCTTAACTACCTTGTGAGCCGGTCCTTCCTGTCGAAATCACAGATGCTTCAGAATAAAATTGAACGTGATAAGTTTGAGCAGATGGCCTATACTGACTTTCTGACCGGTGTATTTAACCGTGCCTATATGGATAAAAAGATGACGGAGCTTAATAAATCAGAGGAATGCATTGGTATAGTTGTAGCAGATATTGACAAATTCAAGAGGATTAATGACAGCTATAATCACGCCGTTGGTGACCAGGCAATCAGGCACTTTGCCGATACATTGAAAAGCTACCTCTCTAAAGATGATTACTTGTTCAGGAGCGGCGGAGAGGAATTTACGATTATTATGAGATTCAAGACATATGAAGAGTGCCTGAATTTAGCTGAAAAGATACGCACAGGGGTTGAAACCTGCCCTTTTCAGGCAGATTTCAAAGAGCAGTCCATCTCACTTTCCTACACTGCATCTTTTGGCCTTTTTTACTATACAGTAAACGATCTGCTTTCTATTGAAAAAGCTTATGTTTATGCAGACCAACTCCTTCTCCAGTCCAAGGAAATGGGTAAAAACAGGCTATCCAGCAGGGAAGAGCCTGCCTATTCGCACAGACCTGCAGAAGCAGTTCTGAGAAACGCATAAGATATTCGCAGCCGCCGGTTTGGGCGGCTGTTTTTTTGGGTATAATACCTTTGTTTTTTTTATAAAATTAATAAAACTATAATTATTCTGAAAAAATAAACTTTGAATGGATTCTTCGGGAAAATCTATTTATTCCTCCTTTGAAGCCAATAATAACCATCGTTACATAAAATTTTTTTTGACAATTAGCAACTATGAAAGATATTATAGAATAGCTAAAAGGAGGATGAAACATGTCAGATTTTAATAGGCAGAAAATTGTTGAAAGTGTGCCTCAAAAAGGTTTCTTCGGACATCCTAAAGGCTTGTTCACACTTTTCTTCACGGAATTTTGGGAGCGCTTTTCTTACTATGGAATGAGAGCAATCCTTGTTTTCTATATGTACTATGAGGTTTCTAAAGGCGGATTAGGCCTCGATGAGCCAACAGCTTTAGCAATCATGTCCATTTATGGGTCATTAGTGTATATGTCAGGAATCATCGGCGGATGGATGGCTGACAGATTACTTGGAACATCCAGAGCGGTATTCTATGGCGGAATTTTAATCATGCTCGGCCATATTGCCCTTTCCATTCCTGGAAGCCTGGCTATGTTCTTTGTTTCCATGGTTTTGATTGTTTTAGGTACTGGTTTATTGAAGCCGAATGTATCGAGCGTCGTTGGGGACATTTACAGTCCTGAAGATAACCGCCGCGATGCAGGTTTCAGTATTTTCTATATGGGCATAAACCTTGGCGGATTCCTTGCGCCGTTAATTGTCGGAACAGTTGGAATGAAATATAATTTCCATCTTGGTTTCGCCATTGCAGCCGTTGGTATGTTCTTTGGCTTATTGGTGTTTATCTTTACGAAGAAGAAAAATCTTGGATTAGCAGGAACTTATATTTCTAATCCATTATCAGCAAATGAAAAGAAAACAGTTTATACAAGAATCGGCCTGGGTGCTGTTATTATTGCCATTTTAGTTGCTGTCGGCATCCCAACTGGTCTTTTAACATTTGATTCCTTTATTGCACTTGTTGGTATCCTGGGTATCGCTCTCCCAATTATTTACTTTACAATGATGTACCGCAGCCCGAAAACAACAGAAGTGGAACGTTCACGCATCATTGCGTATATTCCATTATTCATTGCATCTGTTATGTTCTGGGCGATTCAGGAGCAGGGCTCAACCATTCTTGCGAATTATGCGGACAAGCGTACACAGCTTGAGTTTATGGGACTTGATATATCACCGGCATGGTTCCAGTCTCTTAACCCATTATTTATTATTTTCCTGGCGCCAGTGTTTGCCTGGCTGTGGGTGAAGCTTGGCGACCGCCAGCCTTCAGTGCCGCAGAAATTCTCACTGGGTCTATTGTTTGCAGGTTTATCTTTCCTTGTGATTCTGCTTCCTGCTTACCTTGGCGGAACAGATTCTCTAGTAAGCCCATTATGGCTGGTTCTTAGCTACTTCATTGTTGTTCTTGGAGAGCTTTGCTTATCACCTGTTGGACTTTCAGCCACAACCAAATTAGCGCCTGCTGCGTTCTCCGCGCAAACGATGAGCCTTTGGTTCCTTTCAAATGCGGCAGCACAGGCAATCAATGCACAGATTGTTAAATTCTACACACCTGAAACGGAAATGACGTATTTCGGAGTAATTGGTGCAGTAGCGATCCTGCTATCCATCATCTTATTCTTGTTGAGTCCTAAGATTCAAGGATTTATGAAGGGTGTACGTTAATAGAAAATGGAAGCCAGAAGAGTTTAGCTCTTCTGGCTTTTTTTGTGTACTTAATATCTGTTTGGTTTTCTCCATTCCGCAAGCATCGGCCCTTCTTCACCATAAACAGGGTCCATCTGAGGAACTGGAACATTATTAATTTCGGCGAGTGCCTGTACACGGGCTGATGGGTCTTTTTTCTTCATATTCGGGCTTGTTCCGCCGGGATAGGCACCCACGACTTCAAAGTCCGGGCTGCTTTCTATCTTCTTATGGCCTGTGCCTGCAGGAAGGAGAATGACGTCGCCCTGGCTGATATCCAGGCGTTCGCCCTGATCGCCGCCGATCAGAACGGTGGCCTGTCCCGCTTTGACCCCCAGTACTTCGTGAGTGTTGGAGTGATAATGGTGGTAATCATACACTCCGCCCGTCCAGCTTCCGGTCCATTGGTGTCTGTTGAAAGCAGCCTCTATTTGGCCGGGCTGTTCCTTAAAAACAGCCTTGTATATGATCACCGGGAGATCTTGGTTGTTGGGTATTTGCCCATCATCGTCCAGCAGAATGGTTTGGATCCCGCCTTTCATTCAATCCGCTCCTTTCACATCAAAAACTGTTTTGCTTAAACGTATCTCCGCCTTTGATGGTTCCGTTCTGAAATCCTTTGTGAAACCATGACTTCCTTTGTTCTGACGTGCCATGTGTAAAGCTTTCCGGCACGACATAGCCCTGTGCGCGTTTTTGAAGGGTGTCGTCCCCTACTGCCGTCGCGGCATTCAGGGCTTCTTCCAGATCACCTTCCTCTAAATATCCCATTCCCTGGGCATGGTGGGCCCAAACACCTGAATAATAGTCAGCCTGCAATTCAAACCGGACGAGATATTTATTAAATTTCTCTTCACTCATTTTCTGGCGAAGAGGCATGATTTCCTCAGTTGTCCCCAGAAGTGTCTGCACATGGTGCCCAACTTCATGGGCGATAACATACGCCATGGCAAAATCACCGGGTGCCTGGAATTTCCTTTGAAGTTCTTCGTAAAAGCTTAAATCGATATACAGTTTTTGGTCACCCGGGCAATAGAAAGGCCCCACTGAAGAGGACGCTGCCCCGCATGCAGACTGTACGCTGCCTGAGTATAAAACAAGGGTCGGCTCTTTATACTGCATACCCTGCTCTTCAAATATTTCCGTCCAGACTTGCTCTGTATCCGCCAGCACTACAGAGACAAAGTCAGCAAGCTCTTTTTCCTGCTCTGACTCTTCATATGGCACAGCAGTACCGGAATCTGTTCCGGTCATATTGCCTAACAGTTCACCGGGATCACCTCCGAGGAAGGTAAATAACAATAATATAATAACTCCGCCCAGGCCGCCGCCGATCAGGGTTTTACCCCCGCCGCCCATGCCTCTCCGGTCTTCCACATTAGAACTCGCTCTTCTGCCTTTCCACTTCATGATTCAGCCTCCTAATGAAACATCACTTTCATTAGTGTATACCCGAAATGAAGCGATTTATTAACTTATCAGATACAAAAAAAGTGCCTGCTGCTAAAACAGGCACTTTGAAATCTATCATTTTTTTACCACACCAGCCGGATCATAGAGGCTCAGGTCAATATCAGCCTCTTGTCCGAGAGCAAGCCTGGCCGCTTGAGCGCCAAGAAAAGGCCCTGCAGTGAGCCCAGAGGCTCCAAGCCCATTTGCTAGGTAAAGACCTTTGAGACCCGGAATTTGGCCTATAATGGGCAGAAATCCAGGTGTATAGGGACGGAATCCCACCCTTGCTTCTTTGAACGTTCCATCCGATAATCCCGGGGCGATTGCTAAAGCTTTTTCAAAAATATCATTCAGACCGCCTGCAGTTACTCTTAAATCGTAGCCCATATCATCTTCATGGGTGGCACCAACGACGATGCGTCCCCCTTCAAACGCAAGGATGTATTGATTATTGGGAGGCATGACAACCGGCCAGCCCGCGGTATTTTCCCCTTCAAGCTGAAGATGGACAATTTGCGCTTTTTGCGGCTTCACATCCAGCTGGATTCCAAGCGGCTCAAAAAGCTCTGCTGCCCACGCTCCGGCCGCTGCAGTGACACTTTCAGCTTCATATTGCTTTCCGCTGGCTTTAACAGCTGTAACCTCATTTCCCTGGCACACAAGTTCTGCAGAGCCCTGCATCACTTTCGCACCATGCTTTTCAGCTGCACGCAGCAGTGCATCCCTCAGTGCGCGCCCGTTGACGCGCGCCGCACCGCTTACATGTACAGAGGCATATTCTTTAGCCAATGGGGGAAACAGCCGGGATGTCTGTTCCGGAGACAGGTTTGTAATCTCCCCCATTTCAGGAGCATCTCCTCGCCTTTTCATGGCCCGTTCTTCCATTTTTTCTAGTTTTGCAGGATCGGTATGCAGGCTGACAGCGCCTGCCTGCTGATAGCCGGTCTCTGTCTCGCCGTCTTTTTCAAGCTCCCGGATCAGTGTCTGATAATAGGCCGCTCCCCCTTTGGCGAGCGCATACCACGCCTTATTCCGCCGCTGGGACAGCCAGGGGCATATAATTCCGGCCGCTGCATCGGTTGCCTGCCCCGGATCTTTGCGGTCGATAACGGTGACTTTAGCACCTGCCTTAGCCAAATGGTAGGCAGCCGAGGCCCCCAGAATTCCTGCACCAATTACGATATGACTTTTCATATTGACTCCTTTTTTGCGATCTGGTTTGCCACTTATTTTACAAGAGTTTGGGGAAAGGTTCAAAAGGGGGTAGTTATTTTGGTCCCTGGACGAGTGCTTCAAACAAAAAACTGCATGACAGGCTCAGGCACCCATCATGCAGTTTCATTAAAACGGCTTATTCGGTTCATAGGTCGGCTGCTGGTTTTGTGCCTGATACTGCTGGCTTTTGGCTGCCGCATCCTGGACGTTTTCTTCAAGAGCAAATTCGGTGTCCATTCCTTTTTTGAATTGGTCAGCCTGGTTTTGAGCGGCTACGATCTGCTGTTCTTCTGTAACTTTATTCGGCTGCTTTGGCATCTCTATCTCTCCTTATAATTTAGAAGTATAGCTATAGATTTTCCAAAGCTTCTGGCACTATTCACCTTTTTACAGATCCACCTTCGTTCCGACGCCTTCAAGAATTGCTTTTTCATAAACGGCTGCAGCTGCAGCAAGGTCAAAATAGGCAATGCCGACTGATTTGAAAAAGGTAATCTCTTCATCGTTTTCTCGGCCAGCAATCATTCCGGATGATAATTGTCCGATTTCGCCATGCAGGTCCGAAAAGCTCCAGATGCCTTCGGCGGCAGGAACAATAAAATCACCGGCTTCATCCTTGACTCCTTCTATGGTGTCCACGACGATTTTAGAACTTTGCAGCAGCGTTTCTGCGTCGACTTCCTGCATATGCGGAAGATAGGAGCCTACCCCGTTTATATGCGTCCCTGGCCGGAGGGCCTTGCCTGAGAACACAGGCTTTTCCGAGCGGGTGCTGCAGATGACAATATCCGCCCGGGAAACAGCTTCATCGGCATTTTCCAAGATGGACACCGGCCCGTTGAACTCATGGAATTTTCCAGCAAACTCATGGGCCTTTGCAGCCGTCCGGTTGTAAAGGAAAATTCCCTCTATTTTGCGAACCTCCAAAACAGCCTGAAGCTGTTCTTCAGCCATTGCCCCGCAGCCAATCACGGCCACAGATCTTGCTGTTTTTTTCGCGAGATGCTTAGTGGCAATTCCGCTCACGGCCCCGGTCCGGAGTCTTGTCAGGTACGAGGCATTCATGCATGCCAGGTGTTCCCCTGTTTTCGTATCACTTAATAATATGACTCCCTGAGTGGTTTTTTTGCCGACCGCAGGGTTCTCAGGAAAAATGGTGACCACCTTCACAGCCGCTTTTCCGATTGGCGGCAGGGCACTCGGCATATAAAGGGCAGAAGCTTTTTTCTCCGGAAAATCAAGCACGGTTCTATGGGGATTCTGGATTTTCCCTTCCTGATTATGTACCAGTGCGTTTTCAAGATCTTTAATGGCTGATTCCATCGTATAGATGGATTTGATTTCTTTTTCAGATAATAAAAGCATGAACTCTACCTTTCTAAGCCTGTAGGGAATGAATTTTCCCCTGTCAGATCAGAATCCAGGTCCTGATTGCTGCGGTCAGTGACGGATGAAATCGCAATTAAAGAGATGGCGGCAGCAAGCATGATGTATAAGGCTACAGGAACATAGGAATTGTCATAGGCATTCAGCAGGGCTGTTGCAACGAGAGGAGCTGTTCCTCCTGCCAGCGCTGCCCCTATTTGATAGCCCAGGGTGATGCCGGTATAGCGGACATTCGACTTAAAGATTTCAGAAAACATCGTTCCAAGTACAGCGGTGATTGGAGCCCAGATGATGCCGAGACCCAATATGGTAGCCACAACCAGCAGAACGGCCGAATCCTGGTGAAGAAGCCAGAAGTACGGAAAGGCATAAAGCATCATCAGGACCGTTCCGCCGACATAAAGCTTTTTCCGGCCAATTTTGTCAGACAGTTTTCCCATGATCGGGATCAGAATAGTCGTAATAATGGTTGCAATCGTAACGGCATTCAATGTAACCGTACGCGAGAAGCCAAGCTGTGTGGTCGCATAGGAAACAATAAAGGTTCCGAAGATATAAAATGGCGCGGTCTCCACCACTTTTGCGCCAACTGCAATCAATACTTCCTTCCAATGGCTGCGCATTGTTTCCACAAATGGAATCTTGGCGATTTCCCCGTTTTCCCGGGCCTTTTTAAAGGATGGAGTTTCATCAATGCCTTTGCGGATCCATAAGCCAAAAAAGACAAGCAGGGCACTCAGAATGAACGGTACGCGCCATCCCCATGATAAAAAAGCTTCCTCCGGCAATAATGTCATGATGGATAAAGCGAGTGTTCCGAGGAGCATTCCGATGGTGACACCCATTTGCGGAATGCTTCCAAAAAAGCCGCGCCGATTTTTTGGAGCATATTCAACAGCGAGCAGCAGTGCACCGCCCCATTCTCCTCCGAGTCCAATTCCTTGTATTAAGCGTAAAAGAATCAGCAGAATCGGTGCTGCCGCGCCTATATTATCGTAGGTAGGCAAAAAGCCCATGAGGACCGTTGCACCGCCCATAAGGGACAATGTGAGGACAAGGGTCTTCTTTCTGCCGATTTTATCCCCTATGTGGCTGAAAATAACCCCGCCAAGCGGACGGATGAAGAAAGCAAGTGCGAAAGAGGCATACGCCAGCATTAAGCCGACAGCCGGATCATCACTGTGAAAAAACATTTGATTAAATACAAGTGCAGCAACCGTTCCGTATAAAAAGTAATCAAACCATTCGATGGAACTTCCGATCAGGCTTGCAATCAGGACTTTCTTTTCTAATTTCTTTTCCATTCCATTTCCCCCTCTCTTAACTGTAAAAATGTACAAGTTCATCATAGTTTATATTATTTTGATATTTCAATATATTTTTAAAATTGGCTGAGAAATAGAACTTATTTACCTGTCCAATCCCTAAGGTGAAAGTATGGGAATGTTTTTGTTATAATCATAATACTTAGATGGAATTTGACTTTAACTGGAGTGAACATGTTGAATACTAAAAAAGCACTGCCTCTTTTATTCGCCGTTATGTTTCTTGTGATGGTAGGGTTTGGAATCATTATTCCTGTCATCCCCTTTTATGCGGAGGAATTAGGGGCATCACCCACTGAACTGGGCCTGTTAATGGCCGTTTATTCGCTGATGCAGCTGCTGTTTGCGCCTATGTGGGGGCGCGTTTCCGATAAAATCGGACGCAAGCCTGTCATTATGATTGGTATTTTTGGTCTTGGCCTGTCTTTTTTCATGATGGCGCTGTCCACTGAGCTTTGGATGCTGTTTGCGGCTAGAATCATCGGCGGCTTTCTGTCGTCGGCAAATATGCCGACGGTCATGGCTTATGTAGCGGATATTACATCTGAAGAAGACCGCGGAAAAGGGATGGGCATCATCGGTGCTGCAGTGGGCTTAGGCTTCATTTTTGGCCCGGCGATCGGCGGCATCTTTTCCCGGGAAAGTTTGAACCTTCCTTTCTACGCGGCAGGAACTTCTTCGTTTATCACCTTCTTCCTTGTCATGCTTGTGCTGAAGGAGTCCCTTTCACCGGAGCAGCGCAGCCAGGGAACGTCTAAGCGTCCGGGTCTGATGACCGCTTTAAGAGGAAACACTGGCATTTTGTTTATCCTTCAGCTGTTTGTTTCGCTGTCACTGGCAGGACTGGAAGCAACATTTGCGTATTTTGCGGCTGAAAAAGCCGGCCTTGGCACCGTGGAGCTGGGCTATATCTTTATGATTATGGGATTTGGAGGCGCCCTTGTGCAAGGCGGTCTCGTAGGACGAATGACGAAAAAGTATGGAGAAGGGGCTGTGATTCAGCTGGGGATTGTTGTCTCTGCCATAGGCTTTGGACTGATCCTCCTGGTTGACAGTTTTACGACTGCAGCGATTTTCCTGACGATTTTCGGCATAGGGAACGGATTTATCCGTCCGAGTGTTTCTTCCCTGCTGACAAAGACATCTCAAACTGGACACGGCAGCACGACTGGCCTGCTGTCATCCTTTGATTCCCTGGGACGCATTATCGGCCCGCCGCTCGGAGGATGGCTGTTCACCATCAGCATCGGAGCTCCGTACCTGACGGGAATCCTGCTTTCCGGTTTGGCATTCATAATGTATCGTGTGTATTCTGCCAGAGTGAACAGAACCCGTTCGATTACACCTTAAAAAAAGGAGGCTCATTTTGCCCCCTTTTTCTACTTTTGCAGGATCACCTGGATGACATGTCCCGTGCCTGTATGGCCTTTTCCTTCCACTCTTTCCTGTTCGCCATAAAAGAAATGGAGGACTTTATAGTTTCTAATCCATTGAAGAATATCTGCAGGGTGATAGACCATATCCACACTTTTCGGCCCGCCTGTTCCATAGCGGAGCTGATCCTCTGAATAGACCTCAAGCATGACAATACCACCCGGTTTGACAACGGAAACAAGCTTATCGAAAACGGTTTTTTGGTCTTTTTTCAGAAAATGGCCGAAAACCATAATCGAAGCGTCATATTCCTCAGTTGGCACAGAATCATGAATCAGATCCTTCTGCCCTGTTTCCACTCTGACTTGATGGCGCTCAGCCAGCAGCTGTGTTTTGTTTAACCCGCTTTGCGTATAATCCCATGCTGTTACATCATGCCCCTTTCTTGCCAGGAATACGGCATTTCGGCCCTCCCCCTCGGCAAAGGCCACAACTCGTTTGTGCCCTTCAAGCCGCCATACCTGCTCTCTGATGAATTCATTGGGCTCTTCGCCATATAAATAGCCTTCTTGAGAAAACTTTTCTTCCCATAGATTTGCCAATCTCACCACTCCTTTTCCCATAAGGTATTCTAGGAGAGGTTATGGAAATCCTATTGTATAATGGAAAAAATGCCAGCAAGAGGAGGATAAAAATGAAAGAGCTGACAGCGATGGAAGAGGTGCATCGATTTATTCAAAGCACAGAGCTGGGCCTTATTTATGTGCTGCATGACAGCTGAAGCGTCTGCCATGGCCTGCTTCCTCAGGTTGAGGAAGTGTTAAAGGATTACCCCCGTATCGAAGCACGGCTTGTAAATGCAGGCAAGGTAACCGAAATTGCCGGATACCTGATGGCCTTTACAGTGCCTGTGATTGCCTTATATCTGGATGGAAGAGAAGTATTAAGGGAAGCTCGGTTTATACCGGTTGAGAAGCTTCGTGATGATTTGAAAAGGATTTATGATAGGGTTTTTGATGTATAAAGCAAGGACTGGCGGTGCTTTTCCGCTGGTCTTTTTGACTGTTCAGCTGTTTGTTTTAGAAAATTAACCGTACAAGAACTTAATAGATTTGCTGTAAGTTAGAATATTATTTTCTTCCCCTATTAAATAACCCCAAATTTTATTGTTATAAATACCTACAAACTCTCCCAATAATTCATCAATTTATCGAAATCTAATTCTTTTAGCCCATCTTTCACACTTCAATCATCCTCTAATTCCCCCAATTAACAGAATGTTCTTTCTTCTTTATACTTTTCAATAGAACGCCCTTACAAACTATAAGTCAAGTATTTAAGGAGGTTGGTTCTTGATTATTTTAAAGCAGTTTAATAGGGTCATTTCTAAGCTGCTTTAACGGAAACCACTATACTTTTAAAGAGGAGAATGGACACGAATGGGAGATTTCAAGTTTAAAAAGTATTTAACCGCTGCCATGGCTGCGGCTATGCTGGCTGTTCCGCCCCTGCAGGCTTCGGCGGATGATTCCGGGAAAGGCATCCTGAAAGGGGATGATGGCAAAGCGTCCATAGCTGATCTGCAAGGGATGAATGCCAAAGCAAGTAAAGGCAAACATGTCATCACTCTTATTACAGGTGATGTCGTAACTGTAACTGAATTCGCAGATGGAAAGAATATTATTCATGTGGAACCAGCTGACCCTTCCGCCAGTGGTGCACGCATTTTAACTGCCAACAAGGAAACGTATGTCATTCCAGACAAGGCTATGCCTTACCTGGCTTCCGGATTTTTGGATCAGGATTTGTTCAATATCACAGCTTTAATCAAAGATGGCTATGATGACGAGAATCAGAAGGAATTGCCTGTCATCATTCAATATTCCGAGTCCAAGGGCCGCTCAGCTGCTGCTTTTAAAGCTCCTAAAGGCTCAAAGAAAACCCATGTACTTGAAAGTATAGATAGTGTTGCAGTCTCCGCTGATAAGAAAGAAACAAAGGAATTTTGGTCAGAAATCACCAGCAAGACTGCTAAAAAAACGAAGGCTGCACTGGCTCCAGGGATTGAAAAAATCTGGCTCGATGGCCGTGTCGAAGCATCTCTTGAACAGAGTGTCCCGCAGATCGGAGCCCCTTCCGCTTGGGAATCCGGCTATGACGGAACTGGTGTAAAAGTGGCTGTTCTGGATACTGGGATTGATTCAGGGCATCCGGACATTTCAGGTCAGTTGGATGAGGCAGTAAGCTTTGTGCCAGGAGAGGAAGTAACCGACAGACATGCACACGGAACACATGTGGCTTCCACAGTACTTGGTACCGGGGAAGCATCAGAAGGACGGAATAAGGGTGTGGCACCTGGCGCACGTCTTCTTGTAGGAAAAGTACTTAGTGATGAAGGCTTTGGCCAGGATTCATGGATTATCGACGGAATGGAATGGGCTGCTGAAAATGCAAAAGTCGTCAATATGAGCCTGGGCAGTTCTGAACCAAGCGATGGAACAGACCCAATGGCTCAAGCTGTTAACAATCTCAGTAAAGAAACAGGTTCCCTGTTTGTGATTGCTGCCGGGAACACGGACAGTGAAGGAATCGGCTCACCAGGAGCTGCTGAGGAAGCTCTAACTGTTGGCGCAGTGGACAAGTCCGACAATCTTGCCTGGTTCTCGTCTAAAGGGCCCAGCTTTGGAAGCTCAGGATTAAAGCCTGATCTCACAGCTCCCGGAGTTGGAATCCTGGCAGCACGTTCTCAATATACGAACCAGGGAAGCGGCTCTTATATGAGCATGGATGGCACCTCAATGGCAACGCCTCATGTTGCCGGAGCTGCAGCCCTTCTCGCCCAGCGCCACCCGGACTGGACAGGGGAACAGCTTAAGGAAGCTTTAATGAGCACAACCAAGAAGCTTGAACACATTAAGCCTTTTGAAGGCGGCACAGGCCGTGTGGATGCAGTGGCAGCTCTTGGCCATGTAAGGGCAACAGGATCCCTGGACTTTGGCTTCTACGACTGGCCTCATGAGAATGATGGTCCGGCTGAAAAGACCATTACGTATACAAATGATGCTGATCAGGATATAACATTGGATCTGACAGTGTCAGTCAAAGATGCCAATGACACGGATGCACCTGCCGGAATGGTAAAGCTATCAGCAGAAAAAGTGACTGTTCCAGCAAAAGGAAGCACGAATGTCACCGTTACATAGGACCCTAATGCAGGTAATTTTGGCACCCGATATCAGGGGCGCATTAGCGCTTCATCAGAGGGAGAGAGCATTGTCCATACTTCACTGGGCATGATCAAAGAAGATGAAAGATACCCGCTGACCATTAAGGCAATCGACCGTGACGGGGAAGCTGCCTCTGCCTACTTCTACCTTTTGGGACCAACTGGTGAACCGCAGTTTATGTCAGTGGATGGCACGAAGGAGCTGAGACTGCCGAAAGGAATATATTCGGTTATGTCGATGATGGATGTTGATACAGATACAGATCATGCAGGAGTAGCGCTTGTCGGCGATCCGGAAGTTCATTTGGATGGACCGCAGACCGTTATGCTGGATGCGCGAGAGGCTAATGAAATTACAGTAGATGTTCCGAAAGAAACAGAAGCCCATTACCGCAAGATGGAATATTTCCGCAGCATTGATGGAAACCAGGTGAATGACATTTACATCATGCCGGCAGTGGCAGATAAAATGTACGCTGCCCCTACTGAGAAAGTAGACACTGGTGAATTCACGCAGGCTACGCGCTGGCGCCTGGCAGAACCACTATTGACCATTGGTTTCAAGGGCAAAGAATTAGATGATATTCCGCAGGCTGGCAGCACTCTTATGAACGGGAAGTACAATCTGGAAGCTGTCTATGCAGGGAATGGATCAAACGAGGATTATCAAAAACTTGATGTTAAAGGCAAAGCTGCCATTGTCCTGCGCAGTGATGAATTAACTGGATCAGAACGTGCTGCAGCAGCTCTGGCAGCAGGAGCAAAGCTATTAATCACTGTTAATGACAGACCGCAGGAGCTTAGTGAATGGACAGGAGTAGAAAATGAAGACTTTTCACTTTCCGATAGCCCTCTCCCAGTAGCCGGAGTCAGCGGAAATGAAGGACGGGGACTGATCGAAGCGGCCAAGTCCGGCGGATTGACCTTAAACGTCGAGGGTACTCCTGATTCGGACTATTTATATGACCTGGTGGACATGCATCATCAGGCAGTTCCTAAAAAAGTAAATTATGCACCGAAAACGAAGGACCTTGTCAAAATCAACTCTGAATATAAATCAGATCGCCCTGCACCTGGTGCCGAGTTCCGCTACGATATCCTCGAGCACAGCTTTGCCGGTGTTGGCTTCCTGCAAAGACTGTCACTCCCGTCCGTCAGAACAGAGTGGGTATCGGCGCAAAACGGAACGTCCTGGTATCATCAGGCTGGTGTCCTTGATGCCCAATGGGAAGTAAGGCAGCCAAAAGTGGAATACAAACCAGGTCAAACGTTGAATGAAGAATGGTTTTCACCAGTAGTCCGCCCTCGTTTTGGTGCGGGATTTTGGGCTCCTTATCGTACAGACAATTATTTGATTCTCAATGTTCCTGCCTGGGCTGACTCAGGAGCTGGCCATACAGGCGCCGACATGAATTACCCTGGTGATCAGACATTAAAGCTATATCAGGGGGATACACTGGTTAGAGAAGGAAAGGGCCAGGCTCTCTACTTATTCAATGAATTTCCGGCAGAGAAAACCCAGTACAAACTTGTAAGTGATGCAGCCCGCGATGCAGAGCGCTGGAACACATCAGTCAGTACACATACGGAGTGGACATTCTGGTCCCAGCAGCAGGAAGAATATCAGACTGCACTTCCGCTGATTTCTCTTGATTATAAAGTGGATACGGACATGGCCGGCAACTCCACGGCCGGTAAGAAGATTAAGCTTGATTTATCAGCTGTTCAAATAGCCGATGCCCCTGAAAATGGCAAAATAAAAGGAGCCAGTCTTGAAGTGTCCTTTGATGAAGGAAAGACATGGGAAGCGGCAAAATTAGCAGCTAAAGGAAACGGCTGGTCTGCCGAAATCAAGCATCCAAATAAGAAGGGAGCCTCTGTCTCCCTGCGTGCCAGTGCATGGGATGATGCAGGCAATCGTGTGAATCAGGAGATCATCAAGGCTTATGGATTAAAATAAAGAAGCTTCTGTTAGGAGCGGATTGCGTAACAGAGAAGGTGTGAACCAGACAGTCAATGCCTGGTTCACTTTTTTAATAGACTTCGTCAAACTTCGCAACCCGCCAGGGCAGCTTTGGAGGATTCAGTGCGTCTCGCCTTATGCTTTTCGTAATCCCTATACCCTATAATGGCTTGTCATTTCAGACAATGACCTTGCTAAAGAGTTGAGTTTCACCCCAATTTTATCCGTTTTCTCCATTTGTCCTGTTTGAATGACACTGGCAGCAAGCATTTCTTCTGCACTGGCCAATGTTTCCTGTGAAACAGAGGCGAACTGTTCAGCACCCTGTTCAAGCTGCGGCAGCGTTTCTTCCAGGCCTTTTAGCTCCGTTTGCATGGTTTGGAGCTTTCCGCTTACATTAGAAATTTCATTCATCAGCTCATCCAATGATAGTTTGGATTGGCCCGCCATCTCAAGATTTCCTTTGATCTCCGTATGGAGCCGGTCAAATTCATCTGAAGCTCTAAGAGTTATATTCTCCATACTTCTTATTCCCTGAGTGATATTTTCTGCAGCACCTGCAGATTGCTCCGCTAGTTTACGGACCTCTCCAGCGACCACGGCAAAGCCTTTCCCTGCCTCTCCTGCACGGGCAGCCTCAATGGAAGCATTTAAAGATAACAGTCTTGTTTGTTCAGCAATCCCTTTTACCATTCCGACAAGATTTGTAATCGATAAGGAATGGTCTTTGACCTCTCTTATTGTCAGTGTCAATTTTTCAAACTTTAACCCAAAGGAATGGATGGCAGCGATCAAATCATTGATGCTGTTCCCGCCGCGCCAGGCAGAATCATTCATAACCTCCGAACTGCGGTTTACACTTTCCATTTGCAAAAACATGTCTTCAAACCTATCTTTCATTTCTTTAAAACTGGCAACACTATTTTCAGAACTGGATGCGGTTTGCTCTGCACCCATTTTCACAAGGTGAATGGCTGATACCAGCTGCTGCCCGCTTTCAAGAGCGCTGAAGGATGACCTTTTAAGCTCATTGCCCGTACTCTCCAGCTCCTTCGTTGTGCCGGTCAGCTCCCGCAGCAGGCTCCTCATTTGTTCAATCATACTATTATAACTTTTCTGCAGAGAAGCAATTTCAGGAATTTCTGTATGAATTTCAAGCGGATTTTTCAGGTTTCCTTCCCGGACCTCCCGCATGGTGTTTCTTAAAAGGTTCAAAGGCTTCGTTATTTTTCTGACAAAAAGGCTGATAATGGCCGAAGCAGCCGATAAACTGACCACAATTGCTGCAATCATAAAATAACCGATCGCATGCACATCAGACATATACGCTTTTGCCGGGATGAGGACTACATAGGTGCCATTAATTTCCTTCATCTCCTGAAAGGCCGCTGTATAATCTGTCCCGTTCATCTCAATATGTAAGACGCCATTTTTCATTGCGCTGATTTTATTGATGACATCCCTTGAAAAAGCGGCATCCGTTTTGCTGCTGACTTTAAAAGGCTTCATCCTATTATCTGCAAGATAGAAAAAATCGGAATCTATCCCATCCGAGTGCAGCTTTTTCTGCTGAGCACGGACACTGGCCTCAAGCTGCTGCTTAAAGTACGCATCATCACTGACATACACAAACTTTAAGTTTTCCGCTATGTATCCCATTAGTTCTGCTTCTCTTGCCAATCTATCCTCAATTGTTTTGATTGCCATGTCCTTTGTTTTAAGATAGGAACTAACTCCGACTGCCGATATCGATAGCAGCAACAAGGTAAAAAACAATACCAATAATCTTTTGCCCAGGTTCAGCTTATGGCTGCAGGCTGCCGCAAAGTTGTCCAGCTGCTTCTTCATTTCTCCAAAACCCCCAAAATATCATACTAATGACCTATAAGGAAATTATACAGACCGAATGTAAATCCAATGTAAAGATTGGATGAAAGTAATGTTTTGTAAATTTACAAAGGAACGTAAAATAGGCTGTTTTAATATATTGGTTACATCCGAGGCTTTATTTTTTAGAACGGAGGAAGAACATGACCAATTTTCAATACTTCACGGGAACTATTGTGCAAATCTCTGATTTTAACATGGAAGGCTGCCTAAAGATGATTTCTGCTGATAACGGGATGGGGGGAACTGTCAATTTCATCGTATCCCCTTCGACTTTTGTTTTAGATCAAACCAGGCTGTCAGCCGGGGACATTATTACCGGATATTATGACGGCAATGCTCCTGTTCCGCTGATATATCCCCCTCAATACCGTGCTCTGGTGGTCGTAAAACATACTTCCCAGCAAAATGTGAAAACGGACTATTTTAATAGCCAGCTAATCAGCAGCGATGGCCAGCTGCAATTAAACATCTCGCCGTATACCCAGATGGTGCTGACCAATGGGCAGGCCTTTACCGGCAGCCCCGCCAACAGGGACCTGGTTGTGACCTATGGTCCGTCTACCAAGAGCATACCTGCCCAGACCACACCTTATAAGATTGTTGTGTTGTGCTTACCGTCCGCATAAGAGCCGTAATAGAAATAGCCCCAATCTGTTGTTGATTGGGGCTTTGGCTGGTTTTGGACAAAGGCGGGTTCAGACTCTAACTCGCGCTTTCCTGCTTTTTGTGTCTGAAGTTGCACCGGGTTCTGACTCTAACTGACGCTCCCTTGCTTTTTGTGTCTGAAGTTGCACCAGGTTCTGACTCTAACTGACGCTCCCATGCTTTTTGTGTCTGAAGTTGCACCAGGTTCTGACTCTAACTGACGCTCCCAGATTAAGTCCATATAATTGTGTAAAAAGAAAGAGTCATTTTATTCACTCTTGGCAACACTGTTTTCTACCACAGAAA
>NZ_JBQCMZ010000035.1:0-36268 GCF_051964675.1 Cytobacillus sp. SAFR-174 | reverse complement strand
TTAATTCAAGTATATAAAAAATACCTGTAGGTTGAACACTCTCTTTTTCGAGTGTCCTTCCTACAGGTACCATTTTACTAAGATCCCCTCCAGTAATTAACTTTTTGCCAATTTAGGCACCAGATTCTCCTGCTTTGGCTCTTCAACCGAGTCTTCCATTGGTGTTGCGCGTTTAATGAAGAAAGCCAGAACAAGTGCAGCTGCAGCGATAAAGGTTGCTACGAAGAAAGCATCGTTAATTCCCTCGAGCATGGCTTTCATTAAGACCTGCTGCTGCATTTCCGCCACAGCAGCTTCAGTCATTTGTCCGCCGTTAGCCATAGCCCCGCCTTTCATCGCTTCTTTCGCAATTTCCGCAGCATGTGTTTCCGTTCTTGTTGACATAACTGTTACCAATAAGGCTGTCCCAATAGCACCTGCCACCTGGTTCAGCGTATTGTTCATTGCAGTTCCATGCGGATAAAGCCTTCTAGGCAGCTGGTTAAGGCCATTTGTTGAAACTGGCATCATAACCATGGACATCCCGAACATCCTGATTGAGTTGAGTATAATCAGCTGAGTATAGGTTGTTTCAAGAGTCAGTCTGCTGAATACATACGTAGTTCCTACTGTAATGGCTAACCCAATGATCGCCAAAATCCGGCCTCCGATTTTATCGAACAGCTTTCCGGTTAATGGCGACATCACAGCCATAACAAGGGCACCTGGAAGCATCATCAATCCTGCATCCAAAGGTGAAATCCCCCTTAATGTCTGAACATAAATCGGAATCAGAATCATTCCTGAGAATAGCGCCATATTTACCGTCATGCTGATAGCAGACGATAGTGCAAACATCGGGTACTTATATACACCAAAATTAAGCATCGGACGTTCTGATTTAGTTTGTTTTAAAATAAACCAAATCAAACTTATGACTCCAACTGCAATTGTTAAAAACACATGAGGGCTGTCCCAGCCCTTGTTACCTGCAGAACTGAACCCGTAAAGTATTCCGCCAAACCCTATACTTGAAAGAACAAGAGAAAACATATCCAGACGGATATTCACTTTTTCCTTTTTGTCTTTCAGCATGACGGCTCCAAGAACTAAAATGACACCCGCAATCGGTGAAAGGAAGTGGAATAGCATTCTCCAATCATAATGTTCAATAATCCATCCTGAGAGAGTTGGCCCAATTGCAGGGGCAAACATTAAGATAAGACCAAATACACCCATGGCTGCTCCGCGTTTTTCAACCGGGAAGCTGATCAGCATTACATTCATCAATAGCGGCATCATAATAGCCGACCCTGAAGCCTGCAGCATTCTGCCTGCCAGCAAAACCGGGAATACGTGAGCAATACCCGCTACAAGCGTACCGATTGTAAATAGTCCCATTGCCACAATAAACAGCCTGCGTACTGTATATTTTTCAATTAAAAAGGCAGTAGCCGGGATCAAAATACCATTTACCAGCATAAAGCCGGTAGTCAGCCACTGCACTGTTGCCGCTTCAATTTCTAAATCTGCCATAATAGATGGCAGTGCAATATTTAACAATGTATTATTCAAAAAGGCAATAAATGCCCCTATCATTAAAACAGCGAGAATCCCATAAGGCGGCCGGTCTGTTTTATTATTTATTGCTTGTTCCATTACATTTCCTCCTGTACTATCAGTTCATTCTTTTATACTCTCGTTACACACAAATCATATAATATACCATCAGTACAATTTTTGCAACAAAAAATCCTTGTAAAATAGAGGGTTTGTGTAAATTAATACAATGAGGTACTATTAAGTTATACACATAGTTCAAATAAAATGACAGGTGATTATAAATGAATAACAGGAAAATGCATGTTATAAAAAAAGCACATCAATTATTTCTGGATAAAGGTTTTCAGGCTACATCCATTCAGGATATCTTAGATTACAGCGGGATTTCAAAAGGGACCTTCTATAATTATTTTTCTTCAAAAAACGAGCTTCTTATCTCTATTTTTAAAACATTGCATGAAAAAATGGAATCAGAACGCAATAAACTTCTTATTGGCCAGGACCCAAGCAGCTTAGAAGTATTCACCCAGCAGATCGAATTACAAATGAATATGAATCGGACCAATAAATTGGTTGCCCTTTTTGAAGAAGTACTTGTTTCAAATGACCCTGAACTCAAGCAGTTTATTAAGGAAGGCCAGCTTAGAATGGTGGATTGGATTTTAAGCCGGTTTATAGAAATCTTTGGTGAGGACAAGAAACCCTATTTACTGGACTGTGCCGTAATGTTCCTTGGCATCCTTCATCATAACGTAAAATACTATACAAAATTCTTTGAATTCACTTCAAGTATTAATCCAGTGGTCCGTTATAGTGTAGAAAGGATAAGGAATGTTGTTGAAGAGGTCAGTTCAGTCGGTGAATACTTGCTGAAGCCTGAACTGATTGAAAATAGATTTAAACAGACAGATCATAGAAATGTGCATACTATCTGCAAATCCATATTGACTTTGAAGAAGTCCATCAAGCAGGAAGATCAGAATGATTGCATGGATCTTCTGGACTTTATCCAGGAAGAAATGATTCATTCGAAAAAACCAAGAAAATTTCTCATTGAAAGCGCACTACAATCTTTAAGCAGGTGTATAGCATTTTTGGATGCCAAAGAATTTGAGAATCTTGAAAATCTGGTTTTATCCTGCTTTAAACATCCGGAAGAAGAACCGGTATAATTCCCAGGCCTGCCCCATTATGCGGGAGGCTTTTTTAGTTATTCCCGCCTATTCATTCATAATCCTTCCAAAAACGGAAACACTACACTTAATGCCAAAAAAACTGGTGATTGCTGAATGAGAAAAGAGTTAAAAAAGAAGAGTCCTGTGTCAGAGGTCGAACTTGACGAGCTGGAAAAGGCATTTTCACGATCTCATGATTTTCAAAAAGGACATTATAGTAATAGACAAACTGGCCTCTGTTTTTCTTTTACTTATTTCAAAACACTGACTGACCAAAAAATGATCACCAAGAGTTTGCTCCCTCAGCTTCTTCTTGGTGAGTTCAACAAAATCGATGATTTGAAAAAGCTTTTGCCATCTGCAAGCATACAAATTTGCGAAGATCTTTCAAAAGCAGAACATATGCTTTTGAATGGCTATGTGATGGTTACATCAGAAGCCGAGAAGCAAAAAGCGGCTTTTATGGCTGCTAAATGTTCTTATGTCAGGGAAATCACACATCCGGAAGTCGAGCAAACGGTTATTGGAGCAAAGGAAGCCTTTATTGAGTCTCTGGAGAATAATTTGAATTTAATCCGCAAACGGCTGCCCATCTCTGAACTGATCATTGAGGAATATATAATCGGAAGCATATCCAGAACAGTAGTGGCCGTTCTCTATATTGAGGGAATTACGAATAAAGATAATGTCAGCATGGTAAAAGAACGAATCGAAAATATTGATTTTGACGAAATCACTGACAGTTCTTACATTGGACAGCTCATTTCAGATAATAAGAATTCTCCCTTTCCTCAGCTGCTGGATACAGAAAGACCGGACAGGGCAGCCGCTGTCCTTGCTGAAGGAAAAATAGTGATAGCCGTAGATGGGTCACCGCATGTACTGATTACCCCTACAACGTTTTCTGAATTCTTCAGTTCCTTTGAAGATTATTTTTTAAATTGGACTATCGCTTCTTTTGCCAGAATATTGCGGGCCTTTTCTGTTATTTTTTCCATACAGATCACGTCCATTTATGTTGCAACGCTTACTTATCATATGGAGCTTGTCCCCACCGATTTATTAGGAACACTGGTAACTTCAAGACAGCATATTCCTTTGCCTCCTTTCTATGAAGCGTTAATGCTTGAACTGGTAATAGAGCTTTTAAGAGAAGCTGGAGCCAGATTGCCTACGAAAGTTGGCCAGACAATCGGTATCGTAGGGGGGATTGTCATCGGGACTGCATCTGTTCAGGCAGGACTGACAAGTAATGTCCTGTTAATCTTTATCGCCCTTGCAGCTCTTGCCGCTTTTACTACACCTGTATATAAGATGAATAATACTATCCGATTTCTAAGATTTCCATTTTTAATATTCGCAAATTTATGGGGTTTTGTAGGTGTGCTGTTCTGTTCCTGTATTTTGTTAACTCATATGATCAGGCTCACATCTCTCGGCAGACCTTTTATGGAGCCGTTTTATCCGCCCAGATATCGGGACTTGAAAGATTCATTTATAAGATTCCCGTTTCAGCCTTTGAGGCCTGTATATTTAAGAACACAAAATCCCCATCGGTTCCAGCCTCAGAAAAAATCAAAGGTTAAGAAAGATATTGATGAATGAATAACTAAAGAGAGCCTGGCTCACAAGTGCCAGGCTCTTATTATGCCTTCTTAGATTTGTCCTCCCATGGTTCAAAGGAAAATGGGATTCCGATCATTTTCGCGGTGAGTTCATCATAGGACACAAGATCTTTCTTGGATAATTCTTTTAATGACTTTTTCCCCATGGCTCTTAATGCCATTTTGATTTCCTCGGTGCTCGCGGTCAAGAATTTTTCCGCCGACTTAGCTCCATCCTCCGTTTTAAATACATCTTTGAATTTCCCCTGGTTCCAGACAGCCTGTGTTGGCGGTTCAAAAGGAAGAGCATTCAATGTTTGTTTATGAGAAACAGTAAACAGCATTACAGATCCCAGATAAACCGCATCCGCTCCAAGCGCCAGAACTTTTAAAAAGTGCCCTGGTGTAAAAAGGCCGCCAGAAACAATTAAGCTGATATCCCCCTTCTTTTTTCTTTTTTCAAGATGGTTTGAGGCACGGGTGATAGCATGCAGGGTTGGTATTCCAAAATCATCTGCCAATAAGGGAGGTGCACCGACAGAAGCCCCTTGTCCCCCATCAACCGCGATGAAATCCACCCCGATTTCGATTAAATGATCAATATCATCTTCGATCTTTCCGCCTGCCCCTATTTTTGCGCCGATCGGGACACCTCCGGACATTTTACGCAGCTCATCCACCAGCTCTTTTAAATCCTTTAATGTCTGTTTTTCAAAAAAATGTTCCATTATATGGGCAGTTTCGTTTTCCTTTAACCCCATGACTTCTCTTGCACGACCGGTTAAATTTTCAGGGGAGATGTTGCCGCCCATACCCAGTGTAGCTCCCTGACCCAGCTTAAGTTCAATCATGTCCGCCCTTTTAATAGTTTTTTCTTCCTTACCCCACTCCGTCTTGGAGAACTGAAGAATGTACTTCCCTGCACTTTCAAGCTCTTCAGGCAGTATTCCGCCTTCACCGGAATTGATGGCTGTTCCTGTATTCTTGGCAGCTGTGGCCAATGCAATTTTGACTTGCTCACTTAAAGCAATTCCATAGGCCATTCCACTAATCATAAGGGGAATTTTGATTTTCATCGGCTTTCTCGCTTTTGGACCAATTGTCACTTTCACATCAACGTCTTCCTCACCGTCAATGGGGAAAGGGGATGTCTGTGCAGGGATAAACGTAATTTCTTCAAAATGCGGCCATTTTTTCGATGAGCCAAAGGGACGGTGCAGGACATCACCTGTTTCGGCCCGCAGGTTATTTTCAAGCGCATTTTGAATGCCCATATGCTTAAAGCCGGGAATCAGCTCAATGAGGTTTTCCTGATAGCTGTCAGTCATTATAATTTTTCCTGCCTGCTTCACTGCACGCTTCATGATCCAGCGCCAGCCGATAACAAGCATAAATAATAAAAAAATATATAATAAGGAAATCATTACAAGTGTTGCAATTAATAATATATTGGTCATTAGTCTTCTCCAAAAGAACTTTTTGATTCCATTATCTCCATTGAGAGGGAATTTAACCTATGACTTTTCGGCTTTTGGAATAATCACAAAGCTGGAAGTAAACTCTATGTGAAAATATAAAATGAGGTGAAATGATGGACAACCGCGGGAATGTTCAGTCGAATAATATTAATGAAGAAAACCTAGTTAAAGGAAGTCTCCTTGAATCTATGATGGAGCCTATGGACCAGCTATCTAAGATTCCTCCCGAGAAAACAGACAGAAGAACCAGTGATGGAGAGATGAATTAACTAAAGAAGCCGGCATTTTCGGATGCCGGCTGTTATTTGCACATAGAGTATTTTGATTAGTTTCATCGAATCTTATAAATTCTTGCTTCATGCGGAAGCAGTATTTCTTCATTTTTACCAAAGTCATTATTATAATTAGAAAGAATCAGTTCCCGATTTGCAAAGCCATCAAATGTGAACGCCTGCTGCTCGTCGCCATGGTTTAAAACAATCAGCCAGGTTACATCTTTATAGGAGCGTGTATAAACATACAAGTGTTCATCATCTTGCAATAGATCCTTATAGTCTCCGTAAACCATAACCTCGTTTTGTTTTCTTAATTCTATCAGCTTTTGGTAAAAATAATACACCGAGTCTGGATCCTTCAGAGCTGCTTCGGCATTGATTTCTTTATAATTCGGATTCACTTTGATCCATGGCTCACCAGCTGTAAAGCCTGCCTGGCTGCTGGCGTTCCACTGCATCGGCGTCCTGGAGTTATCACGGCTCAAAAGCAATAAGCTTTCAAAAACCTCCTGAGGATCACGCCCTTTTGAAACTTCTTCATGATATTTATTTTTCATAGCAATATCATTGTAGTCATTAATGGAATCAAATCTCACACCTGTCATGCCGATTTCTTCGCCCTGATAGATATAAGGAGTTCCAGGCAAGGTATGAATCATAGCTGCCAAAAGCTTCGCAGACTGAATATGGTACTGGCTATCATTTCCATAGCGGGTAACCTGTCTTGTGTGATCATGGTTGTTAAGGAATTGCGAATTCCACCCTTTTTGCTTAAGGCCTTCATGCCAGCTTGTTTGGATTTCCTTGAATCTCAGCATATCCCATACCGGCATTTCATCTGCCACCTGAAAATGGAACAGAGTGTTCAGTTCATTTCTGCTTTCATCCACATAGAGCAGTCCCTCTTCTGGTGAAACAAACGGGATCTCACCCACAGTCATCACATCATAATGCTGAAGGACTTCACTGTGCATTTCCTGAAGATAGTCATGGATTCCGGGGTTATTGGCCAGGTAGCTTATATCATAAGGATTCTCAGCATCTGATAAATCTTCTCTTTTGGCCAGTAAATTAATCACATCCATTCGAAACCCGTTAATGCCTTTATCCAGCCAGAAGCGCATCATTCTGTAGATTTCCTGGCGCAGTTCAGGATTTTCCCAATTAAGATCCGGCTGTTCGACTGCAAAGGAATGATAATAATATTGTCCTGTTGTTTTGTCCCATTCCCAGCAGGATGGAGCAAAATAGGAGCGCCAATTATTTGGCTCCCTGCCATCCTTTGGATCCTTCCAAATATACCAATCTCTTTTCGGATTATTTTTTGAGGAGCGTGATTCTAAAAACCAGGGATGCTGGTCAGAAGTATGGTTCACAACCAGATCCATAATGACCTTCATCCCACGCTGATGTATTTCGTGGATCAGCTCATCGAAAGCTGCCATATCACCGGCTTTTTCCATAATCCCATAATAATCTGAAATATCATAGCCATTATCCCGGTCTGGTGATTGATAAAAGGGATTCAGCCAAATCACATCAGCGCCAAGATTCTTAATATAATCAAGCTTTTTTATAACCCCTCTTAAATCACCATAGCCATCACCATCGGAATCAAAAAAGCTTCTCCAGTAAATTTGATATACAACAGCTTCTTTCCACCACTTTTTACTCACAGGGCCACCTCATTATCATCAATTCTTCGTAAAAAAGGGCCCTAAAAAGGCCCTGTCATTATTTTTTCAAACTGTACACTCTAGCTTCATATGGCTTGAGTGTCAGGTTATCAATTTCTTCATTTTCATCTGCAGTCAAGTTGGATATCAGTAATTCCTTAGACGAATAAAGGACATGTCCCGGCAGCTTAAAGTCCGGTGTTCCATCACTGAAGTTGCAGATTACAAGCAGCTGGTCATCACCCAGAGTTCGTGTAAAAGCAAAAATTTGCTCATTCTCTTCCATTAGTAAATCGAATGTTCCATATACAATCACTTCATTTTGCTTTCTAAGCTGAATGAGCTTCTTATAAAAATGGAAGATAGAGTCTTCGTCTTTTAAGACTGCTTCTGCATTAATCTCCTCGTAATTCGGGTTCACATTGATCCAAGGGTTTCCGTCTGTAAAGCCTGCATTCGGGCCGGCATCCCACTGAACAGGCGTTCTCGCATTATCCCTGCCTCTCTCATGAATGCCTTTGAAAATTTCATCATGTGTTAAGGAATCCGGTGTAAGATCACGGTAGGCATTCAATGTTTCGATATCACGGTAATCATTGATATCATTGAACTTAACATTTGTCATGCCGATTTCCTCGCCCTGGTAAATATAAGGAGTCCCCTGCATCATATGAAGGCAAACAGCAATCATCTTACCAGAAGTTACCCGGTATTCCTCTGAATCATTTCCCCATCTGGAGATGGCGCGGGGCTGATCATGGTTGCTCCAGTACAGACTGTTCCAGCCATCTTCTTCAAGGCCCTTTTGCCACTTGTTGAAGATCTCTTTCAAATCAGTCAATTTCCAGGGGCGGGGATCCCATTTGCCGTATTGTCCATCTCCAAGACCCACATGTTCAAAATGGAATACCATATTTAATTCATTTCTGTCCCGGCCGGTGTAGAGTTTACCTTCATCAACTGTTACACCAGGCATCTCGCCGACCGTAATGGTATCATACGGGCTAAGGGCTTCTTTGTTCATTTCCTGCAGGAACTCATGAATTCTTGGACCGTTCATATAATACTTGCTGCCGTCGCCATATTTATGTCCTTCACGGACCTTCCCTTGTGGATAGCTCGTATCTTTTGAAATGAAATTGACGACATCCATGCGGAATCCATCAATGCCTTTATCCAGCCAGAAGCGCATCATTTCATACACTTCATTTCGCAGAACAGGATTTTCCCAGTTCAAGTCAGGCTGCTTTTTGCTGAACAGATGCAGATAATATTCACCGGTTTGTTCATCATATTCCCATACACTTCCGCCAAACGCTGCTCCCCAGTTAGTAGGGGGCTCGCCATTGTCCGTCTTTTTCCAGATATAATAATCACGATATGGATTATCTTTAGATTTTCGCGATTCCTGGAACCATTGATGTTCATCGCTTGAATGGTTAACAACAAGGTCCATCATGATTTTGATGCCGTATTCATGGGCTTTTGCCAGCATGCCATCAAAGTCTTCCATAGTTCCGAACTCATCCATAATATTACGGTAATCTGAGATGTCATAGCCATTATCATCATTAGGTGACTTGTAAACGGGGGATAGCCAGATAACGTCGATCCCCAATTCGGCTAAGTATGGAATTTTTTCAGTGATACCGTTGATATCGCCAATCCCGTCCCCATTTGAATCATTGAAGCTTCTTGGGTAGATTTGATAAATAACGCTTTCTTTCCACCATGTTTTGTTCAATTATTACAACTCCGATCAAAGAATAATTTCATCTTTATTTTATTGAACCCTTCATTACACCGCTTATGATCCATTTTTGAGCAAAGATGTACACAATAATCATTGGCGCAAGTGCCATTAAATAGGAGGCAAATGCAAGATTATAATCTGTGCTGAATTGGCCCTGGAAAATGTACTGCACCAGGGGAAGTGTGGCCATTTCCCGATCGCTCAGCAGGACAAGCGGAAGCATGAAGTCATTCCATGCGCCTAGGCTCGTAATGATGGCGACTGTTGCATTCATTGGTGCCAGAAGCGGAAAAATGACTTTCCAGAACACACCCCATGTGGTTGCTCCGTCCATAATAGCTGCTTCTTCCAGTTCAACTGGAATGGCACGAATGTAGCCAATATAGATAAACACATTAAAAGAAAGGTTGAAGACGATATACAAAATGATTAATCCAACCAGGTTATCCATTCCCCATGCACTGGTCTGTTTGACAAGCGGGAGCATGATGATTGGAAAAGGAATAAACATCGCGCTTAAAAAATAGAAGTATAGGAACTTATAAAACTTCTTATGAAGATTTCTGGCGATGGCATAAGATACAAGCGAGTTCGTTAACACAGTAAAAATGACAACAAATATTGTAACAAATGCACTGTTTTTAAACGCATTAAAGAAATTAGTCATTTCGATGGCCTGTGCAAAGTTGTCAAATGACCACGATTTAGGAAGAGCAAGTAAATTCCCTGCCATTTCAGGCGGTGTTTTAAACGCAATGGTAATGGTTAAATACAGTGGAAAAAGAATGAGCAATGAACCTAAGATTAATAGAGTGGTCACAAGCCAGCTCGTTTTTTTGCGATTCATTAGTTTTCCACCTCTCTTTTATTTAAGAATTTCAGCTGAATAACAGAAAAGACGATGATGACGATGAAGTATATGACCGCATTAGCTGATTGATAGGCAAATTCGCCGCCTTCAAATCCTCCTCTGTAAATTAACAAGGAAATGGATTCGGTCGACTTTCCAGGACCTCCTCCAGTCAAGGCAACAATCTGATCAAAGACCATAAGGAAGTTTTTCAATGAGAGAACCATATTAATGGTGAAAAATGGCGCGATGAGCGGAAACGTAATTTTCCAAAACTTTGTCCAGACACCGGCACCGTCAATGCTTGCTGCTTCATATAAATCCTCTGAAATTGTCACAAGCCCTGCAAGATGCAAAATCGTATTAAAGGATACAGCCTGCCAAACGGCTACAATGACAATTCCGATCCAGGCAAGGTCCGGGTTTCCAAGAATATTTCGGGTCAAAAATTCCCATCCGAATGCATCGCCAATCTGCGGCAGGAAATGAGCAAAAATAAAATTAAAGATAAAGCCAACAATCAAGATACTCAGAATGTAAGGCAGGAAGTAGATTGCCCGAAGCGTTTTGTGAAACTTTATCTTGGAATTAAGCCCGATGGCCACAAGAAGGCTTATGATATTGACCAAAATGGTCGCAACAATGGCAAATTTAAAAGTAAATAAGTAGGCATCCCCTGCCCGTTCATCTTTAAAAACGTTTAAGTAATTTTTTAACCCAACGAAATTCCAATCTCCATACCCTTTCCAATCTGTAAAGCTGTAAAAAATCCCCTGCAAAGCGGGAAAGCTGTGGAAAATGAAGAAAAGAAGGAAAGCGGGTATGGTAATGATGAGAAACACACTGTTTTTCTTTTTCATAACGACAACTCCTTTTTAGAAGGCCAGGAAATCCATAAGGTTCCCTGGCCCGATGCCTTTAGCGGTTTTGAACTTTTTCCCATTCGCTGTCCATTTTCTTCAGGAATTTTTCTTTATCTTTCTTGATCAGGAATTCCTGAACAAGGTTTTCTGCTCCCATGCCCGCAGGGTAATAGTGATCGGGGAAGCTTGTGATGGTGCCATTTTCAAAGTTAGCTTTGATTCCTTCAAACACAGGATCTTCCTGATACACTCCTTCAATGGCTGAGAAAGCTTTCTGCTCGTCAATATACTTTTGAGCCGTGTCTTTATTCATCATGAATTCAGCAAATTTCATCGCTTCTTCTTTATGCTCAGTGTCTTTGCTGACTGCTAAAAGAACATCTACACCAGAAACAAGTTTGTTTTGTGCAGGATCGTTTGTAACAGGCATTGGGAATACACCAAGTTCCATGTCAGGATTTGCTTTAAGAATTTCAGGGATTGCCCAGTTGCCCTGCAGGTAAAAAACAGATTTGCCAGCCGCAAATGCATTGTTTCCATCCCCGTAAGCGACACCCATATTGTCCTTGTGGCCAAATTGAACTAAAGTAGCCATCTTGTCTGCAACTTCATCATATTTATCCGCGAAAGAAGTTTCACCTGCGTTTTTCTTTTCCGCAAAATCTTCACCTGCTACATTAGCGCCAAGTGAGTTCCATGCAATCATGCCTGTCCAGGCATCTTTTAATGTGAAGTAGATTGGTGTGTCACCGGCAGCTTTTACCTTTTCCAGGCTGGCAATGAATTCATCCCAGGTAGTTGGGACTTCAAGGCCATGTTCTTCAAACTTTGCTTTGTTATAAATTACGGCATTCGCATTTGTAGCATATGGAAGTCCGAAAGTGCCTTCTTCTTCAGGTCCGACAAGACGATTGATCATATCGATATAGGATGGCTGAACTGTTTTAGCTAAATCTGTCCCTGAAAAATCCTCAAGAACGCCTGCACGGCCAAGCTCGCCGTATGTAGCATTACCAGCGATAGACATGATGTCAGGCAGATCGTTTTTGGTCAAACGTGTTTTCAAAACTGTTTCTGCTTCCGGCGGTGCATCTAATTTAATTTTAATGTCTGGATTTTTCGCTTCAAATTCTTTAATTAATCCTTTGTACGTTTCGATGCTTTCTGATTTATTAGAGAACAACTCAAGCGTTACTTTTCCATCTTCAGCACCATCAGATGAACATCCAGCCAGTAAAGATGCTCCTAAAGTTAATGCCATTACACCTGCAGTCATTTTTTTTAACATGATAGATCCCCCTATTTGTTTTATAGTTAAATCACGTAAACGTTTACGTAATTAACCTGAGAAAAAGAGAGTTATGACTTGCTCTCTTTCACACTCATTCTTTCAATGATTTTATGCTGCATGATCCGGCTTTCCGGAGTTTCGCCTGTTTCTAAAATGGAAAAAAGCATTTCTGCAGCCGTTTCACCCATTTTTGCGAGAGGCTGTTCTACTGTTGTCAGCGGCGGAATGGACATTTCAGCAAGATTCAAGTTATCATATCCTATAACAGACACTTCGTCTGGGACCCTTATTCCCATCTGATAAGCTGCTGATAAGGCACCTATAGCCATTTCGTCACTTGCTGCAAATATTGCCGTTGCATCCGGAAACTGTTTGATAAGACTTTTCAAGCCCTCAACACCATCAGGAAATGTAAATCCCCTGCTGAATACAATATTTTCAGACCCCAGCGGTATGTTATGATCGGTCAAAGCTTTCTTAAATCCTTCAATCCTGGGAATACCCGCGATGATATCCTCCTTGTTCCCGCTTATCATCCC
This sequence comes from Cytobacillus sp. SAFR-174, assembly GCF_051964675.1. NCBI lineage: Bacteria > Bacillati > Bacillota > Bacilli > Caryophanales > Bacillaceae > Cytobacillus > Cytobacillus sp. SAFR-174. Next base: position 23,222 of record NZ_JBQCMZ010000035.1, on the reverse strand, counting down.
AATTCTGGTATGACCCTTGTCGATTAAATGCTTAGCTGCTGCATATGCTGCATGAAAATCGTTAACTTTTACAAAAGGCACCGGGTACGCATAGGACTCTGTCGAAAGCAGAATCATCGGCATGCTGGTTTTGGTTACAAATTGATAATATTCATCCTTTAGAATTTCACTTGCGAAAATGATTCCGTCTACCCTTTTTTCAATAAGCAGCTGAAGATACTTCATCGTTTTTTCGCCATTTGATTCAGTATGACAGACAATCACACTGGAACCGTTATCATTTGCAGCCTTTTCAATGCCATCCAGCAGATCGGTAACCAATGAGCTCGATAGCTTTGGGAAAAGCACCCCAATCGTATGGGTTCTCTTATTAATTAATCCCCTTGCCACTGCATTTGGCTGATAGCCCAGTTCTTCTATCACTTTAAGAACCTTGAATTTTGTTTTTTCCGAATAACCTCCCTGGCCATTCAAAATCCTGGAGACTGTTGCAATAGAGACATTTGCCTTTTTGGCAACATCTTTGATGGTATAGGACATATCCCACCTGCTTTAAGTTACTGATTTTTTGTAACGAAAACGTTTACGCTGTAATATTATCATGAAGTGTAAGCCTTTTCAATATTTTTTAAAAAATTTTTTAAAAATTGTATATACATCTAGTCATTGAAAAAGAGCCTATAAAGGCTCCACGATAAATTTTGCAATGCTGCACATTTATGAATACAATATCATTCCTAATTATCTTCTTCCGTATAGAAACGGGCTAATTCCATTACCGCACTGCCTATCCTTTCAACTTCAGGGAAAATGACTCTAATAATCCCTTCTTCATATAAAGCTTGAGCAGTTACCTTTCCAACAGATAACGCAACAGCTTTTTCCGAAAAACAGGTTTTCAATTGTTCTTCTGTATTCTTTTGGCGAGCGAAGCTGAATAAATTCCTCACTTGTGGAGTACTTGTAAAAAATACGGAATCGAGCTTTCCGTCAAGGATCTCTGAAAGCAGCAGACTCATCACTTTTTCCTCCGGAGGAATATGGGTATATGGAAGAATCTCTTCATAGTCGGCCTGGTTATCTTCCAGCCATTGTTTTAGGACCGGTGCAGGGTCGCCGTGAAGCTGCAGAGCTACTTTCATGCCTTTTAGAGGATATGCTGAGAGCTCTCGAAGTAATCCTGCCATGCTGCCGTCATCATCCCGAACTGCAGGTATAATATTAAGTTTTTTCAGCATGTTGGCGGTTTTGTATCCCCTTGCAGCAATATTTGCTTTTTGCAGGCTGCTGATCAGGGCATCACTCTTATTCATTTCAAGAGCAGTTTGATAAATGGTTTCAACACCGATTCCAGTCGTAAAAATAATCCAATCGAAGCTGCACTCAGTCAGCATTTCTACATGGTCCTGGAGTTTTTCATCTTTCAGGAGTGATGTTCCCTGAGCGGGCCTGCTGACAGCAACCCCTCCCTGATTCTCCACCAATTTACTGATATCTTCTATTTTCCGTGAACCTAAAAGTGCAACTTTTTTGCCGGCAAGCTTTTTCATTTTTACTCCCCCTCGGTATGTACATCTATATGAATCATAATAAAAGATACATTACAATTAAACAGTGATTAAGCACTTTAGCAATACATATTTTACTTTCGTCCAGTGGTTTTATTTTTTTATTAAAAGGGATGCCATAAAAAAACTGCCTGCAGGCTCTCCCACAGGCAGTGTTAATTTATTTATCAGCTGGTTCAGTTTCAGACGTTCCATCAGGTTCTTCGCTCTTCTTGATTACCCCATTGTTTTCTGCTTTGTAATCGTATTTTGAACGATCAACCGGTTCGAAGTTTTCCGGTTGGTAGAAGCGGAGAAGATCACCGTTTACCACCTTATCAGATAGCGCCAATTTCTGCTCAGCACTTTCCTGGAGTTTTTTCGCTTCTTCAAAACGGCTTTCATCCAGCAGTTCACCCGTTGTAGAGTCATAATACTTTCCGTCAACAGATGAAATGGTAGGGCTCATGAAGTCTCCGTTACGGAACGGTACAAGGTCATCATGATTTTCTGAAAATAAGTCTGTACCGAATTGCAGATACTGTTTAGTATCAATACCTAGCAAGTGCATCAGTGTTGGCATCAGGTCGATCTGACCGCCGAATTCATGGTTTACTCCGCCTTCCATGCCAGGCACGCGGATGAATAGAGGCACACGCTGCAGACCGGCACTATCAAATGGTGTAATTTCCTTGCCAAGCACTTTTTCCATTGCTTTATTGTGGTTCTTGGAAATTCCATAATGGTCACCATACATGACAATGACTGAGTTCTCATACAGGCCGGAAGCCTTCAGCTGTTCAAAGAACTGTTTAAGCGCTTCGTCAGCATAACGGGCTGTCTGGAAGTAGTTATCAACTGATTTATCCCCTGTAGTATGAGGCTCAATTGTCGCCATTTCCTGATCCATATGATACGGATAGTGATGGGAAACAGTAATGAATTTAGAATAGAACGGCTGCTTCAGCGACTTTAGATACGGCATCGATTGTTCAAAGAACGGCTTATCCATTAGACCGTAGTCAGCCATGTTTTCAGGTTTTAAATCAAAATAATCTGCATCAAAAAAGTTATCATATCCAAACGATTTATAAATTTCGTTACGGTTCCAGAAGCTTCCGGAGTTGCCGTGGAAGACTGCAGAAGTATATCCTTTATCCTTCAGAATTGCCGGTGCTGCATTGTACGTATTCATGCCTTTTGTTGTAAACGCAGAACCCTGCGGCAGCCCATATAGGGAGTTCTCAAGGATAAACTCAGCATCTGCTGTTTTCCCTTGTGCAGTCTGGTGGAAGAAGTTATCAAAATACGTTGTATTTTCTTCTTCTATCAGCGAGTTCAGGAATGGTGTTACTTCTTCACCATGCAGTTCATAATTCATTAAGAATGTCTGAATGGATTCAAGATGAAGGTAGATCACATTCATGCCTTCGGCTTTTCCAAAATACTTCGGATTTGGCTCAGCATAATTCGATTTAGTAAAGTTAATGACTTCGGTTGTATCACTGCTATCCGCCATAACTCTTTGTGCAGAGGCCTTTGTGCTTTGCACTGCATCATAGATCGTATAATTGTACATGCCTAAATATTTCACAATATAGTTACGGTCAAAACCTCTTGTCAAAAGCTCAGGGCGGTCTGTTTCAGCCAGGCCCAGATTTGCAAAGGAAATGGCAAGCGACGCATAGATTAAAGCTGCTGATCTGCGGCGAGTCAAATCCTTTGTTTCGATTTTAACGGCTTTAAAAATAAGCAAGCCGGCAAGAACGATGAAATCAAGGAAGAAAAAGATATCAGTTGGCTGTAATAGTGAGCTGATGCTTCCGCTGACATCACCGAAGTTCTGTGTCTGCGTCAATGTCGGCAGTGTAATAAAGTCATTAAAGAAACGGTAGTACACTGCATTTGCAAACAGCAGGAACGACAGGAAGAAATACATAACCATCAAAGCGATATATTTTCTTCTGCCTTTAAAAAAGAATGCAATTCCTAAAAACAGCAGTGAAGATCCCAGCGGGTTAATGAATAAGAGGAACTGCTGCAAGGCACTTTCAATGCCTAAATTAAATTGTGTCATTTGAGTAATATACGTTTTCATCCAGAGCAGAAATACTGCTAAAAAGAAAAAGCCTATATATTTATTCAATATATCCTGACTTTTATGAAGTAAAGTATTCAAAATCATACACCTGCCTTCTAGCACATTATTGTAACATATTTCGCTAGTAATTTTAAAATTTAAAGCTGGAAATCAGCCTAATTATTAGTTTACCTGATAAATATTAATAATCTATGAACAGTCAAAAAAGCACTGCACAAGAATATAACTATACTCGCATTTAACAAAATGTCAAGCATGTCCAGATAAACTGTTCTTTTAACAAAAATTGGGTGACTGCCCTGATTACAGCCTAAGCTGAATATTGCACATTAATAAATGCGGCACGTCTATATAGACGAATGAAATGCAAAATGGTTTCACTTTTTATGTAAAAACTTATGAATCTATAATTTTCCAGGGAAGGAGAAAAATCAGACAACAGCCAATATATATGAAGAATGGTAATCAATTATACATAAAGGCGGAAGATTTTATGGACAAGAAACAGCAAATTAATGAGTATATGGACATTCTCGCCGAGGGCAATTATTTTAATGGATCGGTACTTGCCGCACATAAAGGAGAAGTCATTCTGAATAAAGGATATGGACTATCAAGCTATCAATATGCCATTGAAAACACGTCTGTTACCAGATTCAGGATTGGCTCTTTAACAAAGTCATTTACCGCCGCAGCTGTCCTTTTGCTTCACCAGCATGGGAGACTGAATCTTTCCGACAAGATTAATGCATATATTAACAATTTTCCTTCTGCAAACGGTGTGACCATCCACCATTTATTAAGCCATTCTTCAGGTGTGGCTGATTTCACTTTCTCTTCTGAATACTGGGAGAAATATATGCGTCTTCCTTCCAGCCTGAAACAATCCGTCAATTGGATTAAAAGCAGGCCGCTGCAATTTAAGCCCGGTAAAGACATGCAATATAGCAATGCAGGCTATCTGCTCCTGACTGCTTTAATTGAAATCGTTTCAGGTGTACCCTATGAACAATTCCTCCTGGAGAATATTTTTAAACCACTTCAACTAAAAAATACAGGAATTGATAATGGCCGCAAGATTGTAAAGGACTTGGCCAGCGGTCATTCGGTCTGGGAAGAGGTAATTAACACAGAATTTGTCGATATGAGCATCCCACAGGGAGCATATGGTATGTACAGCACAGCCGAGGATCTATACACGTGGACAGAAAGTTTGCGGAATGGCGTACTGCTAAACAAAAGCATGACCTCAAAAATGTTTACAGCCAGCTATGGGGGATATGGCTATGGCTGGTTTATTAGCGGCAATTCGGAGACAGCCAGACACTCTGGGGACATTAATGGCTTTACAAACGAACTGTTGATGAACTTTAAAGAGGATCTGACCATTATCGTGTTGAGTAATGTTAATATCACTCCAGCGAACAAAATATGTGAGGATATATCCAAAATCATATTAGGTAAGGAAGTTCGTATACCCGAAAGGTTTGTACCTTCAATAACCTCTTTCCCTTGGGAAATTCTGATTGGCGAATACAAATCTAATGAACTATATTCTGAAGTCCATTGGGAAAAAAATAAATTGTTTGTGACTATGCCAAAGAAATATGGGGCACTATACAAATATGAATTAAAGCCTTTTAGCCTTGCAGATGACAAAGCTATTTTCAAATCAGAATTGGTGTACGAGGATTTTACGTTTGACTTGAAGGGTCACTGTCTCGAGTTTGTAGATGTATATGGAAAAACGCATATTCTAAAACAACAAACCGCACTGTAGGTGAAGTGCGGTTTGTTGTTTACCATAATTTTATTATGTTTTGTTACCAAACTGATTTAGATTCTCCGGTTTTTCCTGTGCTGCTTGCTGTGAGAACCTCAATGTTCTTTGTTACCTTCGTAGTATAGGAAAAATCACCATAACAGTATGGATAGCGGAAATTATTCTTATCCCCTCCGCAATCATAAAGTTCCGGATTCTTTTCTGCCTGTTTCAGCGAGAATTGCTTTGCGATTTCTTCACTATGTTTTCCGCCCTGTTCAGCGACAAAGTCAATATATCCGATTCCCATGTTATAAGCCTGGATAACGGCAGGGAAGTCTACATTTTTTTGATTGCCATAATTTAATGCTTTCTGAAAGTGTTTAACACCCTGCTTAATGCTCTGTTCCGGATCCTGGATGGAATTTGGGGGCAATCCTGCTGATTCAGAAGCCTGCATCGGGTCCCCGCCCTTCCCTTTGCTTTCCTGCTGCATGATTGCAGCCAGAACGAGCGTGTATTCTTCGAGATTGACCTCTTTCAATTCTTTTTCGAGTAAAGGCGTGTAATTCTGGACATCTTTAGATACCATATTTGGCAGAAAAGAAACTGCAGTTTCCTTTAAATTCAGCTGTTTGAATTGGTCAAATAAGACCAAACTCAAAACTATAAAAAATAACAGTAAGGCTATATTTGAACTGCGTCTTGTACGCTTTTTGCTTTTTTTGCGCTTCATTGCTGCTCTCCTGGTTTCTCTATTATTATTTCAGATTATTATTATAGCAGAAAATACTGATATTTTTAATAAAAAAACTCCTTACTTGAATTTGCCGGAAAATGACTGCCCTAAAGCTATTAAGAAAAAAAAACGGACACATTTCTGCACCCGCTCATTTATCTTTCTTCTTCACAACAGTGCCCGTCTCTTCCTCGAAAATCTTTATCACTGCTGACATATCCTGCTCGCTTAGTTCTTTCTCTGCTGCTGTTTGGAATGCCTTTTCGGCCATCTGCCCGGTAAATTGAGTAAGGCCGGCTTCCTGCAATAGCTGGTTTGCAAGCCGGACGTCTTTATGTACATACTTTACTGCCCCTCCTGGTGTGAAATGGCGGGGTAATACGTATTGTTCCATATGCCTGCGAAGGATCTTGCTGTCGCCATAGCTTGCCTTCAGGACTTTTAATAGCTGTTCAGATTCCAGTCCATATGCAGCTCCGGTTACCATTGCCTCCGAGGCAGCCAGCGAGTGGACAGCAACAAGATACTGATTAATCAGCTTGGCAATGCTGCCTGACCCCGAAGGTCCCATATATTCTATAGTTTCACCGAGCACATCAAGTACCGGCTTAACTTTCTGAAAGGCCTTTTCCTCCCCGCCAGCCATGATCGTTAAAGTGCCGCTTTCGGCCCCTTCAGGTCCGCCGCTGACAGGACAGTCAAGATAACTGATTTCTTTTGCACCTGCCATCCCATAGATATTTTTACTAGTATCAGCCCCTACAGAAGTAAAGTCAATGCATATCGTTCCGGGCTTGGCATTGTCAATGATTCCTTTATTCATATAAACGGTCATAACATCCTGAGGCATCGAAAGACACGTGCATATAATTTCACATTGATTGGAAAGCTCACTTACTGATTCTTCATAAATCGCTCCATTTTCAATGAGCGGCTGCACTTTTTGGAATGTCCGGTTATGTACTGCTACTTGAAAACCATGGCCTAATAGCCGCTGGGCCATTCTGGAGCCCATCACGCCTGTTCCAATAAACCCGATCTTCATGAGGTCACCTCTTTCACCCAAGCAAAGCTCTCAGCGCTTCTGCCTTGCGGATTATATTCAAGGCCAATACTGCCTTTATAGTGTTTCTGCAAATATAGGAGGATCTCTTTATAGTTCATTTCCCCCGTCCCCGGCTCATGTCTGCCCGGAGAGTCTGCAATCTGTACATGTGAAACCAGCTCAGCATATTTTTGAAAAAAAGAAAGAGCTTGGCCATGTATTCTTTCAATATGGTAAAAGTCGAATTGAAGCTTCACATTCGGCAAACCGACACTATTGATTATCTCTTCTGCCTGCTGGATATCTTTTAAGAAATAGCCAGGTATGTCGAATGGATTGATTGGTTCAATTAATAAGTTAATTCCGTGTTCAGACATAGCATTGCCCGCAAAATAGAGATTCTCAATTAAGACATGACGGTTATGATCCGGGTGTATTCCTGCCATGCAATGAATCTGTTTTACTCCAAGGCCTTTCGCATAACCAATCCCGATTTCAACTGATTTTCTGAATTCTTCTCTGCGATTGGGGTCTGCAGCAAGTCCCCTGTCCCCTTCTTCCCAATGACCGGGAGGCAGGTTTATTAAAACCATTGATAATTCATTGCGCTCAAGCTTATTTCTTATATCTTCTATTGTATAAGCATATGGAAATTGGCATTCTACTAGATCAAAACCAGCTTCGCGGGCTTTTTTGAAACGGTCTAAAAAAGGAACTTCTGTAAAAACGGTTGATAGATTAACAGAAAAATTGTTCATGATAGCCTCCTGGAAGAGAGTTGAAAGATTCTGTTATTCTTTAATTCGCTAAAAGTTAAGAAAATCCTTTTTTAGTCCTATGTACAGAAAAAGCCTGCTCCACAATACTTTTTGAGCAGACTCTTTATAAATTTACTTATTTACATTTTCTAAAAATCGATCTGTTATCTCATCCCAATTATCAAGGAACGAGTCGCGATTTAGGCTATCGAGCTCTAGGAATAAATCACGCGCTTCCTGATCCACTGTCAAAAAATAATCCCGGAAATGATCATCATATCTTAAGAAGACATCTGTATCAATTTTCTCTTGATCATTCAAATAATTTACCGCTGATTGGAGATTTTTATGTTCCCTGTTCATTTTTTCCTGCTCTGTCTTATGCCATTCGTTCAGCTGTGATTGAACAGTATTAAACAGATTGTTAATGGCTGCATTGGCATCTTCATGCCATTCAGACCACACTTTAGCCATTTCAGCTGTCCTGTTAAATTCAGATTTTAGATCCTGCTGATTCTGAACGTTCACAAACTGGCCATTGGCGGCCTTTGCCATTTCCTTTAATTGACTAAGGCCATCATTGTCTACCTGGTAGCCAATGATATTGACAACGGGCTTGAGATTGGAGGCACCAAGGCTTTCCATTGCTTTAACTGGATCTCCACCGCATGTTTCAATCCCGTCGCTGACTAAATAGATTATGTTGGTATTCTTCTCTCCATCCTTATCCTTTAAATCCTTCATCACCTGCTCGACAGCTTTAGCCATAGGTGTCCAGCCTGCAGGCTTAAACTGATTTAATGAGCTTGTAAATGCAGAAGGTTCATAAGCTGAAAGCGGATAAACTTCTTCAACCTTTCTGCAGGACTTTTCTTTATCCTTTTCCTGACCTGTGCCCACATGTCCATAAACACTGAGAGAGACATTAGCTTTTTGCGGCAAACTCTCAACAAATTGCTGAATAGCCTCTTTGGCTAAATCCATTCTAGTCCGCCCGTTCTCGAGCGCACCCATGCTTCCGCTGGAATCCAGCAATATAGCCACATTGTAATTTTCCTTAACCTGCAGACCTTCCTCCCCGGCACTTGGATCAGCAAACTTCATTGCTTCCCATTGGTCAATTGGCACATGAGGCAAACTAAGATTTTCTTTAAACAGCGCAAATATTTCCTGTTCCATTGCCTCAATTTCTGCCTCTGAAGAATTCTTATTAATTTTAGGAAGCTCATTAAGCTTATTTTTTGCCTCTTCTGAAAACTCTTCTCCTGCAAATTCTCCTGTCATGTCATACTCAGCAGATTCTTTGAAAGACTTAGGAACAGAAGGAAAGTTTTTTACAGTTTTCTGTGAATCTTCTTCCACAGCACCTTCCACATTTTCAGCTGATTTCTTTTGATCAGACTCCATTTTATCGTCCTTATTCTCTTCAGCTGAACTGCACGCAGAAAGAAAAACTGCAGAAAGAATAATGATTACGATTAACAGTAATGCTCTTTTCATAGTACCCTCCTTCTTATCTTCAATATCCTCAATCATTTTACCATGACATGGAATCTATGAAATTAGTTTTTTAAAACATAAAAAACTGCTCTAAATTGAGCAGCCCTTATCTGGAATTTATTCTATTTCAACTATCATTTCAATTTCTACAGGAGCCCCGCCTGGCAGTGAAGCCAGACCCACTGCTTTACGTGCGTGTCCATTTTCCTTGCCGAAAATATCATGCAGCAGTTCTGATGCTGCATTTATGACGATTGGATGATATTTAAAGTCACTTGTTGAGGCAACATATCCATCCATTTTGATGATTCTTTTCACTTTATTTAAATCTCCAATTATTCCTTTAAGGGCTGCCAGCAAATTCAGCGTACAAATTCGTGCCGCATCCTTTGCTTCTTCGATCGAAATGCCTGCCCCGACAATTCCGGTATACTTTTGAAGACCATTGACTCTGGGTGTTTGCCCGGATAAATAGACAATCTTTCCTGATATAACGCCCGGTTCAAAAGGCATTCGGATATCAGTCAGAACAGGGAGCTGGATATTCAGCTCTTCCAGTCTTTCTTCAATTCCCTTTTTTACCCCTTCCATCGCTAAGCCTCCTGGGAAACACTTTGTTTTATTGAAGAATAAAGTTGTTTTGTGAATTTAAATGAGCGGTGAGTATAATAGACTTTAGCGAAAGCATGATTTTCACAGAGTGAGCATTTGATTTCGTATGGAGCTTTTCGAATATGAGGTGTTTTTAATATTTGCATGGCTTCTTTTAAATGAGTGCTGCAAACCCACATAATTTCACCTTCTTCTATATTATTGGAAATTTTTTTTGCATTCTGTAACGGGCTGAAATAGAGTTCCTCCATTACAGAATGCAGTCTAGGGAATCTCATTTTCCTGTAGAAACGGCTTGCTTCAATTTATCCGGCTTTCTCTTTTTTACCTGATCTGTCACTTTATCATCCCAGGAAATGGTGACATCTCCGTTTGTTACAAAAGTCTGGCATCCTAAACGGTAGCCTTTTTCCAGCCACTCTTCTCCCAGCTTTCTTCTTTCCTGGATTTTCACGTTGTCCAGGTATTCGGACCCTTCTTCCGTTTTAAAAACACAAGTGCCGCAAATTCCCCCGCCGCAGCGATTTGGCAGATCACCGTCATAGCGGAGCGACATTCTTAATATATTAGAATCCTCAGGCACTTCCAGAGTTTTGTTGCTGTTGACAAAATGGATGTTTGGCATGAATGAATTCCTCCCTGTGATTTCGTTTCTTAGTTCTTGGTATACAATATACCACATTAACAATATTCAGACAATACTAAACTTTTAAATATTTATTAGTTTTTAACAGTCCCTCTCTTTTTAATTCGGTTCATATAGGACATGTATGCCTTTTTAGAATTCTCAATATGAATCCTCATCAGGTATTCCGCTATTTCAGCATCTTTATCGCGAAGTGCTTTCATGATATCGATATGTTCTTTTAATGAGTCCTTCCTTCTCCCGGGTGTTTCATATCCCATATTGGCAGCCATGTGAATGAAATCGATCAAGCCTGATAAAATTTCATATAGCTTTGGGCTCTTGGATGCCTTATTAATCAGCCTGTTCATCTGAATATGTTCGGAATTGAAGTTTTCTTCATCCCTTTCACTTAGCTCTATTAGTTCCTTAATCTTGTGATCCAGTTCTTGTTGTGTACCTGTATCCATTCTTTGTGCTGCCAGTTTTACTGCCAGCACTTCCAGTGAAGAGAGAATCGTAAATACCTCCAATACTTCATCCTCTGAAATATTGGAGATAACCACCCCTTTTCTGGGAACTGTTTTCACAAAGCCCTGGGATTCCAGCCTGAACAATGCCTCTCGGATCGGTGTTCGGCTGATGTTAAGTTTGGCTGCAAGTTCTCTTTCTACCAGTCTGTCTCCTGCCTGGTATTCTCCTTCTAAAATAAGTTTTTTCAGATACAAATAAGCATGTTCGCGTATAGATATTAAGTTGGTTTCCTCCCATGTCCTTTCCATTGTTTCACCGCCTGTTTAAGATAAAAAGATCCCTCCATAAAATAAAGCTCCGAATATAACAAGAGAAGGATGAACCTTGAATTTGATTAAAGTTAAATAGCTGACAGCTGCAAGAAGCATAAGGTGAAGCATTCCGCTTTTTTCGAAGGCTGACATAAAGAACTGATAGGCCATGACAGCCAGAAGGACAGCAATGACAGGCTGTACAGATTTAGTCATTAATTTCACTTTAGGGGAATCTTTAAATAAATTCACAAACTTAAACAGCACAATCACTGCCAAAGCGGACGGCAGGATGGTTGCGGCTAATGCCACTGCCGCACCCAATACTCCGCCTAGTTCATAGCCAATAAAACCAGCCATTTTCGTTGCTATGGGACCCGGCAGCGCATTGGCTATTGCGAGAACATCCCCAAATTCAGAGAGTGTCATCCAGCCATTGTTATTGACTACTTCAATTTGAATGAGGGGAATTGTAGCTGGACCCCCTCCGTAACCCAATAAATTCGCTATAAAAAATGCCCAAAAGATTTCCCAATAGATCATGAACTTTTCTCCCTTACTGGCATGTACTCTTCAGCTGACTTTTTATTCGCCTGTTCTTTCCGGTGGGCAATATAAAAAGCAGTACTTAAGACGATTGCAATTAAAATACCGGGATGCCATTCTAAAAATTGTACAAAAATTAATGACACTGCGGCCAATATAAGGTTTTTTGGCAATCCTAACCCCTGGCTGCCTTTCTGGTAAAAACGATAGGCCATCTCTGCCAGCATAAAACCGATGACTGGTGTCACTCCCTGCACCATTCCACTGACAATTGTGGACTGGCGGAAAGAGTATAAAACGCCAAGCAAGGCTAGCATGGCAATAATGGAAGGAAGTATATGCGTAAGGATGGCTATAGTGGCACCCATGCTGCCTTTGACTTTATAGCCGATATAGGCAGCCATCTTCGTCGCAATCGGTCCGGGCAATGTATTGGCCAGCGCCAGAGTCTCTCCGAATTCCTCCTCCGTCATCCACTTATATTTCTTGACTGCTTCAAATTCGATCAGTGGTATTGTCGAAGGACCTCCCCCATAGCCTGTCACACCGGTACGTGCAAATCCAACCGCCAATTCAAGATAAGGCTTCATGCGATCCTCCCCTTTTTTAGGTGCTTTTGACTGAAGAAGGACCTCATTCCGCTACTATTTATAACGAATGAGGTCCCTTTCTATTATTTTTTAATATCTGCATCGGTTACGACTTCATAGCCGTCTTTTTCCAGATAAGTTTGAAGGGCTTTTAGTGCAGCAGTCCCTACAGCGGTATCCTGCTCGCCGTTTCCTCCGCTGATGCCGATTCCGCCAACAACCTCACCATTTACCACAATTGGGAACCCCCCGACAAACACAGCAAATTTGCCATCAAGCATATGCTGAATGCCAAATGCCTCATTGCCTGGCAGGGCAGGCCCGTTCGGTTCTTTATTGAATAAGTGTGTGGAGCGTTTGTGGCCGGCGGCAGTGTATGCCTTAGCAATCGCAATTTCAGGGCCGGTGATTCTTGCTCCATTCATGCGCTCCAGGGCAATTACACTTCCGCCGTCATCGACAATCGCAATTGTCTCAAACACATTGATTTCAGCAGACTTTTCCTTTGCTGCTTCAATCATCAATTTGGCTTCTTCCAGTTCAAGCTTTAAAGCTGTTTTCATTTTTCATTCTCCTTTAGTTTTAATAGCCGATATAAACGGTCTTTACTTGAGTGAAAAATTCCAGGCCAACCCTTCCCGACTCCCGGAACGTAGCTGTGCTTGATTGCTTTAATCCGCCAAACGGCGCATTGATTAAGTTGCCTGTTGTAGTCCGGTTCACTTTTACCGTGCCTGCCTGAATGTCTTTAGTAAACTGGCTGGCTATTTTTAAGTTATTTGTCACGATGGAAGCAGATAATCCGTAATCAACGTCATTCGCAGCCGCAATGGCTTCTTCATATGTATCTGCCTCGATCACAGCAATAACCGGTCCGAAAATCTCTTCTTTGGCAATACGGTGATTCGGTTTAACATTGGTAAAAATGGCCGGCTGAACAAAATATCCTTTTTCATATTGGCCTTCAGTCAGCTGTTCACCGCCATAAACAAGGTCTGCACCGTCTTCTTTTCCAAACTCAATATACTTCAGAACATTTTTCAGCTGCTTTTCATTTGCCAGCGGACCAATTTTAACTCCTTCTTCAAAGCCGCTGCCAATTTTAAGGGCACTCGTTTTTTCAATCAATTTGTTTACAAATGCTTCCTTTACTTCCTTCATCACAATTACTCTGCTTGTTCCAGTGCAGGCTTGCCCTGTTAAAGAAAATCCGCCATTTACTGTTAATGTGGCCGCCAGATCAAGGTCAGCATCTTCCATAACTAAAAGCGGGTTTTTGCCGCCAAGCTCCATTTGAGTACGGGTGGTGAAAGAGCTCTTGCTGTGGATGTCCTCACCTGCAGCTGTTGAACCAGTGAATGTAACAGCCTTGACGGCAGGGTGGGTGACTAGTAAATCCCCTACATCCGAAGCCTTCCCTGTAACAAAGTTTAAGACCCCTTTTGGTATACCTGCCTCGTGCAATGCTTCTACAAGCCGGACAGCAATCAGAGGGGTATCTGATGAAGGTTTGAACACAACTGTGTTTCCAGTAATTAAGGCTGGAGCAATTTTTCTCGCCGCAATGGAGATTGGAAAGTTCCATGGCGTTATGACACTTACAACGCCGAGCGGTTCTCTTTCCGTTGAAACTCTCATATTGGGATCATCATTAGGGAAGGTTTCACCTGTGAAGCTTTGTCCCTCAACCGCATAATAACGAAGCGTCTGTGCAGAACGGAGCACTTCATTTTTTGCATCACTGACATGCTTCCCTTCTTCTCTTGTCAGTTCTTCTGCAAATTGGGCGGCATTTTCTTCAAGATATGCTGCTGCTTTGTTTAAAATGGCTGCACGCTTGGATGGCGCTGCCTTTGCCCAGCCAGGGAATGCTTCTTTCGCGGCTTCAATCGCCAGCTTGACATCTGTTTCATTGGATGCCTGGAAAACGCCTACGACATCTTCGGTGTTTGCCGGGTTAACACTATAAAATTTCTTCTGGCTCCCGGATTCTTGCCATTCACCATTAATATAGTTTTGAAAGGTTTCTACTTTTGTTGTAATCAAATCAAATCACCTTACTCTCTGTTTATTTCTCCCTTTACTGCGCCAAATTCTCTAATTATAGAAAGAGCCGCCACATAGACCTCGAATGACAAGATTTAGTGTGACGGCCTGGTTAATAAATATTATTTTGCTTCTACTAAAGAGCCCAGATCCTGTTCAAGGTATTCTCTCCATAGGCCATCCATGTACATCCGGCGCATTTTCGCACCTGTGCGAACTACTTCCAGGCATCGCTGCTGCAGTTCTGGAGTGTCAGCATGATCTAAAACAATTTTATAGCCGCGTTCTCCATGGATTTCATCGGATACGATATGAAGATCGAAGAATTCGATTTCTTCATCTGTAAATCCGTATTGGGCACGAAGAGCAGGAGTCTGCTTTCGATAAATGTCCGGTACCTGTGACTCTAAGCCGACAACAAGAGCTGCTGTAGCTACAACGAAGTTTTCACGGGCAGCAACTGCATAGCACCAGCTTTGAAGACCAAGAGTAGTCGGTGCCATGTTTTCTGGATTAATTACGCGTTCGCGGGTTGTCCCGCATGCTTCTGCAAAACGAATCAGTAAGTCTGTATGGCGGTCAGCCGCAATTTCTTCTTCATACATATTTTGAAGTGTGAAATCTTTTGCTGCTTCAAATTTCGGATCGGTTGGAGTGTTGTGATAGATGTACGCTAAGTAGTCAGCAAAAGGTCCTACATAGTGGTAATGATTTTCAGCCCATTTCGCAAAATGCTTTCTTTCCAGTTTTCCTTCAGCCCAAGCTACAGTGAATGGAGCTTTCTGACTGTGGTTTCCTTTAATGGCTTCCTCTAGTTCTTTGCGAAATTCATCTTTAGATAATAATTCTGGCATGTGTAAACTCCTCCTCGAAATGTATGTAGCCTATTGGCATTTGATATTTTGTATACCAAAACTACTTTAAAAAATAATAGGCTGCTAATATATGGCCTATTTAATCATGTTTTTTGGTCTTTGGTATACCTTAATGAAATCATAACCTATTCTTTTTCAAATGTAAACACAATTTTTAGAATTTTTTAAAGATTATTTTTTCTCACTGCTAGATTGTAAGAATTAATAAAGAAGTTCTTCTTTCAAATCAAGCAGTTCAGAAAGCTCCTCAGTAAGATGATCCAGGGCTTCCTCTACTATTTGTTCTCCTATTTCCCTGCTCCCTTGCCGGGCATCGCCTATACAGCCGTTTCCAGTCATTTCTTCGTAAAAATAAAATCCCTGGACAGCCTTCCCCGGACGGAGCTTTTCCCATCTGCCGCCTTGCTTGATTTCTCCTTTTTCCAAAAGGTCCTTTCTTACCAGTTCCGGTGCCAGATACAGAGCTTCAGACACTTCCCTTTCGCAGCTGTGGCCAAACAGAGGGGATTTAACAAATTTTCCGATAGATTCCCTGGCAGAGGCAGTGGTCTTTGCATAGTAGACTTCAACTTCTAATTCCTTTGTGATAGTCATTGCTGCGAGATTCAGTGCAGATTGGTTTCCTCCATGGGAATTCAAAAACAGAAACTTCTTGATGCCATGCTGTTTCAGTGAAGAGACCATATCTTTCAGAACAGCAATCAAAGTAGATGGCTGCAGGGTGATGGTTCCAGGAAAATGAATGTGATGCTCGGAAACACCCATATTCACTGTTGGTGTCACAATAGCATAAGGAAACATTCTTTGCCCCAGTTTAATTGCCATTCTTTCCGCGAGCACTGCATCACAGCTTTCCGCCATATGAGGCCCATGCTGCTCATGTGCTCCGACAGGAATTATAGCAAACTTTGCATTTTCTAAGGATTTCTCGACTTCCTTCCACGTCATCTTGGTAAGCTCATAACAATTCATTATCTTATTACCCCGCTTATTTTTAGGTATTTTGTATACCACTAAATAATAAAAATAAAAAACTATTTTGTATTAACTGCAGTTGTTTTCTTGGGAGGTTTTACAGAGATATTTTCCTGGGATATTTCAATATCATTTTGGATGGTCATCTGACAAGTTAACCGGTATCCTTCTTTCACTTTATCGCCAAGCATTTTTTCTTCCTTCCAATTTGGCGGAGCGAGATCATCTCCCCCGTTTAATACGACACACGTACATTTTGTACACCTTCCCATGCCACAACCATACTTTAATTCCGGAAATTGGCGGATCCCTGCCAGAACAACCAAATTGGCATTATCTTTTACCTGCTTCTCCACAATCTCTCCATCCACATGCAGTGTAACCTTCGGCATATCAATACCCCTTTCAGTTTATTCTAAAAATTTAGATACTTTTTCAAAGTATACAACCTTTCTTGAAGATTAGCAAACTTGTTTTTTAATTTATAGTTGGAAGATATCCAATGTAACCTAATCAAATTAATCATTTTTAACCGAATAATTAAAAAATTTAGAATATAATATTGAATCTTTTGAATCTTTAGTATAAAATACATTTAAAGTACATGGTATACAATATTCCAACAAAAAGGAGGTATGCTGCCTAATTACATATTAATTAATTCTTCTACAATATCTAATAATAAAAGGAGTGTTTTAATTGGGTAAATATATTGTATTAACGAATAAAGATACTTTCCAGACCATTCTTGAAAACGAGGGCTTAAAGCCGGTTGAGACGTATCATTTCTATTTTTTCGATAAACTGAAGGCAAAGTACACAATTGCAGAAGTTTTGGATGAGAAAATGAAAATCCAATTGTTTGAAGAATATGAAGGAAAAGAGTATGTAAATCATATCGGTGTTAAATTTTTTGAACGTTTTGAAACGCTGGAAGCTGCCAGAGAAGAATTGGATGAGATTGTAAAGGCATCCGGCAATAGTGAAGACTCCATTCATTCGAAGCTGGTTAAATCTGATGAAGTAGCAGTATAAAGTGAAACTTCAATCAGTGGGGAGTGCTTTTCTCCCTCCTGATTGTTAGTTGAGGCCCACAGGACAAGGAAGGCTTCGTCAGCATGAGCATCGCACGACCAAATGCGACAGCTTTTGGAAGGATGTGGCGTTTTTAGTCTTTGTTCTTCTTTTCGGGCCTTTACGGGCAGTTTGACCCCCACTTATCCTCCCTTGATTCATCTAAAGTCTTGATGTGGGGGTCTTACTGCCCCGTTAGACTGCGATAAAAACTTCTTAAAACCCGGGGGAAGCCGCTCTTCTTCCGGGTTTGCTGTTCACAAATAATAATTTTTATAAAAGAAAAAACCGCCAAAGCATGGCGGCAAAATTAGAATTTTAATGTTCTCCTTAAACGGGCTAATTTTCTTTCAGTTTTCTCAATTGCATATTTGGATCCAAATAGAAAATGGAACATCGGGTCAGCCTCCTTTTTTTCTCTTACCTGTTATCATTATTATATGATGAATTTTTTAGATTTACAATATAATTGTATACCAAATACCAAAAATATATGGATACTTGTGACTGATTTTTGAACAAATAGATAAAAAATGAGAATTTGGTATACAATTTCAGTTGAAATTCAATTAAATGAGGGTGTCTAATATGCTAAGAGTTTTATTTTTGACAGTGATTGCTTTATATTTGCTGTCCACCTTGCTTCCGCAGTGGAATATTGATTCCCTCCTTTCTATCTTGTGTTTTATCATCGTCGTTTTGACATTCCGGCTGACGAAGAAATTTGTTCAGATTCTCGGGGGAGTTTTCCTGACTTTTGGTGCAGTCCTGCTCTGGACAAGCAGCTCAGAGTGGCAGCAGTATATTTTTGCTTTTGGACCAATGCTTGATTTGCTTACCATGTTTACTTTAATACCCATTTTGGGGATTCCTGTTAAACTGGGACGTTACGGGGAAGGCATCCAGGCGATCATTCAAAAACGTGTAAAAACATCTGGTCATTTGTATATGATGACTTCTGGAATCTCTTACTTCTTCAGCATTTTCATGAATCTTGCCACCCTGCCCATGACTTATTATTCTATCAGGCCGGCACTGGGGAGCTTTCCGGTAAGGAATAAAGAGCGGTTCATGAGCAGGGCTATTTCCAGAGGGTTTGCGATGCCATTAATTTGGGCGCCTGTAACTCCTATTGTGGGGATCGTGATAACGATGACGGGGGTAAGCTGGGGATCCATCCTTCCTTATGTCATTCCATTGAGCATATTAGGATTAGGAATGGATTGGTTTATTGGATCCCGTCAGTCCCAGCCAATGAAACTCCCGCACTCTGCAGAAGAATCTGTGCATGAAACAGCTGCAGCCCTGGAAGTGACTAATGACGGCCGCCCGGGCAGAGTTTTTCAGATCCTGGCGGCAATCGCAATATTTAATGTCCTCGTATCCTTTGCAGAGACACAAGTTTCGTTGCCATTCTTAATTCTTGTTTCACTGATCGTCATTCCATTTGCTTTCAGCTGGTCCCTTTTATTACGTAAAGGAAAACAATTTGGCCATCAGCTGTCTGACCATTTCAATTCCTTCGCGATGAGCATGAAGGATCAATTTTTTATCTTTTTATCAACAGGCTTTTTTATATCAGCGATTAATATTTCGAAGGCAAATGAAATCCTTTTTGACTGGATTGCAGCTTTTATTAGTGTGGCAGGAGTCGAGATTTTCCTGATCATACTGCCTTTGATTCCTTTAGGGCTGGCCTTTCTGGGCCTCCATCCAGCCGTTTCCCTGGCATTGATGATTGAAGGAGTAAACCCGGAAGCCATCGGTATATCTCCTCATATCCTGACAGTCGCAATGCTGTCCGGCGCGGTTTCCGCCTTCTTAGTAGGCCCATATAATGCCACTCTTGGTCTCATGTCTAACATTATCAAAGTCGATTCCTATAAAGTCTCGAGCTGGAATCTCCCTTTTGCGGCAGTGTATGTTGCCTGCGTAATGTTCTATTTGTTTTTGCTGGAAAGAATGCTCTAATAGGAAAAGCTGCTGAAAATTAATCAGCAGCTTTTTTATTATACTCCTGTATTTCCTTCACAATTTCTTTTGCAAAATGCCCCAAAGTGCCTTGGCTGTAAGACCGTATGACTTCCGGTGCAAGGGAAGTAAGTCCTCTTTTAATATAAGCTGGGTCATACCCTTTGCCTGTCAATTCATTCTCAATTTCAACAGCCGTTTTTACAGCATAATAGGTTGCCAGTTTATTTACTGCTGCTACTCTCTCTTCACTGTCTATTATGATATCCCCCACTGGTCTGAATAGGTCCTGTACCGGAGCAGGGAGATGGTCCTCAGTAATAAATAATCCCTTTCCATTCTCCATTAAGTCTCTCGAATGCCCCATGTATTTCAATCCAAACACCTTACAGGAAGGGAACCTTTCTTTTATTTCTTTCGTTGGAAGCGCGGTCGCCATATTAATGAAGGCAATAGAAGAATTTTCCGGAATTATCCTATCCATAAAAGAAATCACCTTTCCAGCCGGCAAAGCAAGCAGAAGGATATCCATTTGTCTCATCTCATTATCAGTTAAAGGATGTGCGTTAGGGAACTTTTCAGCAAATTGTTCTGCTTTGGACATATCGGGATGAAAAATGCCTATTGAAAGGTTTGATTTATGCCAGTGTGTCATCATCGCTGCACCTAATTTTCCTATACCTGCTAAGCCAATTTTCAAATCCTCACTCCTCTCTTTATAAAAAAGCTATCCCCTTAGTTAGTATATTCTAACCTTGCAGGATAGCCTTGTTTTTTGGAGCTTTCTGTTTTACCAGATTAATATGGCAATTAATGTTGCGATAAATAAACTGGAAATAACCGGAATAAAGTTTTTCCTGGCCAGCTCCAGCGGTGAAATCTGCAGGAATCCTGCTACTGCGACAAGTGAAGACCAGGCAACAATCGTGCCTCCACCCCAGATGGCACCCATTTGTCCGATGGCAGCTAATGTGGAAGGATCAATATGGCTTCCACTTGCTAATGCACCCGATAAGGCACCCGTTAACGGCAGCCCGGAAAAACCTGACCCATCGAGGCCAGTGATCAGACCGACAATCAACAAGCCAAATCCTGCAATAAAGGCATTCTCAGGAATATAAGCCTGGCCTGCCTGTATCATATCAAATAAAAAAGCAGGTTTGGCAGCGCTTTCATCCAATGATAAAATGGTGCCGGTAAAGTCTGAGCTTCCCATAAAGAAGAATCCTGCTATTGGAATTACCGGAGCCATCGCCCTGAAGGCAAACACGAAGCCTTCCGTTAAATGCTCGCTTATCTTATCTAAAGCATGGATGCGATTAAATGCCACAGTGGCAAGCACCAATAAAAGAGTCGCAACACCGCCAATAAAAGCAGCTCCATCTGTTCCTTCAAACCCTGACCCGCCTGTTAATTTGGTTGAGAACATATAAATCATAACACCCAGCATCGATAAAGGCACTAATACAGCAAAAACCTTGCCCCATGTATTTTTTCTCTGAATGATTTCAGCACTTTCTTCAGCCGTAGCAGCAAGTTCATTCGCTACACCAAAAAAAGCAGCATCATCAGGGTTTAGAGAAGAGTCATGGTTCCCATTTTTCACGATTGATTTTCTATGCGCCACATAAACATAGGTCAATGCAAGTACACCTGTAATGACAGAAAGAACCAGTGTCTTATCCGCAACCATGGCCTTATCAATTCCAGCTGCTTTGGCACTGAGCATCGGTGCTACCTGCATGATATAGTCAGAGGAAAGCGCCATACCCTGACCAGCAATGACAATAACCATGGCAGCCGTCATTACAGGCAGCCCAGCCCTGACTGCTGCGGGTACAAGCAGAGCACAGATAAGCGGGACAGCAGGGGTTGGCCAGAAAAAGAGTGAAATTACATAGGTTGTAACCATTAATACTAAATAGGAAATATGCCCATTCACCATAACCTTCTCAATCGGACCAATAAGCCTCTTGTCCGCTCCCAAATCCTTCAATGAATTGAGAAGTGCGATCATGAGAGAAATGATTAAGAATATACTGAATAACTCTTTTGCTGCGAGGAGATTAGCGTTAAATACAGCCTGAAAGCCAGCGATCAGGCTGCCTTTATAAATGACTGCCACAAAGAAAGTTCCGATGATAACCGGCAGGACAACGCCTCTTCTAAAAAGCATCGTGGCGATGACAGACACAGTAACAATTGCATAGACCCAATGAGCAAATGTTAACTCCATATATTCCCCTCCGTTTTTCGTTATAAATAAATAACCCCTATAAAATATTGCAAAAGACAGATTGCAAGGCTTCTGTTTTTCTATGGCTGACTATGTAATACCCCGGCATTTTGCTTCACGAGAAGGACTTGTAACTTTTTCCAAAAAGAATACAGCATTTGGTAGATTGTATACCAAATTGACCAAAAAACAAAAAAGCGCTATTCATGGATGACTTGGTTATCTGCTGGTGCACCGCTCTTTTCATGCTATATCAATCAATCTCTTATGCTCTTTAGATGTGCAGACATCGTCAAGAACCTGAGACCACTACCACCTCCCCTTTTCACTATTTTAAACTTGTATACTATAATAACACTAAAAATAGCTATTGTGCAAATAATTTTGAAAATTTAGATGTTTTAATATTTTCTATAAAATCTATTGCTCTCTGAATGGTTTTAAGTTAAAATCTAGAATAAAATTGCACAAAGTATATCGTATACCAGATTTATACGGTTTTTTTAGGGGGATCCCGAGAAGGAGTGATAAATATGCTTAAAGCTGGAATTATCGGTTATGGAACGCTGGGGAAGACCATAGCGGAATTAATAGAAGCCGGCCATGCTGGCAACGTAGAATTAAAGTCTGTGCTGGTTAGAAGCCATAAAGTTGCAGAGCATGCTGATAAACAAGCATTTACCCTTACATCAGATGAAGGCGATTTTTTTAATGGAGATTTAGATATTATCATAGAGTCAGCGGGCCATCAAGCCTTGCATATGTACGGGGAGAAAGTGCTGGCAAATGGATGCCATCTTGTGGTGCTTTCTGTGGGAGCATTAGGAGACACCGGTTTTTATGAAAAACTCAAAGCTGTGGCCAAACAGCATAACCGGCAGATCTTTGTTCCTTCTGCAGCTATAGCCGGCCTGGACCGGATTGCAGCGGGAGCATTGGGTGAGATTGAAGAAATCACCTTAATTACAAGAAAGCATCCACGCAGCTGGAAAGGCACGATTGCGGAAGAAAAAGTGGATCTGAATATGCTGACTGAACCATTCTGTATTTATGAAGGGAATGCACGGGAGTCATCCAGGCTGTTTCCGCAGAGCGTGAATGTTTCAGCAGCCCTTAGCCTAGCAGGAGTTGGCTTTGAAAATACTAAGGTGAAGGTGTATGCTGATCCGACTATCCAATCAAACACACATACCATCAAGGCTAAAGGTTATTTCGGTGAAGTGGAGATATCCGTTTCGAATGTTCCTTATGAGGAAAATCCAAAATCCAGTCCCATTGTCGCTATGAGTGTGGCTAAGGTTTTAAAAAATTTAACTTCATCATTTGTGATTGGAGTCTAATAAAAATAAGAAAGGGCTTCTAAAATGGTACCTGTAGGAAGGACACTCGAAAAAGAGAGTGTTCAACCTACAGGTATTTTTTATATACTTGAATT
>NZ_JBQCMZ010000034.1:0-40920 GCF_051964675.1 Cytobacillus sp. SAFR-174 | reverse complement strand
CCCATTCAATATAGGAATCATCTTCTAGCTGCTTAACCTCTTTTTTTATATTGTCCTTGAAATAGGTGCCAGTTTATAGGATTCCCTCTTTTTTTATTATCTATTTTTTCCAATTAATTTAATTGATTGATGTCCGCTGTGAGGGTGAGGAGAAAAAAGAATATGATCCAGATACAGAGCTTCCAGCTTTCGGTCACTTAAATTAAACAAGCTGTGATTATGCTGGAATTTAGAAAGCGATAATAATTTGCTGATTAACGTTTCTCTGTTTAATGGCATGTAATGAACCCTCCCTTATTGTTAGTTATATTTTAATTCATATTTATCCGATTAGTCAAGTAGGAATTGAGGAAATCTTGGTAAGATCTTAATTAGGTGCCATTCAAAAACACAGTTAAAAGCACAGGCATCTTGTCCGCTCCTTTAATACTATAGTAGAGAAATGACTACAAGGATGTGATGAGTATGGAATTTTGTACCTCATGTAACTATCGGGAGGATTTGTGCAGATGTGAAGATCATGTTAATGAAATTCCCCATCCGCATGACCAGCACAGCCATAGAGATCAAGGAAGACCTGATCATAATCATTATCCAAAGCCTCCTGGTCCTTCTTTCCTCAAAAAGGAGCTTGTTCATGATGAAGTTTGCGGTAATATAGAACAAATCTGTGGAGACGACGCTGAAATATATTGGACTGCAAGAGGGATCAGAAACATACCTGCAGCAACTATTTCTGTTGTTAACAAAGGATCATGTGATATAAGTGTCCTTGCTTCCCCCAGTTTAAGAGGAGATTTAGAAGAGATCTTTACAGTTTCAGCAGGTCAGACAAAGTCTGCTACAATCGGAGTCTTGGCACGGATTGGTTTTGCTTGTTCAGGAAATGAAGGAATTACTTGCAGAGGAACTTACTGTTTATCCCTTCATTATGAAATAGTATGTTAATACGTATCGTTAGGAGGAATGTATATGAGCTGTTCAAAAAGTTCGAATAACCCATGCTGTCCTGCAGCTGTAATTTTTCAGGAGAAAATTTGCGGGAATTTTTCAGGAGGAACAGGCGGGATTAACCGACTCTCTGTATGGCGGGCTCCGGCAGAAGATTATATAGAAGGCACTTTTGAAATATTTAATTCTACAGGCAGTCCAGGTTCCGTAACAGGGAATATTACGGCACCCGGCAGTCCGGGAGTTGGTCCTGTACCTCCCGGCAACTCAGCAGCATTGGCTGTTATCACTCCAAGTGAATTTACTATAACAGCACCGCCAAATGCTTCGGGAAAATTCTGCATTACTCTATATAAAAGGCTAATTCCATAATATTGAAAAAGGAGCCCCAATGAATTTAGAATCAGTGGTTCTCCTTTTAAATTTAAAGAAGTTATTGGTTAAATGGGGAAGGATAGTGGATATTTAGACAATATTGCCCTTCGCAATCATTAGCACCTTGTCCAAGGCAAAGGATTTCAAGGGAATCAAATAAATTCTGCACTGTAAGGGATTTACTATTTGGAACACTGCCTTGTCCTTCCGGCTCAGGAATTGTTAAAGAACCTACAGTTACACCGTTTCTGAGCAAATTAGCAACTAAAGTGTCAGCGCATCCTCCATTATAAGTGATAGTCATAGTCCCTACGACTGGAGCGAGTACATTATTTTGTATCGACCTCCAAACAATACGGTCAGGGCTCGCTTGATTACCACAGTCTAATTCAAATGTCCCGCAAAATTTTTCGCTTAATATGGGACGGCCTGCAGTGCCATTTCCCCCATTCTCATCCGGACAACAGCAGCACATGCTATTACAGCTGGAACACATAAAACTCAATCCTCCTTTTTCTATTATAATATTAGCTTGTTTCTTTTTTGTTTGTAGGAATGACCTATCACAAGAGTGAATTTTAAAGAGCTGTGAGCTCAGTGAGTTATTTTCCAGAATTGATTTCTCTTCTGTTAAACTTAGTCTGGAAAAACGTCTGCAGTTCGCAGGCGTTTTTCAAAATAGGTAAAAAGGTACAACTTAACTTGCAGAGTTGCAGGAATACCCCTATCCGTCGGTGAATACAATTAGAAAATGGAAACAGCTTCCTGCATAGAGAAAGGAAGCTAATATTTAAAAAAGCTGGGGGAAAAATGACTAAGCGAAAATGGGGAATAGCACTTTTGTTAATTGTCTGTTTCATAGGATTAGCCGGGTGTTCAGGAAAAACTGCCGGCGATAATGAGCCGGAGAAAAAGGCCGCGGCAGAGAAGTCTAAAGAAGATAAGACAAAAGAGGAGGCAACGGCAGAGGAGCAGGCTAAAGAGGAGGAAAAGAAGGAAGAAATAAAGCCGGTTGTGGTTAATGTCATTGATCCTGATACAAAAGCAGTGCTAAAGACCTTCAGGCCTGCTGAAATGGGATTTGGTGAGGATGATGAAAAATATAAAGCAGATGTTGCCCAATGGGCCAAGGAAATAGCGCGCGGAACAGATACAATAAAAGGCTTTGATCAAAGGATGACCCTTGACAAAATTGGTCCCGATGGCAATATCATTAAAGGGCAGCCTGAGATTATACTTGAAGAAAGCGAATTAGTGGATAAGATCTTCGCTGCTTCTGTAAGCGGCGGGGATGTTGAGCTGCCGCTTTATGTTTCAGAAAGCGGTTATGATCCTGCTGATGTACCTCATTTAGGAGAAGTAGTCGTCGCATCCTATACTACCAATTTTAACAGCGGCGTGGCAGGCAGGACAAAAAACATTGAACTCTCAGCAGAAGCCATCAATAATATCATTCTTGGTGAGGGAGATCACTTTTCTTTTAATACAACAGTGGGGCCCAGTGATGAAGCGCATGGATATCAGCCTGCAGAGGAAGCCATTAATGGCAAGCTCGTAATGGGGATTGGGGGCGGTATTTGCCAAACATCCTCCACTCTATACAACGCAGTTGATAAAGTCGGGGTCAGTTATGTAGAAAAACACCACCATTCTGTAACGGTGGGTTATGTCCCAAAGGGCCGGGATGCAACCGTTTCCTATGGAGGCAAAGACTTCAGATTTGAAAACACAACCGGCATCCCGCTTCTTGTAAAAGCAAACTTCGGAAATGGTGTCTTAACAATTGAAATCAGAACCGCAAAAAAATATGAGGGAATGCTGAAGAAAGCAGTATAACTGCATCAGGCACCTAAGCCATATTTCCGGTTTTGGTGCCTTAGCTGTTTTTAATGCACTGAATACTTATTTAACGAAAAATAAGCAAATAGCGGAGGGGTTTGTCCACACCATTCCGGTCACTTTTAATACAATAATATAGAAGATCTCCTCCCTAAGGATCTTTGGTCTGCATAGTCGCCGCTAATCTGCCAGCCGGATTAGCGGCATTTTTTGTCTAATTATGCAAATGATTGCGAAAGGATGAGAATATTCTGTAAATATATGAACCAATAGGTAAAAAGTGCCTGACTTACCAGCAGTTTCATGTTAAATTATAAGTAGAATATCCTATCCTATCTGGAAATGAGGAAAAGGCATGAAATTATCTGTGGCAAAAAAACTGTTCCTCGGGTTTTTGTCTGTCCTTTTATTATTTGGTCTTGTAGCCGGTTTATCAAATTATGAACTCGGTAATGTTAACAGAAATTATCAAAGTTTAATAGATGATAATGTCTCTGAAGTGATGCTTGTAAAAACACTGAAGGCAGAGCTTATGAATGAAGCAGGGGGAATCCGCGGCTATCTCCTGACAGGCGACTCTACATATCTGAGTGACTATGAAAGTTCCCGCAAGAGGATGGAGCATCATATAAATAAATTGAATGAATTAGCCGGCATTAAGAAGGAGAAGGAATTGGCGAAAGAGCTGGAATTGCTCCATAATCGCTACCAGAGCATTATTGACAAAGAAATTAAGTTTAAGCTTGAGGAAAATAATGCTTATATGTCATTAGTTGAAACCTCCGATAAACAGGTCAGCCAGGATTTTAACAAAAAAGCGGATGAACTTGTAAAATATTATGAATCCCAATTAGATGCCGGGATAAATGAAACTGTCTCGGGCGTTAAATCCTCTCAGACGATTACTTTAATTATTACAATTACAGCCGTTATTGCTGCCATGCTGATCGCTTATTTTATAAGCAGAATGATATCCAGGCCGATTAATCTGGCAGCAGCAGCGATAGACAAAGTGGCAGGAGGAGACTTAAGTCAGACCTCTATTAATGTAAAAAACCGGGATGAAATAGGAACGTTTATTTTATCATTAAATAAGATGGTCCAGGATTTGAGGTCTGTAGTCAGCCAGGTAAGAAGCACATCAGAACAAGTTGCATCAAGCAGTGAGCAGCTGGCTGCAAGTGCAGAAGAAAGTTCTTTGGCTTCTGAACAGGTAGCAGCTATTTCACAGAAAAATGCTCTGGGAACTGAACAGCAGCTTTACCGTTTTAGAGAGGTATCTTCTTCAATGGATGAGATTTCTTCCGGAATGCAGCAGATTTCTTCAAGCAGCGAGCTGATGCTTGAAGCAGCGGAAAAGGCAGATTTTTTAACTAAACAAGGCACTATTTCAGTCGATAATGTTGTAAGGCAAATGAATGAAATAAATACTACAGTAGGCAGTGCTGCTCAGCATATCTATACCCTCGAATCCCGATCAAAAGAAATCAGCAATATCGTGGAATTGATTACCACTATCGCAGAGCAGACAAATTTGCTCGCACTTAATGCAGCCATTGAAGCTGCAAGGGCAGGTGAGCATGGGCGAGGCTTTTCGGTTGTCGCTGATGAGGTCCGTAAATTGGCAGAGGGATCCAAGCAATCTGCCATTCAGATTCAGCAAATGATAGGGCTTATTCAGGAAGAAACAAAGCATGCCGTTCTGGCAATGGAAAAAGGAAATGAACAGGTAAGGGATGGCCTCGAAGATACAATGGAAGCAAGTGTGGCTTTTGCTGAGATCGCCAATTCAATGGGTGATGTAACATATAAAGTCGAAGAAGTCTCATCCTCAGTAGAAGAATTGACTGCTTTAACCACCCAGATTATTGATGTCATGTCAAATGTTCAGGACATTTCAGAAAAAAATGCAGCAGCTTCACAGGAAACTTCAGCTGCAACAGAAGAGCAGCTCGCCACCATGGAAGAAGTATCTTCATCAGCAGGGGCTCTTGCAAAACTTTCTGAAGAATTGCAGGAACTTGTTTCGAGATTTAAATTATAAAAGGGACTCAACTGAGTCCCTTTTTGAGTCCCTTTTGAAATTTATTACAAGATTTTAATGGTTAAAGGATACAGATATGGAATAAACGGCTCCTCAATTTCTTTCCATTCCTTAATTTTAATCATCGGGATCTCTGTTCCATTATAGGCTGCTTTATCTATGACTCCGCTAACTTTGACCCACATATTATCATAGAGTTTCGAAGCTTCCTCCATTTCTGATAGAAAGCCAATCATACTTGCATCTGCCACACAATGGGTAATCAAAAACCTTGAAATGACAAGCTGATTGGAAACAAGTCCTTCTTCTTTATATATAAATCCCTGAAATTCAATTTCTCTGCCAATGAATTTATCAATATCTTTACTGATTTCCTCATAATACAAACTAAAAACTTTATCATCCATTTTAATAGCAGGAGCCGAATAAAGGTCCTTTATTAATTGCTCAAACTCTTCATTGGATATTTCCTCTGCTTCCTCATTTACAGATAGGTCATGCTCCAGCTCCTCGACTTCTTCCAGCTCTTCTTCAAAAGAAAAGTCTTCAAGTTCAAAGTCTGATACATCTTCATTTTCATCAGAGCCAACCGATGTATTCACCTCTTGTTTTTGATTACCAAGTAGGGCAAGCCCACCTTTCTTTTCAGCAATGGAAGCATCAAGCGTTTTTGCAGGCAAGAAGAATCCTGTTAATAGCGGAAATAATATAATGGAACAAGACACCAGCTTTTTTACTGTAAACGGTGTATCCCCATGATCATGATTATGTGAACAGGAATGCTCGTCATGGTGGGAGCAGTCCTGACCGTGATGATATTCGTGAACAGCGGTTTCTCTATTAAAAGTCCATATTCTTGTAATTTGAATAAAAAATAAAAATAAAAACAATATGGAAGCCGATTGGCTTAAGCGGACATATTTGGGATTAATATACTTGGTTATGTCTCCTGTATAATGAAGCTGAAAAATCAGTCCGCAAAAAGCCAGAAGAATCAGCGCCCTCAACGCCTGCTGAAAATGAAGTTTCATAGCAATCCTCCTAAATGAATTTCTGTACAAAAAGCAGCGTGAAAAAGACTGCTGAAGCTGTCAGAACTAATACGCCAAGAACAAACTTTATCCGAAACACACTAAGCATCATGATTGTATTTTTAAAGTCGATCATGGGCCCGAAGATTAGGAATCCCAGTATGGAAGACTTAGGAAAGATGCTGCTGAATGAGGCACCGATAAAAGCGTCTGCCTCTGAGCATAGTGACAAAACATAGGCAAAGCCCATCATGATCAGTAAGGATGCAACCGGATTATCAGCATTTTGCAGAAATGTTTTTGCCGGCATATAGACTTGTACAATGGAAGCTAATAAAGCGCCAATAATCAAATATTTGGCCATGTCAAAAAACTCGTCAATCGAGTGGGTCAGCATAGACCAAATCCGATCCAGGAAAGAACGGTGGTTTTCGCTGCTGTGGGGTAAATGAAGATTTTTCTTCAATTCCCCCGACTTAAAGAAGATGCTCACGCTAAAGGCAACGATAATGGCAATTAGAAATCCCAGTCCCATTCGTAAGCCAGCCATTTCAAAATCATTTCCAAAAGCCATGAATGTAGAAGCAATGACGATGGGATTAATCAAGGGCCCAGTCAGCATAAAACCAATCGCTGCATAAACTGGTACACCCTTAGACATAAGCCGGCGGATGATAGGAACAATTCCGCATTCACACGCTGGAAAAAGTGCGCCAGCCACACAGCTCATGACAACAGCAGCCATTCTATTTTTTGGAATCCACCTTTTTATATGGTCTTCTGTAATGAAAATTTGGATAAACCCTGCAATCAGCACACCTATCAGCACAAAAGGCAATGCTTCTATTAGAATGCTGATAAAGATTACATTCAGGTTTAACAGGGAAGGCGGAATATCAAAAGATAAACCTAATCCAGAGCTGAAAGATATTAAATATACCAGAATGGCTATCAACATAATGCCCGTTATATCAATGATATGGCTGCGAAAAACTCGGTTCATAGTATCCTCCTGTAATTAAAAATCGTAATGATTTCGTTTTATACTGTATATTAAGTTTATGATATTGTAAATGGGATTATGAGCATTTTGAAAGGATAGGAGAATTGGAGGATAAAAGGATATAAAGTTTATCCTTGCAATCGCATGAAAATTTTAATGTGATTTAAATCGAAACAATTACGATTTATTAGATGCTTTCCATACTCACGGGCACTTCCAGAGATGGAGAGAAAACCAAATACCACGCACAGGGAAACAAAATGACATAAATAACAGAGCAATTGAAAAATTATGTTGCTTTTTCCTAGTCTTGCAGATATGCTCAAATTAGGAGATATACGGAAGGGGAATTGAAATTCTAAATGTGGCATAACTTGAATCATTTTAATTTTATAAACGTCTGCCTGCTATTTTGGGGAGAGGTTTGTCTATTTATAAAATGATTGAACAAGGAATGTCTGCTGTGGAATTTTAAACCATAAATTCGCAGATACCTTGTTGTGTATCTGCATTTTTATTGGAATTTAATCTCCATGCCAGTTCCGGCATGCCCTAAATGGAGGGAACGCTGAATGATCGAAAAGCAGAATAAAACTGCAATAGTGACAGGTGTCAGCAGCCATCAGGGTATCGGTGCAGCTATTTGCCGAAAATTAGCCAGCCAGAATTTTAATATTTTTTTTACTTATTGGGATTCGGAGCCCCTTTGGGGAAAAGTATTCACCAAGGAAATATCGGAAACTGGCGTCCTTTGCAAAGGTCTCGAAATTGACTTATCGGATGTTCAATCAGCAGAAAAGATGCTGGAATCTGCTGCCTTGACAGTTGGAAATCCGATGATACTTGTTAATAATGCAGCTCATTCAACAAGAGATGGATATCTGGAGTTTAATTCTAAAACACTGGATGCGCACTATGCTGTTAATATGAGAGCCGTATTTCTTCTTTGCACAGAATTCGCCAAAAGATTTCAAGAATGGAATTTGCCATACGGCCGAATCATTAATATGACTTCCGGCCAAGAGATTGGCCCAATGCCCGGCGAATTGGCTTATGCTTCTACCAAAGCTGCCATAACAGCTTTTACCAGGTCGCTTTCAACAGAAATTGCCCATTTAGGTATAACAGTAAATGCAATTAACCCTGGACCCACTGACTCATCATGGATGAATGAGGAGATAAGAAATCACCTTTTGCCTAAGTTTCCAGCGGGCAGAATCGGCCAGCCCGAAGATGCAGCTAATCTGGCAGCATTCCTGGCAGGTGAAGATTCAAAGTGGATAACAGGACAGGTGATACATTCTGAGGGAAGGTTCATACGCGGCTAACACGAAAGCAAGTGAAATTTACTTAACAAATTATAGCTATTTATATCATTTTCGATACAAAATACCCAAAAGGGTTTATTGATCTCCTCCAATGTGTATAAATAGAAGTTATAGAGGGGAGAGAACAATGTTAAATTTATTAAATAACCCTGATTTTGTGCAAAAGTGTGAAACTGCTTCCCCGTTTGATATGGTTAAGTATTTAACAGGCGGCAACATTAGAGGATTGGAAAAAATCGCTTTGGGCACGCTTGCAAACAGAAAACAGCTGCCGCCAAATGTCGTTAATGTTCTAATCGTTTATTTTTTCAGCACGTTTGCAAATAAAGTATATGACCGAAATGATCTTGCCAGGCTCTATGATTACTGGGCGTCGAATCATGTATACAGTTTTGGAAAAGCACAGGAAATGACTAACGAAGATATAGAAAAAGTCCTGGCCGGCTTAAAATAATAGATTATATAAAAAGTTCATCCCAATTGGATGAACTTTTTTGATATTACTTATTTCTTTTTATTGCTGTATGCTCCTTCTATAGTCTGTTTCATCATTTGATGTCCAAGCACCGCCACGCCTGCTGCAACGATTCCATTAAGGAGCCCTTCAAAAGAAAAGCCAAATGCAAGACTGCCTGCAGAAACCGAAATCATTACAAGAATCCATACGATGGACCAATCGGGAACTTTGGGTGTCTGTTTCAATGCATACCCAATTACCCACAAAGCCGGGACCAGCATGTAATAATTCTGATTTAAAAAATCCAGTAAGTTCAATCCACTCACCCCCTGGCTAATGTTTTTAATATAGTTTATGAAATCCCCTTATAAGTTGTTTGTCTGCTTGTCTATAAAATAGAAGAGATTTTATTAATAAGCTTGGGAATTATTATGTTCAAAAAAGACGGAATAGTTTGATAAAATGCTGTCAAAGACGCGCAGAATAGTTGACATTCATTCCTATAAGTGCTAAATTTGAATCAGCCGTTATGCATCGTGTTATATTTTGCTAGCTGCTTTTTCAACCGTTAGGCAATGGTCTGGATGAGTAATGAACGTAAAGTAATAAGCGTGTATATGGTGAATTTACACATGGCTTTTTCTAGCCAATAGGAGGATTTTTTTCATGAAAAACGGTAAAGTAAAATGGTTCAATGCTGAAAAAGGTTTCGGATTCATCGAAGGTGAAGACGGAAACGACGTATTTGTACATTACTCTGCTATCCAATCTGAAGGTTTCAAATCTTTAGAAGAAGGCCAAGAAGTTTCTTTCGAAGTTGTTGAAGGTGCACGCGGACCTCAAGCAGCTAACGTAACTAAACTATAATCGACACACCCATACAAAAACAGCCTGGCCATTAGGTCAGGCTGTTTATTTTTTACAGAAATAACTTATTGGAAAATTTCATAATTCAACCATCAATACAGTATAAAAAAAACTTGAAGTTTGGCGAGTTTCCTGTATAATGTTCAAACGTGAGTTATTTTAGAATAATTTAATACTATTCACTTATCAAGAGAGACGGAGGGGCTGGCCCGAAGATGTCTCGGCAGCGGGCTCTGCAGAGCGCTGTGCCAAATCCAGCAAGCACAGATGCTTGGCAGATAAGAAGAGAACGATTGATAGATCAAGATCTCTTCTTGCTTGAAGGGGTCTTTTTATTTTGCTTGGAAAATCCATTTATAAAGGAGAATTCAATGAAAAACAGGGGCAATCCATGGGCTTTATTGCCGCTAGCCGCTTTCCTGCTTATTTTTATTGGCGGCGGCATAGCAACGGGTGATTTTAACAGCATACCAATTATTGTCATTGTATCCGCAGCAGCCGGAATTGCGCTGGCAATGAACAGAAAAAAGCCATTCATGGAAAAAGTAGAGATATTCACAAAAGGGGCCGGACATCCTGATATTATATTAATGGCCATCATTTTTATCCTGGCAGGGGCTTTTTCTGGTACGGCTAAAGGAATGGGGGCGGTTGATTCGACTGTGAACCTTGCACTCTCTTTTATCCCGCCGAATCTGCTAATGGTCGGAATTTTTATCATTGCATGCTTTATTTCATTATCGATGGGAACATCCATGGGGACAGTTGTCGCTCTTGCTCCAATTGGTGTAGCCATTTCAGCAGAGACAGATATTTCAGTAGCATTAGCCATGGCAGCAATAATTGGCGGTGCAATGTTTGGCGATAATCTTTCTGTCATTTCTGATACAACGATTGCAGCGGTCAGGACTCAGGGAACGAGAATGACCGACAAATTCCGTGTGAATTTTTTAATCGTACTGCCTGCTGCCGTTCTTACTGCTGTGACTCTTGCGATTTTAACAGCAGGTCAGGAAAGCGTCGTGACTAGCGGAGATTTCAGCTTCTTAAAAGTAGTCCCTTATCTTGGCGTATTGGCTGCAGCTTTGTTTGGCATGAATGTTATTCTTGTGCTAAGCGGGGGAATCCTTCTTTCAGGCCTGATTGGAATTGCTGACGGCAGCTATACGTTTGTTTCATTCCTGCAGATGATTGCTGAGGGAATGGCCGGTATGCAGACCCTTGCGATTATTGCCATCCTCATTGGCGGATTGGTGGAGATCATCCGGGTTAATGGAGGAATAGATTACTTGCTTCACATGGCTACCAGCAAAATAAAATCCCGCAGGGGAGCTGAATTTGGTATTGCGTCACTTGTCTCTCTGACAAATCTATCTACAGCCAATAATACTATTGCCATTATTATTGCAGGGCCGCTTGCTAAAAAAATTGCAGATCAATATGAGATTGACCCGCGTAAATCAGCAAGTATACTTGATATATTTGCCTGCTTTGTACAAGGGACTATCCCATATGGAGCACAGATGCTAGCTGCTTCGGGGCTCGCTGCCATTTCGCCGGTGAGCATCATGGCATATTCCATTTATCCAATATTAATTGGCATTTGCGGTATTATTGCCATTCTGATCAACTTTCCTAAGTTAAAAAAGCAATAAATGAGAGAGCCTGCTGGGCTCTTTTTTCTTTGAACAATGCTGTGTTTTAAAAATAATTGATGATATAATTAGAACGAATGTTCTGTAAAATATTGCTGAGCCTCTGCCGTTTTTTGATTTGGTATAATGGTAATATTGCAGAAAGAATCTGTGGCAAGGAAAAGAGGGTGTAAGATATGAAATTTATCCATACAGCTGATTGGCATTTGGGCAAGCTGGTCCATGGTGTATATATGACCGAAGATCAGCGCCATTTTTTGAATCAATTTATTGATGTGGTAGAAGAAGAAAAGCCGGATGCAGTCGTCATTGCAGGAGACTTATATGACCGGTCCGTACCTCCTACTGATGCTGTAGAATTGCTGAATGAAATTCTTTTTAAAATAAATGTAGAGCTTAATACACCTGTGGTTGCCATCGGAGGAAACCATGATAGTGCAGAAAGGCTGTCATTTGGAAGCTCCTGGTACAAACAAAGCAAGTTCTACTTGTCTGGAAAACTGGCAAATGATTTTAAGCCCATACATATTAATGGTGTGAACTTTTATCTGGTTCCGTATGCTGAACCAGGAATGGTCAGGCATTTGCTTGATGATGACCGTGTACACTCACATGATGATGCAATGAAGGCAATTGTGAGCAGAATTGAAAAGCACCTGAATCCAAATGAGCCGAACGTTCTTGTCGGACATGCTTTTGTCCTGGGCGGTTCTACCAGTGATTCGGAGAGGACCCTTTCAGTCGGCGGGTCAGGCTGTGTCCATTCAAGCTGCTTTGATCCATTCTCTTATACAGCACTCGGGCATTTGCATAGTCCTGATGCCATAAAGCATGACAAGATTCGATATTCTGGCTCCCTATTAAAATATTCTTTTTCAGAGGCCAAACAGGAAAAATCGATCTCTATTATAGAAATGAAGGAAAATGGCGAATTTGATTTACGAACCCGTTCACTGAAGCCCAAAAAAGACTTGAGAGAAATCGAAGGGCATTTAGATCAATTGATGGATCCAGCCTTCTATGAAAAACAGAATCTTGATGACTATCTGAAAATCACCCTTTTTGATGAAGGCGCATTGCTTGATCCAATTAATAAGCTGAGACAGGTCTACCCCAATGTTCTTCACCTGGAAAGAAGAATAGCCGTTACAGATATGAAGAAAAAAAGCTCCTTCCTATCGATGAAGGAAGAGAAAAAGTCGGAGCTTGATCTGTTTAAACAATTCTATGAACAAATGACCACTTCTGAGTTTACAGAAGATAAACAGCAGGTAATGACTGATGTGATCGAAAAAGTGCTTAGGGAGGAGGCTCTGAAATGAAGCCATTAAAATTAACGATGCAGGCGTTCGGCCCCTATGCAGACAGTGAAAACATCGATTTTACCGAACTTGGAAATCGAACCATGTTTGTCATCTCCGGAAAGACGGGTTCAGGCAAAACCACAATTTTTGACGGCATCAGCTATGCCATTTATGGAAAGGCAAGCGGAGAGGATCGGAATGGCCCCGAACTTCGGAGCCAGTTTGCCAAAAATAATACACTAACCGAGGTTTCTCTCGAATTCATTTTAAGAAATAAAAGGTATCATATTATAAGATCTCCTCAGCAGGAAAAGAAAAAAGAGCGGGGCGATGGGACAACAACAGTGAGTGCAAAAGCAGAACTGTATATATATGATGAAAATGGAGAGCAAAAGCTCCTGGCTTCAAATGTCAGGGATGTTGATGAAAAGATAAAAGAAATTATGATCATTGACAGCAATCAGTTCAGGCAAATTCTGATGATTCCCCAGGGAGAGTTCCGAAAGCTCCTGACTTCTGAAAGCAAGGATAAGGAAATCATTCTGCAGCGGTTATTTCATACTCAAATATACAAGCGCATCGAAGAAAAACTTAAAGAAGATGCAACTGAATTAAAAAGAACGGTAGAAGAACAGATTAAATTGAGAGATCAGTATTTTAATCATGTGCAGGCTGTTTACAGCGGGGAGCTGAAATCATACCTCGAAGCAGGAAGTGTCAATGACACACTGCTCATGCCGCTTCTTACAGAGGAAATTAAGGAGATGGCAGAAGGTCTTGCCGAGCTGACAGAAGCTGGCAGGAAAAAGAAGGAAAAGAGAGATCATCTTCAGCAAAAGCTCTATGAAGCTGAAATGGTGCTTAAACAGCTGAAGACGAAAGAAGAGCTTAAGCAACGGAAAGAAGAGCTTGAAGAACTGAAAGACCAATATACTGTCAATGAGAATGCCATTGCTCTCGCCCAGAAAGCAGCCCTGCTTAGTCAGCAGGAGCAGCTCTGTCATGAACTGAAGAAGGATCTGGATGCGGCACATGCCGATATTGAGGAACTTCAGAAAAAAATAGGCACTCTTGAATCTCTGCTAAAAGAAAAGCTGGAAAAATGGGAGTCTGAAAAGAACCGGGAGGAAGAAAGAAAACAAGCTGCCGAACAGGTTAATCACCTGCAAAGTATGAAAGAAGATATTCTCTCGTATGCAAAAGTGGAAAAGCTTGTCCGTTCTCTTGAAAAAAATCTTGAAAACCTCAGGCTTCAAAAAAAACAGAAAGATGAAGCCCTCCTAAACGCTGATCTGCAAATAAAAACACTTGCTGCAGAAAAACAGGACATTGAAAAGAGCAGGCTCACACAGTTTGAGAATGAACGAAACCTGGAGAAACTATCAGACGAAATAGAACGGCTTCATAGATATGAAGAGCTTCATAAAGAGCATCTCTCATCACAGAATGCTTTCAGCAAGAAAAAAAGTTATTTCGAGCAGACTTCGTCCAGGCTCACTGACGCCAAAATGCTTGTAGATGAACTGGAGGGCAAATGGCTTCATGGACAGGCATCAATCTTGGCTGAAAGGCTTCAAAACGGAGAGGCATGTCCAGTCTGCGGCTCAGACCACCATCCAAACCCAGCTGTCTCTCCTCAAGATATTCCTGATGAAAAAGATCTGAAGGAAGCAAAAAAACAGGCTGCTGAAATGGAAGCAGAGAAAGCGAAAGCACAGTCTGCATTTTATGAAGCTCGGTCACAACTGAATTCCAGTGAAAGTGGATTAGCGGAATTAACAGCCCAAATACAGAAGCACCGTCCTGATTTTAAACCTGAAAGTCTGCTTGTGCTGAAAAATACACTTGCCGATCAAAAAAAGGATTTGCTGACACTTGATGCAGAGCTGAAGAAGAAATCTTTAAGACTGGAAAACTGTACTGCAGAGTTAGAAAATTCACAGGAGATGAAAGAATCTCTGGCTGCAGAAATTGACCTTCTGCAAAGCCAAATAAATGACGCTGCTGTTATGCATGCGGAAAAGAGAAGCAACTTAGCGAGGATGACGGACACAATTCCTGAAAACCTGCGGTCTGTTCAAGCTTACGAATCAAGTTTTAAAAGAGCGGCTGAAAAACTTGAAATTATGCAAAGGCAGCTGGAAACTGCCCAGCAGATTTATCAAGATGCAAAGTCGGTTCATATGGCAGAGCAGGCAAAGCTCGAGACACTTCAAAAGCAGGCTGTTAAAATCGAGCAAAAGCTTGCAGCAGAAAGGCGGAATTTTGTACAGCGGATGAAGGACCAGGGTTTTGAAGTCTACGGAGAATACCGGGATGCCAAAAAATCAGAAGAACAAATCAGTCAGCTTGAAGGTGAACTTCGGGAATATCGGGAAGAAGTCCGTTCTATTAATGACAGATACGCTGAACTGGCGGGACTCTTAGAAGGGATTGAAAAACCTGACCTGGAAAGCCTGCAGCTATTATTGCAGGAAACGGATGATCAATTGAAACAGCTGCAGGAACAATATACAAATCTGTTTATGAAGAAAAAGCAAAATGAAGAGACATTGCAAAAAGTCAAAGAAATAAATGAAAATATGAAGACCCTTGAGGAAAGGTATAAAGTAATCGGACACTTATATGAAATTTCCAAAGGGCAGAACACTTACCGTATTACTTTTGAACGTTTTGTCCTGGCGGCATTTTTAGATGATATACTGAGGGAAGCCAACGGACGCTTATCGAAGATGACCAGCGGGAGATATATGCTGCTTCGAAAAACAGACCGCTCAAAGGGCAACGCACAAAGCGGCCTGGAATTGCTTGTGTTTGATCAATACACTGGGCAGGAAAGGCATGTTAAAACTTTATCCGGCGGGGAAAGCTTTAAAGCCGCGCTTGCACTTGCTCT
The DNA here is from genome assembly GCF_051964675.1 of Cytobacillus sp. SAFR-174. Classification (NCBI taxonomy): domain Bacteria; kingdom Bacillati; phylum Bacillota; class Bacilli; order Caryophanales; family Bacillaceae; genus Cytobacillus; species Cytobacillus sp. SAFR-174. Next base: position 25,170 of record NZ_JBQCMZ010000034.1, on the reverse strand, counting down.
TGGTCTGGCAGATGTGGTGCAGCAATACGCAGGAGGCGTGTCTCTTGAGACGATGTTCATTGATGAAGGATTTGGGACACTCGATCCCGAATCATTGGATCAGGCAATAGAAGCTTTGATCGAAATTCAGAGCAGCGGAAGGCTTGTAGGCATCATCTCTCATGTTCCTGAGCTGAAGGAAAGGATAGATGTGCGTCTGGAAGTTACTGCAAGCCAGTCAGGAAGCCGTACACAGTTTCAATTTTTAAATTAGGATTCAGAAGAAAAAGGATAGACCTCCTATCCTTTTTCCCATACTATTAAAGTTGGTGATGACTGTTGAGGAAGAAAGTGGTTTTATCATGGAGCGGCGGCAAAGACAGCTGTCTGGCTCTGGATGTGCTGGTAAAACAGGGGTACGAGGTTGCATGTCTTCTGACAACGGTTCCGCAGGAAATTGGCAGAACCTTTGGGCATGGGGAAAAAAAGGAATTAATCCAGCTTCAGGCTAAAAGTTTATCCATACCTGCAGAGTTTATTTATTGTACCTTTGAAGATTACTCTGAACGTTTTGTGAGTGATTTAAGAAAAATAAAAGATACATATGGGATTACAGGCATTGCATATGGGGATCTTTACTTGGATGGACACCGTGAATGGGGAGAAAAAACAGCGGCTGAAGCAGGATTGGATGCGGTATATCCTCTATGGATGGAGGAGAAAGATAGTCTTAAGGTTTTAAGTGCCTTTGTGGTTTCAGGCTATAAAGCCAAAGTCATACGTGTCAGGGAAGATGTGTTGGACGACTCGTGGCTCGGCAAAGAACTTGATCATGAATTTGTAAGCAGAATCGAAGCTGAACCTGTTTGTCCAATGGGTGAATCAGGTGAATATCATACATTTGTGTATGACGGTCCTCTATTTTCTAAGAGGATTCAGCTGGACTCTCCTGAAGTGATTCAGCTTGAGACAACAAAGAAATTGGAATTTGGCGAGTTTAGGCTCGCTGAAAATTAATAATAAACGTCAATGACGGGAATGTGCAGGTAACGAAATGATTGAAATTAAAACATCAGCAGTAAGCGATGGCGAACATAATAGAGGAGTCTTTGCTACTCGAGATATTAAGAAGGGTGAACTGATTCATGAGGCTCCGGTGCTTCCGTATCCAAATAATGAACATCAGCATATTGAAAAAACAGCTCTGGCAGACTATGCATTTGAATACGGGAAAAATCACAGTGCCCTTTTATTAGGCTATGGAATGCTTTTCAACCATTCCTACCAGCCAAATGCAGTATATGATATTAACTTTGACAACCATACATTTGATTTTTTCGCCTATAAAGATATTAAAGCAGGTGAAGAAGTTTTGATTAACTATAATGGGGAAGCAGAAAATGATGACCCCCTATGGTTTAATAAATAAAATAAATGGAGACTGAATCCTCCTTGCACGGAGAGCAGTCTTCCCCACAGAAGGGAGAGGGTAGTTTGTCAGGAGTATTTTCTCATGATTATAATGCTTTCCCTTTTTTGGTTTTTTCCGCATCTCATATTGCCATGATTGTGTTATTTGCAGCAGCAGCCGCACTTTTATTTATTTTCAGAAAAGGACTTTTCCGGCTTGATCAGAAATTCAGGCTGTATATGTTTATGCTTCTTTTTACTTTGGAACTGCTTTACCATCTTTGGCTTTATCTTGGCGGCTATTGGGAAATCTCTTTTACTCTGCCGCTGCAGCTCTGCTCCATAAGCTTAGTTCTTTGCTTGATATTATTAGCAACGAAATCCAGTGCCGTCTTCCAGTTAGTCTATTATTTAGGAGTTACTGGCGCTTTAATGGCTATCCTGACTCCAGAATTGTTTTTAGGCTTTCCCCATTTTCGTTATTTCCAATTTTTTATTACTCATAATCTGATCATTTGGACAAGTCTTTATTTTGTGTTCGTGCATCAATACAGGCCAACAGGAAAAGGCATGCTTCATTCCTTTATCTTTTTGAATATCTGCGCTGGTGCGGCATTTTTCGCTAACAAACTGACAGGAGGAAACTATATGTTCCTGTCCCGTAAGCCGGAAAATGCTTCATTATTAGATTACTTCGGTCCTTATCCTTACTATATACTGACACTGGAGATAGCGTCAGTATTCCTGTTTTTATTGTTATTGCTTCCATTTAAAATGATTGGCAAAAATAAAGCTGGAAAGGCGGAATCTGCATGAAACCTGCAAAAATAGGAATGGATGCCGGAGGTTCTTTGCTGAAGATGGCATTTGAAGAACAAGGACAAATCCATTATAAGAGCTATCGGATTGATGAGCTGGATAATTCAATGAATTGGCTTAAAATGACTGCAGCTGATGCCGAAGTTGCCTTGACAGGCGGGAAGGCTGAATACCTTAAAAAAGAATTTTTTCAAAATGCCCTGATCTTTCCTGAATTTGAGTCTTCCGGTATAGGTGCATCCTATTTGATCAAGCAAGATGGATTATCATATGAGAATTTCATCTTAAGTATTATAGGCACAGGGACATCGATTTGCCTGAACAGCGGCGGTGAAATCTCAAGGGTTTCCGGAACCGGCATCGGCGGGGGCACATTGATGGGACTGGGTTGTTTACTGACTGGTGAAAAGGATTTCACTAGGCTCGTTTCGCTGGCTGGCAGCGGGAAAGCAGAGAATGCAGATATAATAGTCAAGGATATTTATTCACCATTCGATTCGCCGATAGATGGAAGCCTGACTGCCAGTAATTTTGGGAAGATTAAGGATGTTGAGATAAGTAAGGATGACAAAGCCGCCAGCTTAACTAACATGATTGCGGAAACGATTGTACTCCTAAGCGCTCAGGCAGCAGTTCGGAACCAAATCGACGATATAATATATATAGGAAGCACGCTTCGGCATAATGCCCCATTAAAGCACCTTTTAGAGAAGTATACCGCTATGGCTGGCAAAAAACCTGTTTTTATTCAAAACGGCGCATACTGTGGAGCACTGGGTGCGCTGCTGTCATTATAAATCCAGATGATTGAAAGATTCTTTTTTTCAGTATAAAGTTGAAAAAGAACGCATTAGAAGCAGGTGGCAGATTTGATGAAAAGATATTTTACAATCGGTATGGCAGGCCATATCGATCATGGAAAAACGACATTGACAAAGGCATTAACAAATGTAGATACAGATAGGCTTAAAGAAGAAAAAGAAAGGCAGATATCCATAGAACTCGGATTCGCCCCTTTACATGAAGATGAGGAAATCCAAATTTCAGTGGTGGACGTACCTGGTCATGAGCGCTTTATCAGGCAGATGATAGCCGGAGTTGCCGGGATTGACTTAGTCGTCCTAGCTGTCGCAGCCGATGAAGGAGTAATGCCCCAAACAAGAGAGCACTTGGAAATTCTCGATTTCCTAGGGATCCGTAATGGCATTGTCGCCATAACAAAGATTGATCGTGTTGATGAAGAGTTCACCGATCTTGTAAAAGAAGAAATTCTTGAGGAACTGAAAGGATCTATTTTTGAAGATGTTCCAGTTATCTTAACAGATAGCCTGTCAGGCAAAGGAATTGAAGAGTTAAAGCAGTTGATTATCCATACCCTGAAAGAACAGGATACACGGGATGCAAAAGGTGCCTTCCGGCTTCCAATCGATCAGGTATTCACGGTGAAAGGGCAGGGTACTGTAGTCAGAGGCACTGTTTATGAAGGAAAAGTAGAAGAAGGACAGCTTCTGAAAATCATGCCAAATGGCATCGAGACCAGGGCACGCCAGCTGCAGGTGCATCATCAGCCTGCAAAAGCGGCATTTGCAGGGCAAAGGGCAGCCATTAACCTTTCAGGCGTGTCGAAGGAGGATATTGAGCGGGGCGAGGTACTTGTATCGTCTGAGCATTTCAGCGTCACAAAAACCATTGATGTTGCTGTAAGAATAGTTGGAGATTTAGAGCATATCATCAAACAGCGCATGCCGATTAAATGCCATATTGGCACGGCAGAAGTAATGGGAAGAATCGTCTTCTTTGATCGTAATGAATTATCCAATTCAGAAGGAGAAATTCTCTGCCAGCTTCGTTTAGATGAAGAAATCGTTGCCAAAAGGGGCGACCGGTTCATTTTAAGACGGCCAAGTCCCCAGGAGACCCTCGGCGGGGGCTGGGTTATCGATCCCAATGGAGAAAAGTACCGGTTCGGCCAAAAAACCATTGAGGATTTAAGCAGGAAAAAAGAAGGAACACCGAAAGATCGCATAAAAGCCGTGTTGTTCGAAGATAAGGTCCTTTCTCTTGCAGAGATAACAGCAAAGACTTCACTGGATGAATTGATGGTTCAAGAAATACTTAAAGAAGAAGATTTCCAGGGCACCAGCAGCAAGGAATTTACTTTAGCAGCCATCCATGAGGCAATAGAGGCAGAAATAGCTGACCGCCTGAATGAGTTCCATCTGGAAAATCCAATGAGGCAAGGGGCTAATAAAGCAGAATTGCTGCAGGCAATGCAGAATAAATATCCTAAAATGCTGATTGAATTTGTTTTAAATTCAGGTATTGAAAAAAATGCATTTCAACGAAAAGGACAGTTTTTGCAGAATAAAGGTTTTCATCCTCATGTACCGAAAAGCTGGCAAAAACGAACGGACAATCTTCTTGCTGAATTAAAAAAAGATGGCTATAAAGTAGAACCGTTTGAAGAATATTACGCTTCCGCCGGGATTCCTGAGAACCTCAAAGGCGATCTAAAACGATATTTAGAAGATCAGGAAACCGTCATATCGCTGGATGCACAAAACTATTGGCACGGTGATCATTTTAGAGCAGCAGTAGAAAAACTGAAAAATGGCACAGCTGCTGAATTTGAAGTAGGCCATGCAAAGGAAGTATTGGGTCTCTCCAGAAAGTATATGATTCCTTTTCTTGAAAAACTTGATTCTTTGGGAATAACACGGAGAACAGAAAATAAAAGAATATGGATGTAATTCATAAAAAGAGCACTTGGATTATGTATCCTGGTGCTCTTTTACTTTGACTATATCTATAGAAATTGTCTAATTGCTAGGTAGAGGCCGGCTCAGTTGAAGGGAAATCCCATACATTAGTAGGGACAAAACTATAACTGAGGTGAACGAATTGAAAGGAAGGAGAAAAAAAGGGGAAATTGTCTGCCGGATACAGCGGCCCCCGAATGGCTGTCCAGGTTTATTCCCTCCGAGTTTATGTACAAATCCCTCGATAATACTTGATAATCCAGGCCCTATCAGCTGTGAAGCCACGATTACAGGACGAGTCATTTGTGATTTGGTGCCGGTCTCAGGTGTGACTGTGCAGCTTACCAGCTCTTTTGCCGGCGTAATTTTCGAGGATGATACCCCTGTAACAGATAACAGAGGAAGATTTACAACCATCGCCACCGTAGCAAGAAATACTCCAATACAGCAAGGTGTAATAATATCCGCTTCAGCAACTGTTATTGGAATTGAAGTATCAGATTCAATAACCACCAGTGCCGGCTGTATTGCATGCAGAAATCCTCGGATAACACTTATTACTCCTCAGGGGGTTGTTGGCTGTTCCGGCGGGCAATTAACAGGAGTGGTTACGTGCGATAACGTGCCTGTTCCGAATGCGTCGGTTTCTTTTTTTGTATCAGATCCGAGAAGTATTATTCTCGAGGAAAATCCTACAACAACAAATGCCAATGGTGAGTACTCGATTGATTTTGCACCGGTTTTTGGAATAACCGAAACGGTAACCATTAGCGCAAGAGCTGCAATTGGAGGAACGACAGTTGAAACAGATCCTCAATCGGTTGAACTGAATTGCCATACCTGTGTTAATCCTGCTATTGATCTCTTTAATCCTGGCCAAATCAGCTGTTCCGGGCTAATAAGAGGGCGCGTTACTTGTAATGGTTTATCTGTTCCCAACACGATCGTTAATTTAAGAGGATCTTCTATACTGCGGTTCGCTGATGACAATCCCAGAACAGGTGTGGATGGCATCTTTGAAACGCCTGTAACCATTCGAGTAGGTACAGAGATACAGGATGTAGAAATTAATGCATCTGCAATTGTGAATGGCAGATTTGTTGAGGATACAGAGTTTACGAGGGCTGGGTGTCTGGAATGCAGAAATCCTTTATTGACCATACTCACACCTGCAGGTACAGTCACTTGTAATGGAGCCCCTATAACTGGAAGAGTCACTTGTGATGGAGAAGGTATTGAGAATGTGACCGTATCCTTTAGGGTGGAATCGTCTGCAGGCCCTGTATTTGTTTTACCAGATGTAACAGATGCGGAAGGATTCTATTCTACACGAATAACACCTGGTTTTGGAGCAGTAGGCAATGTGACTGTTACAGCCTTTACCACGGTTGGAGGAATCCCCATTGAATCTCCAGCTCAAGTTGTAACAGTTGATTGTCCAGGCTGCCGGATACAGCTTGATAACCCGGGTCCGATCAGCTGTGAAGCATTAATCACAGGCAGGGTTCTCTGCGGACAAAATGAACCACAGCCTGGCATTACAGTCACTTTATCTACACCGGCAGGCAGTCCTTTAATATTTGATGATGAGAATCCTGAAACAGATGCAAACGGAGTTTTCTCAAGCATAGTAAGAGTGCGTTTCCCGACTTCACAGACAGATGGATTGGAATACACTGCTACAGCTGAAGTTAATGGAGATATTATATCAAATACCAATAGGGTCAGAGCAGGATGTATTGCGTGTGAGAATCCTCTCTTAACGTTGAATGTCCCGGGAGGTGTAATAGGATGTGACGGCGCACTGCTTACAGGCCGCTTATCTTGTGAAGGAGAAGGTCTTCCAAACTTTGCAGTATTTATCGATATTATCTCTGGTGCTCAGGATGTATTCTTTATTGAGAATCCAGCAATCACCGGACCGGATGGCAGCTTCAGTTCGCGTATCCTCCCGGCACAAGGAGCGACAGGACCAAGAACAATCAGAGCACGAGCTGAAGTAGAAGGCCAGGAGTTCATTTCGGCATCACGAATTATTAATGTGAATTGTCCTCCTTCCGAGTGTCCTTGTAAATTTAATCTTAATACTGAAGGCGGTCCTCAGCCAGGTGCAAGGATTCGGGTTACCCGTTTCGGAGTGCCGTCCGATTTGATAGGACAAATGAATATTAATGTGGCTCAATGCGGAGCAAGTCAAAGTGGAAGATGCAATCCTGCCAACGATAGTTTTAACTTTACCTTTAACGCTCTCAACGGTGATAATTATCAATTTGCTCAAGGAAGAAGGCGTTTTATTTCCTGCAGTAATGATGGCAGATCAGCTACAGTAGTAGGTGACATGCTCGGAAGAGTAAATAATGGGCCGTTCAGAGACTTTGAAGTTACCATAACGGTGACCCTTGATCCGGTCACTAAAGTGGCTGAATGGCAAATTCTTGCAACAGACGGAACAGCGACGCGGTTTGAAACCATTGTGCCGTGGCGTGCGCAGGCATCTCCTCAATCTTTTATAGCAGACTGCGAGTAAATATGATGTTTAAAAGGTCAGCCTGAGAGCTGGCCTTTTACTTTGTGAAGAAATAATTTAATTCCGAATTTTCAATATTAATGTGAAAAATATCCTGATTATGGTTATGGAATAGAAATGTTAACCTGTATAAATTAGGATAATATGTCTATTAATTGCTCAAATAAGGAAAATATATGAATTTACCATAAATATACCCAGAAACACCATTATTTTTAGATAGGATTTTACTAGAATTATTACTAATATTAGGATGTCAAAGAAATTTAAGGAGTGTACAACTTGAAGAAACAACTACTTACAATGGCTGCGACAGCTGGTTTTTTAATTACACCGTTCAATGGAGAAGCAAGTGCTCATGAAAATAAATATATCGTTCAGTCTGGTGACACATTATGGGAAATCTCACGCTCTAACAATCTTTCAATTGAAGAGTTAAAGACTTGGAATAGTATCTCAGGTTCGACAATATATAAAGGACAAGCCCTGACTCTGCTGGCCCCGCACAGCCATAACGCTTCAAAAAGTGTGCCGCAAAGCGCTGCAGTCAGCTACACAGTGAAATCTGGCGATACTTTATGGGGAATTGCAAGAGCTCACGGCCTTTCCGTCAGTACACTAAAGAGTCTGAACGGAATCAGCAGTGACGCGATATATCCTGGCCAAAAGCTGCAAATTAAAGGTTCTGCTCAATCCGCTGCACCTTCTGCTCCTGCAGGCACTGGATCTTACACTATCCAAAGAGGTGACACTCTTTCCGGTATTGCATCTCGCCATAACTTATCGGTTTCACAATTAAAGGCAATGAACAGCCTATCTTCAGATTTAATTTATGCCGGCCAGACACTGAAGATATCTGGGACTGCTGCAAGCAAGCCGGCAGAAACACAGGTAGCATCCCAATCAACTTCAAAAGTGAATGAGCTCATTACTGAAGCAAAGAAATATATTGGCTCACCTTACGAATGGGCAGGAAGTACACCTGCAGGATTCGATTGCAGCGGATATCTGAACTATGTATATGGTAAAGTAGGAATCTCTATTCCACGTACTGTAGAATCCATTTGGAGTGCGACAAAACATGTTGCATCGCCAAGGATCGGGGATTTGGTATTCTTTGAAACTTACAAATCCGGTCCATCCCATGCCGGAATTTATCTTGGCAATTACAAATTCATTCATGCCGGTTCTTCACGCGGTGTCGAGATCAGCGACATGAACAATTCCTACTGGAAGCCTCGTTATTTAGGAGCAAAAACAACTTTTTAATCAGTAAAAAGTACTCAACGCCACATGGGCGCTGAGTACTTTTTTACTTAATCTCTTCGGTCATTGAATGTCTTTGACAGTGCTTCCTTTGCATCTCCCCATTTTTCCTGTGCCTGTCCTTTTACTTTATCCATATTTCCTTCAGCTTCTTTGGATTCATTATTGGTCAGTTTGCCGTATTGCTTTTTTAATTCGCCTTTTAATTGATCTGCATTTCCATTTGTCTGGTCTCTGTTCATTATTAACTCCTCCTCGTATAATAGCTTTCTTCTTGTTTACCCCCAAAAAATAATTAAAAACACGCTGCAGTAAAATAATATAAACACGCCTGCAATATGAGGCGTGTTTATGGTTAATCATTATTTACTTTATTTTCAATCAAGGAAATCTTATTTTCTAATTGGCTTAAAAGTTTTAAAGCCTTTTCAAGCTCTGCGTCTTTTTTTTCAAATTCCGAAATAAAATAGTTCAGCTTATTCGCTTCATTATTATTCTCTGTTTCGCTGGGATAAACCACATTTCCTTCATTATATGCTTTAATTTCTTTCCTTAATTCCTTCATACTGGATTCAGAAGAAGCTTTATATCTGGCTGCCATTAGCAGCTCTTCCTGAAGTATCCGGTTTTCCCTCTTCAGATCCTCCCATTCTCCAGAGGAGACGTCTACATTTAATGTTTTAGATCTCTTTAGATTTTTTGCCTTTAAAGCCAATAATTGTTCCTTTTCCATCAATAAGTCTTCTGCTTTACAGTACATATCCCAGTAAGTTACCTCCAGTTCATAAATACGTGCCCATAAGCTGTTAATAAGTTCTTTATCTTCCTGAAAAACAACAACACTAACTGGATCTTTCTGGTTATAGGTCCGGTACAGATAGTCCTGCATAGTATGCATATAAGATCTTTGCTTTAAATTTTCTTCTGCTAACAGGGCCAATTTTTTTTTAAAGATATCATTTTTCCTAATCAATTCCTGATTCTGCTCATGTATGTCATTAATTCTTTTTGTATGTTCTTTTTCATAATCCGGACTGAGCAGGGATTGGTATCTTGCCAATTCCGATTTAAGATGGATAATCTTCTGCTGCAGCTGGATTTCTTTATTGGGAGTATGGTTGCGAAGCATTTTCATTCTCCTTTCAGAAACGCATTTACCTCATTTTATGTAATTAGCCCTTAAAGTTTCTTTGAATTAAAAAAGACATGAGGGCCCTCATGTCAAAAGGTATAAATTATAAGGTTATCATTGCAATGATCCTATTCGTGTGATAAAAATCCGTTCGTCAAATACTCATTGAAAATCGGTTGGAAATTCGTGTATTGCATGAAACGCCATTCGAGGATCCAGTGATATAGTAAATAGACTTTTAGTTGACATTTATTATTAAACTAGCAGAAATATCCCTATTCATTTAATAGTGAAGCGAAAGGAAAGATTTAAATCGTTAACCTTTCTTACTTATACTATATGCCGTGTGTAAAGAAAGGACAATGGCATTTACCCTATAGTGAACACATTTATAAAAAAATAGACTCTTTTACTACTTTTTAAAATTAGGTTCTTTTTTTACAAAAATAGGTACTTGTTCTATACCAAATCTGGTTTCTTTCCATAGGATATAGTGTGATAAAAATACTCATTAGAAAGAAAGGAAGGAAAACATGAAGAATAAGCGTAAAACGATTAAAGGTTCACAGCCGACTCCGACACCAACGCCGATTCCTCTTGATCCAAATGATTTAGCTCCAGAATGTATCTTTGTAGAAAAGGTTTATGACTGGGTGTTCTTTGCTAACAAATATGAGAACAAAAACTTTATTCCAGATGAAGATTGCAGAGCTGCAGTCGCTGCTGCTTTAGCTGCAGGGCAAAGAGTAGAAGTTCGCTGCTCGGCTGATGTAGATGATGTACAATCTTCAGCAACAATTTTGGAAAATGGAAATCCTGGCCTTGTAATGATTGTATGGACAGTGCCGGTTGATGTAACTATTCTGGTGAATGGTGCTGCAGTGTGTACGTTCACAGTTCGCACACAGTTCACAGACGAAATTGTGCTATGCGTTCCGGAAGGCATCACAGAAGATAACATCCGCTTAAGAGCATATCAGGTAATATGCCAGACTTCAGGTGGAGTATTAATGGGACCGGATCCATTTGGACCTATGATTCCATTAAGAGTTGTACTATGTAAAGATGTTCAAGTTCATTACCCAGTTAAACTTGAAGTTCTAGCAAAATTCTGCTTCCCGCGTCCAAATAATTTGAAACCAAGAAAACCAAAACTGCAGTGCGATCTAAACCTTTTAGAATTCCCGCCGCAATGTCCTTCTCTATTCCCTGTAGATAACTGTGAGTGTCAGGCTACTGCTATTACTAGGGGAGCTGCAACTGAAGCATTAATTGGAGCAGGTGCAGATGCAGTTGATGTAACAGGTACTTCCAACATCCGTGCTGAGATCTGTCAAGAATGTTCTCTTGGTGACAGCACATTCAGCTACTCGTTCGATGATACTGAATTTGATGGTCCGACACCAACACCTACACAGCCTGATTTCAGCTTCACTTACACGCCGAAATCTTTCAGACTTGTAGAATGTGAAGAAGACTATCTGGTTGCATATGGCAGTGGAATTAGAAATTGGGATGGATTAAAAGAAAGTCTTAACTTCGAATTATATATCTATAGTGAGGATTATATTGAAGGAGAAGGCTTCCAGCTGATTCTAAGAGATATGAGCACAAATGCAGTTGTATTCGATAGCGGATTTGTTGAAGCAGCTGTTAACTTTGAAGAGTGCGATACTTTTGCTGATCTTTTGGAGGATATCGACGACTAAGCTTAGGAGGAGGGGATTCACTTCTCCTCCTTTTTAAATAAAATAAAGCATGTCAGAAATACATAATAATCGCGATAGGAGGGAGATAGATGCCAGAGATTAATACTTTACAAGATCAATTAGCCGGCGCAAAAGAGAATATAAATACTTTAAAAGGGCTTTTGGAAGGGATAAGGAAAGATCGGGAAGCCATAAAGAATGTGGCGGGGATTGACTTTTTTACCGAATTTTCTCCTGCTTTTCTTTGTCTAAAAGATGAAATGATAAAAATGAAACAAACAGCTCTTCAAAGGGAAGCAAAGCTTAGAGAGCTTGCATATGAGAAAGAACTTGAGATAAATAAATTAAAATCAAAACAGATAAATTTCAATCAATATGCTATTTATATCGAATATTTAAATGCGCAGCTTAAAAAGTTATCAGCTGCTAAAGACACTTTTAAAATAGATCTTATTAACAGCAATAAGAAAAAAGTCAAGGGTGAAATACAGAAAACACAACTATCCCTTGCAGAAATATTCAGCTGGTTAACAGACTTTTATGACATTAAAACTGTTATAGAGCATTCAATAAAACATATAGACCAATTACTTGAAGAAAATGAGAATGCTGGTGTAACGCACAGACAAGAAGAGTTGGATCCGAATATGAATATTATAGGAAGGTGGTTGAAAAAAATGGGCTGGTTATTTTTTAGCAGAGAAAAGGAAGAGCAGTACAAAGCAAAACTTACTGAGCTGCAGGAAGTAATTTCTCAGTTGAGGGACGAACTTGTGCATTATAAAGGAACATTCGAAGAGGTATATGATCGATTACTGGAAAAGGAACATTCGGAAAACGAATTTAAAAGCAGCGTAAAGGAATTAAATGATATTTACCGTCAGTTTATTGAAGTGGAAAAGAAATATCATTCAGAGTCGGAAGAACTCAATAACATGCTGGCTAAATATAGGGAAAAGGACATAGTAAGTCAAAAAAAGATCGAACAATTAGAATCTGAGCTGCATGAATTGCGGTTAAAAGAAAATGAAAATTTAGTTAATAAAGAATCTGCTGTAAAACCTTCAAAGCCGAAGGAAGCTAAAATGCAGCGTTCATCTCAAATGCAAAGATCACCGCAAGTAAAAAGAAAGACGGAGATTGAAAGAAATCAAGATTTTGAAATGCATGGTTCGCTGCCTGTTCCTCCACAATCAGCGACAACGATGTTTAACCCTTTTAAATATTCGAAAAAATAACAGTGTATAGACAAGGAGTGTATAGGAATGAAACGTCAGGAAATTCAGGAAATGTACAAGAAAGCAAAATCGGTAGCTGCTGGCAGCGGCAGAAGAAAGAAAAAAGCAGCTGCTAAACCGGCACAGCCCCAATATAAAAGGTGCTGCGGGAGATAAATTCCCTTTTAGCCATGGAATTCGGCTGCCGAGGAAATTATACGGCCAAATGCTGGGTCATGGTGAAAAAGAATTGCCCTATGAAGCATGCGGGTTATTATCAGGTTCAAAGGAATCTATAAAGACAGTATGGAAAGCGATTAATAATCAGCGTAAAAGAAACTCTTTCGAAATAAATGAAGCACAGTTCACATCAATTTTGTACGATATGGTGAAAAAGAAGGAATGCTTTATGGGCATTTACCATTCTCATCCAACAGCACCACCAATACCCTCCAATGACGATATACGCCATGCATTTCCAGATAAAGTTTACTTTATCATCTCTTATGCTAAAAAAAAGCCAACAATTAAATGTTATAAGATTAATAAAGGTAAAGTTCTGCCTATCAGAATCATCCTAACAGATTAACCATTCTTTATCCCATTCTAAACCAATTGCTTCCTAAAGAAGAACGGTCAACGATATTGTTGACCGTTTAACTATTATCCCTTTCTTGTAAGATCTTTCTCATTTCAGGTTTATTTCCTTGAGCTCTGCAGTATCTGACTGCCAACTCAAGATTTGCTTTATAATTTCGGTTTTCAGAGGGTTTTGAACGGGGATGCCATAGATGATAGATGCTTTTGTTAATTCTTGAAAAATGACCGCAGAAGGTATTCATTGCAGCAGCAAAGGCATCGTCTTCACCGCCCCAGCCTTGAAAACGCTCGTCAAACCCTCCTGCAGCTTCGAAGCAAGCTCTTTTCATCACATTGATTCCTCCAACTGGAATAACCTTTCCTGTTTCCCTTGGGATTGCATCAATTTTTAAAGACAAAGGCCAATCAGCTTTTGTTTGAAGTAAGGCCCTGGTGCTTTTCCTTGTTAGATCAAGGACCTTATTATAAGGAATTATCCAAGGTGTATTTTCAAGCATTTTTATAGCTTTATATATGCTCTGTGGGCAGCAAATAATGTCAGCATCCACAATAATTAGTATTTCACTTTTAGCATTTTTCGCAGCTTGGTTTACAGCCTTCGCTTTGTTGAAAGGAATGGTTGAGGAGGGAATTATTATTTCAGAATTTGGCAATATTTTTTTATAATATTGAGATGCCCATTTAAAAGCAAGTTTCCTTTGGCCATCATCAGAATAAAAAGGCATAATAATTGAAATCATATTCACCATCACCTTTTGAATTAATTACCTCTCGAGGTTCTTTCAACTTATCTTATGAAGAAAAGCCAGTTTGTTTACCGTTTTTGTCCAAGCATTAAGAAAAAAAATACATATTGTATTAGTAGATACCAATCCTTGATGGAAACTCTAATTTCAAAATGTTTTGTAATATCAGAGATTCACAGAAAATAAGTTAGGGGGATGATAATGAAAGACAGAATATCTGAGTTTTATAAAGGGGAATATGGAACTTCAGCAATGAAAAAACAAAAGAAACGAATTGATTGGATCATAAAAAATATCCAAGGCAGTCATGTACTGGATGTAGGATGCAGTCAAGGTATTATTCCTATTCTTATTGGAAGAGCGGGGAAGAAAGTTGTTGGCATTGATATTTCCGAAGAAGCAATACTTTATGGAAAAAAAGATCTCTCTAGTGAAAATGAAACTACCAGAAATATGGTTACATTGATCAAGCAGGATTTTTTAAGCTGGAATACAAAAAGCAGATTTGACACGATAATTATAACTGAAGTTTTAGAACACTATCAAAAATCTAACGAAATTCTAGAAAAAGCTTATTCTCATCTTAATAATGGCGGAAAAGTTATCATAACTGTTCCATTTGGAATCAACCCCCATCCTGATCATAAAAGGACAGTTTATCTTAGTGAAATTTATGAGGAACTTTACCCTTTCTTTTCCCTAAAGGAAGTGAAGTTTATAGAAAATTGGATAGGGTTTACCGGGTATAAAAAGAAAAACATCCAGAAGAATATTGCTGACATTTATGTACCTATAGAAGTCATAAAAGAGGCAGAAAAAGGTTTCTATCAAATGGAACAAAGGCATCTTAAGATTAAACGGAATTTAAATAAAGAATTAGTTAAGTTAAAAGAACAGGAGGAGCATGGAAGTGAGCGGAAGGAATAATCATCTTACAAGAATAGGAGTAAATAATCTCCTAAAGTTAACTTCCTGCGGCCCGAATAGTGAAAATATTGCTAACATAATTATGGAGGATAAATTTTACCATAGCAGCGGGTTAGATGTTTTTCATCTGGGTGATTCAATTAATTGGAATTATAAGCATAGGAATAGTTCCAACACCTATCAGCTGTACCTTCATTCCTTAAATCTTATTAGTTATCTGTGCAATGGTTATGAGGTCAGTAAAAATAAAAAGTATTTAACAAAGGCAAAAGATATCTTGGTTCAATGGATTGCGTTCAATAATTCTAAACGAAAGAAATCTAATTATGTGTGGTGTGACCATTCTGTTTCAAGCAGGGCAATCAATATCATCTATTTTTATAATCTTAGTGCCGGGGTTATTGATTTAGTGGAATTAAATATCCCGGCCCTGTTGGTAGCTCACGCAAATTTCTTAGAGAAAGATTCAAACTATAGGAAAAATAATCATGGAATTATGTCTGACCGGGCATTGGCTGCATTAGCCGTTTCAATGAAGGAAAACCCCCGTTCAAAAAGTTGGATAAAGAAGTCCATAAGAAGGTTAAAAGAAGCTTATAGCAGAGACTTCAGCAATAAAGGAGTGCACCTGGAAAACTCACCTGATTATCATAGGATTGTACATGGAAAGCTGTTTTTACAAACAGAGGATTTTTTAAATAAACATGGCTATTCTTTAGGAAAAGATATTAAAAATAAGATAAAACTTGGAACAGAATATTATAAATATATTTTAAAGCCTGATTTAAGCTTCCCTTTAATTGGGGATACAAGCTTGGGTAACATGAAGAAAATTGACAAAGTATTTGATAGTTTCTGTGATAAAGAAGCTGGGATCGGAATTCTTCAGTGGAAGAGCAATGAAAATATTTCTGATTCCACATGGATTTCTTTTATTTGCGGTTATGGAAATAAGACTCACAAACACCTTGATGATCTATCATTTACTTTGTATTACAATTCTGATGATATTTTTGTAGATTCAGGTAAGTATAATTATGACAGGAACGACCCAATAAGAAAATATATGCTTTCTCCTCTAGCTCACAATACACTTACAATTGAGGGTGATTCCTATAAAATTGAGACAGATAGGGCCGATTATCGAAAGCTGGGAATAGCAAACTTTACTAGTAATGACAAGTATGATTTTATTAAGGGAATAAATTACTCTTATGAAAACAGTAAATTGGAACGATCCTTACTCTTTATAAAACCTTCACTATTGATTATTCTTGATAAATTTGAAGGTGCAAATGAAAAGAAATACCTTCAGAATTTTAATTTATCTCCTCAGATGAAAATCATAGACCAAAATGGAAATAAAATAACCTTAAAGTCTAATAATAGCCATATTCAAATTGAACAACTAGCTGGTTTCCAAAAACTATCTAAATATTATGGCGAAATAGAAAAAAATCGGGCTATTATTTCCGAAAAATTTTCGCGGATTATCAGCACAAAGCAATTAGAATTTAGCAAGCAGTCTAAAAAAGGAATATTTCTTACAGCAATTAGAATGGGTGACAAAACTGTCAGTGAAAGAAAAGAAAAAATTCATTTTAATGAACACACAAACATTCTAACTGTTACAAATGAAGCCCTAAATATCAAAATAAAAGTATAATAACCAACACGTTATTTAATTCTAATGAAAAAGTGATTCATAAGAAATTAACATAAAAAAGTCCTCAAGTGTATCACTTAGAGGACTTTTTTAAAGTAGTTGTATATTTTTTTATAGGATTTTTGTTTATACAAAGTCTCAAATACAATTAGGTCATGATCTTTATTATTTAAATATTTACTGTACAAGCGGTAAATTCTATAAATTGTGTCTATGGATTCTTTTATATGTGTCTCCTTAACCTTTCCAAGTTTTTTTAAATACCAATTTTTAAAATAGTAATTAAATCTTTTATTCATATAAAGGTCGAGTAAACGGTGTTTCCTTAGAAAAGGCAGTCTATGCTTCTCCAGAAGCAGCCATTTATTATAGAATGATTTTGTTATAGTATTTGTAATTGAACCAGGAATTTCAGCGTAATAAATGTGAATTATACAATCTACTACTTTTAATTTATTACAATGTAATAATAGTTCAAGAAAAAAGAGCGAGTCTTGGCCTCCTGCCCCTTCAATCATCCTTAGATTATTCCTTAGAATTACTTCCTTTTTTATAATTAATGCTTGAATACTGTGTGTTTTTAAATCTGTATTAATAAGCCAATTTCTAGGGTGTACTGTAACCTGAGCATTATTTCTTTTTGTGCAAAAATTATAATATTGAAAATGCTCTTCCTTTCTTCCAGAAACTTTAAGAATATCTCCAATAGATAAATCAAGATTTCTATCTTTTTTTAGTTCATTTAATAACATTGCATAGCCATCATTAACTGCTTCGTTATCAGGATCTAAAAAGGTAATATACTCTGAACTGGCTAATTCAATTCCCTTATTTCTCGGTCTGGAAGCACTGCCGCTTCCCCCATTATGATAATAATAGGTCCGGATATTAGGATTTTCTCTCGCTAATATGTCAATGATTCTTAGGGTTTCTTTGTCTGAAGATCCATCATCAACTATAATAATTTCCATCTTTGTGAAAATACTGCTTCTTTTTAAACTTCGCATACATATATTTTTTAAATATTTTCCATTATTATAAACGGGAATTACTACCGATAATAGGTAGCTGCTTTTTTCGTCTTGACTTTGGTTCCTAAAATCCATATCTGCATATTTAGCTTTTCCTTTAAGATATTCAGCATTTACGGGGTTACCAGATGGACCATCCTTTTTTGCTTTTTTTAACATGTCCATAAAATAAACAGTTCCTTTCTTAGAGATTTATTTCATTCAGGATAGATTCAGAAGGAACCTTGCCTAAGGGGATATTTGGTATAAAATTGTATGGATTCACGCTGAATTTTTTATAAGAAACAGTTTTCTGCTGTAACGCTCCTAAATTTAGAAAATCACTGACTAATATATTCTTATTTCTAATGATGGAAGTGGGTATAATGAATGCAGAATTGTTTAATGTTTTGAAAAATGAATTGCCATTATTTTTAATTTGTAAGGAACCCTTATCATTTAATTCAAAGTAACTGTTTTTCGCTATTATAGGTGCATTTGAATATTTAAGTCCGTTCACTAAGTCTGTTAAGAAATGTGGTCCATAATAATTTGTACAGCTCATATAAGAAACATATTCATAATCCTTGGCATAACTAGATAGTTGAATATTGGTTCCTTTTCTAATAATCAAATTAATATCGTTCTCTTTGGCCAATGTTTTGATGGATTGATTGATACTGTTTGAGGGAATAAATAATGTTAGATCCTTATATTTATATTTTTGTCTTTTATAAGAATTTATTGTATTAATAGCCTCCCTGTACGTATTTACCAGGCTGAATACTTTAATCCTGGGAATTGTCAGTGGCTTTACACGCAGTTTACAATTTTTGGCGATAGTATAGAGGCGGTGAGAGTACGTATGGTGTTCCAGCACATTCCGGATTCCCTGCAGCTCCTTTTTAGTTCTCCAATTTGAATTATTTAATGCTTTTTCAATTCCCTGAGATAATGACAATTGATCTTGTGCTACATACACAATATCGCTAAAGTAATGCTCGACTGCTTTTGAATAGTTGCTAATGACATATACGCCTGAAGCCAATAGCTCAAATACTCTCCTTGAACACATGGTAGGTGACTCTTTGACAGTGTTGACATTTAGGCATATTTTGTAAGATTTACTTCTTTCAATAAGTCTGTAATATGGAAGAGAGCCTTTTACATACCTCTGAAATTTACCAGGATATTTAAACGGAGAATTTCTTATACTGTAATTTCGATCGTAAATATCTAAACCATATTTACTGGAGATACTGAGCATATTCTCCATATCAATTGTCCTTTCCAGGTGCTGATTTCCGTAATAGCTCCCGGCAAAGCAAATATTTTTATTTTTATGTTTTGACCTAGAAATGGGATTGTGGATTTGGGGTTGGGCAGCAAAAGGAAGAGTATAAATATTAGTATGTGATAGCTCGTTTTTATACTTTGGGATGATATTTTCATCCGTTGTATATACATAGTCAAATAGCTTAGCAGTCTGGATAAAGTTATCAAAATGGACAGGATCTTCTTTGTTCCAAAAAACAGTTGGGATATTATTTTTCTTGCACCATTCCACCAGGCTGATAATTTCTTTAGATAATCCACGGATTTTATATTGCCAGCTGGAATCATTTCCTCTCCATGCAGATTCGACGAAAAGGAAATGCGGGCGCTCTCTGGTTAAAGTTTTTTTCCAGTCATTGGGCCCGAATTTAATCAAAGTGCATTCATGTTTGAAGCATTCATATGAGAATTCGTCTAAAATGCAGGCAACTCTTAGATCTTTCAAGTTTATTGCCATTTCTATGCCTCCTTCAATATCCTCTTTAGGGTATGGGTGTTCCGACTTGCAGACATTTAAATCCTTTCTCGTTAAGGGCGTGTTTGTTAACAATATTGCGTGTATCTACAATAATACGTGTCTTGAAGAGATGTGACAGGGTATCAAAATCAGTGGATTTGTATAAATTATGGTCTGTCAGTATAACCACACAATCAGCCCCATTAACTGCCTCCTCTATGGTACCGCATTTTCCTTCCAGCTCTTTTTGTACGTATGGATCATGCCATTTAATGTCATAGCCTTTTTTGCGAACTTTATCATATATGATCAGGGCAGGACTCTCACGGAGGTCGTCGATATTTCCTTTATAAGCCAACCCCAATAAAGTAATAATAGGAGATTGTATGCCTTGTGTAGCTGAATCTATTAAATTCACAATTCGGTCTGGCATGCTTTCATTAATTTCTCTTGCTGCTGTTATTAATTTTGTTTCATTGGGAGCTTGTTCGATAATGAACCATGGATCAACAGCGATGCAGTGTCCTCCAACACCTGGGCCAGGGGCGTGAATATTTACTCTTGGATGATAATTTGCAAGAGTAATGGCTTCCAGCATATTGATTCCGTATTTTTCTCCAATAATAGCGAGTTCATTTGCTAGCGCTATATTTACATCGCGATAGGTGTTTTCAATCAGTTTTACCATTTCTGCTGTTCTGGCATCTGTCATATAAATATTCCCTCTAACAAAATGCTTGTATAAAAAAACGGTGCGAAGACACGATTCTTCATTAATTCCACCGACGATTCGATCATTATTTAAGAGTTCTTCGAATAATTTCCCTGGCAGTACTCTTTCAGGGGAGTGAGAAACGAATATTTCGTCTCCTATTTTAAAGGTTGATTTCTCAAGGATGGGGATTAAGATATCTTCTACGGTCCCAGGCGGCACGGTAGATTCTAAAATAACTAATGAGCCTTTCTTTAGATAAGGCAAAATTAAGCTGCAGGCAGAGTAAACATAAGTTAAATCTGCTTTTTTGTCAGGAGTCAGGGGTGTCGGGACTGCCAAAATATATGCATCTGCTTCAATAGGAGATGTTGATACAGTCAGCTTTCCTTCTTCCATTACCTTAACTAATTTATCCTGCAGACCTGGTTCTTCAATATGAGCTTTATATTCATTGAGTAATTTGGTTACCTCTGGGTTTATATCCACTCCATGAACTTGCAGTCCATGTTCTGCAAACATGACAGCAGTAGGCAAGCCGATATAGCCTAATCCCATTACACATAGTTTCATGATGTCATCACCTATTTTTTATATTTATTCTTATTTAATATATGGCTATTAAACAAGGTATGTATGGTTTGCTACCCACCGGCATAAAAGATAGACTAGTGACATGATTGAATGAGGCCAGAAAAAAAAGAATCCTGATTGCGGGATTCTTAAAATTGAATTCGAAATTTGCTAAAATACCAGTCATCATCGTATTTTCTTATCTTTATAAATTTATGCCGCTGTCTAAGAACGCCGTCTTGTTTTACTTGCTGTTCAATTAAGCTCGGCCTTACCCCAGTAATTAATTTCCTGCATTTCTCAATTCTTTCATAATTGAAGTGTGAATAAGCCATTCTTAGAAGATTATAGGAAACTTCTTCATTTGAAACTTTATAAGGGTGTGATTTCCTGAAAAGATGGAGAATACGGACCTCGGGCAAAACACTGCAGCGGTATCCAAACAGCCAAAGTCTGATGGAGAGTTCCACATCCTCATGGCCCCAGGTTTTAAAGCCTTTTTCAAATCCTCCAATTTCATTAAATACTTTCTTCGTGATGATAAAACAGCCACCAGGTATAATCGCTGTATCAAATAATCCCCGCTTTTTTTTATTCCATTTTATTCTTAGGTTACGGCTCAGGGACATGCCATACCCAATAAAATTAGAATCTCCAATAGCCGCTATTGCCGGTGCAACAGCATCGGTTCGTCCCTTTTCAAGAGGTAATATAAGCCCGTCAAGCCAATAATGTTCAAATTCCAAGTGCGCATCACAAAAGGCCAGGTATTTTCCTTTAGCATGTTCAGCGCCAAGGTTTCTTGCTCTTGCAGCACCAATTCCTTTTGTATGAATAAGCTTTACTTTATGTTTATAGGTATCTATGAATTTGCAGCATCCATCTGTGGATGCATCATCTACCACAATAGCTTCAAATGGGATAGGGGTTTTTACTGAAAACAGGGAATCTAAAGTGCTTTTAACATTCGCTCCTTCATTTTTGACAGGGAAAATGATAGACACTTGTGGTGTCGCCGACACAATCTTCACTCCTTACAAAAATCATTGACATCTTTTTCTGTATCATATGATTGTGCAAGCAGCATGGTAACGGCGCAGGTTAAGGGTTGTTTTGTCATATCCATCCTATCTGAACTCATACAATGAGAAAGGAATGAAACTACGGAAAAAGGTGATATGAATGAAAGTGAATGTATCGTATCTGGGTAAAGAAAAAGGAACAGCTGATTTTTCCTCTTTGCCATCATTGATTTTATATTGTTCCAGACATGGGCTGGATACGACCTGGTCAAGGGAAGAAAAAACACTATACATTGATAACCCTCAAAAAAATCAAATTCTTCTTCTGACAATGGAAGGAGGGGAAGATTCAGATGTGCTGCAGGAAACGTCATCTATGATGAAGGAACTGCTGAAGAATTCAGGAATTGTACTTAAAACTGAAACTGACCAGCAGGAGTCCGAGGGAACTGCTTTCCATGTTCATTTGGAATTTACCAATAGTGAAAATATTGTCATTACATGCAAAAAATCAGAGATCATTCCGGTTATTCAGAAGCATTGCAGGAAAAAAGTTTCAAGCCGGCCATATGTCTTTTTTAAAACAGATGGAGCACCACATAAAGGCGGGCCTTCAATCTTCTGTGAAATCCCAGTCAATTTTACTGGTTTAGAAGAATTCCTAATACAGCTGCAGGCTGCTATTCTGGAACATTTTATCGGCAGCAGTGAGCTGCTGAACTGGGTGGGGCTTGAAACCGTAGTGGAGCTTTTCAGCAGCGGGACGTCTGAGAAGAAAAAACACCGGCAGCAAAAAAGAACTCCAGACAATCGCCCGGCTGAGGTGAAGCCACAGGTAAAAGCTGAGGGAGAAGCTTACTTTAATTATACAATCCGTCCTCATTCCAGCAACGAAAAATATACATTAATTACAGACCTCGTCATTAAAAATACGGGTACGGCGGCGCTTCATAACCCGATTGTCTGCCTTAGGGTTAATCCCCCGGCTCAGGTAGAAATTGGCGGGCAGATCCTCCCGCCGGAGATGGTGGAAGTATTGGCAGTTCAGGGAACAGAAGGAGCACTGGGCTGGCAGTATGCTAATGACGATTGGCTTCAGGAAGGTTATGAAAAAGGAGAGTTTTGGATTAGGCCTATTAACACCTTATCCATTAATCCTGAAGAAAATGATGGCATTTATCAATTTCATTTAAATTTTGATAAATTGGAAAAAGGAACATGTACAGTTGAAGCATTTGTTTATTTCAGAGAACAAGATGTAACATTTAAGGCTATGAATGACATAAGCTTCTCTTTTTAGGCTGAGGGAATCCATTATTCTGGATTCTCTTTTTTATTTTGTAGTATTCTAGAATACTAAGCAGGAAATAAAGGTTGAGGATTGATTTTGTATGTTAAAAAGAATAAATAGGCTGCTGCTGACGATCTTAATAGCAAGCATTTTCGCGATGATCATTTACCAATACTTAAAGCCGGCAGATTTTGAAGAAGTTCCGCCCCCTACAGCACTTCATCCTCTTGTTGCTGAAAAGAAAGAGGAACTTATTGCTTTGGCTGCCGACAAAGGCATTAACGTAGTCATCACCCAGGATTTCAGAAGCATTGAAGAACAGGATGCTTTATATGAAAAAGGCCGAACTGCTGAGGGAAATATTGTTACCCATGCAAAAGGCGGTGAGTCCTACCATAATTTTGGCCTGGCACTTGATTTCGCACTGATGTCCGTAGATGGCCAGGTGATCTGGGACATGAATTATGATGGCAACGGCAATAGCAGGGCCGATTGGATGGAGGTCGTTGAAATAGCAAAGGACCTGGGGTTTAAATGGGGAGGGGATTGGACACAATTCAAGGACTATCCTCATCTTCAAATGGATTTTGGTCTTTCTATCTGGGAGCTTCAGAGAGGGAAGAGGCCGCCTGAAGTTGAATGAAAATAAAGAAACTGCACTCGAGTGCAGTTTCTTTATTTTTAAATGATCATCTCAGATTGTACATAGTGATACAGCAGTTTGGCCGTATTTTCAATCGAATCCTCATGTGTACGCTCAAAAGCATGTGATGAATCAATTCCTGGGCCGATCAAGCCGTGTACGATATCATGGCCGGAGCGGATGGCTGCTGATGCATCAGAGCCGTAAAATGGGTAAATATCCAGCTTGTACTCGATTCCATTTTCCTCGGCAAGCTGCACGAGACGCTTTCTTAATTCGTAGTGATAAGGACCGCTTGCATCCTTCACACAGATGGATACCGTATATTCATCAGTGGATTGGCCATCACCCATCGCCCCCATATCCACAGCCAGATATTCAACCGTTTCCGGCGTGATATTGGAATTACCGCCATAGCCGATTTCTTCATTGTTTGAGATGAGGAAATGGGTTGTGTACGGCAGCTCAGTGTTATCGGCTTTCAGCTGTTTAATCAGCTGAAGAAGGATCGCCACACTAGCCTTGTCGTCCAGATGGCGTGATTTAATAAATCCTGCAGGTGTCGTCTGCACACGAGGATCAAAGGATACAAAGTCTCCGACCTCAATTCCCAGCTCACAGACTTCTTCTGCATTATGTACTTTTTCATCAAGGCGGATTTCCATGTTTTCCTGGTTTCTTTCAGCTTTCCCGGCATCTTTATAAACATGAACAGAAGTTTGATGCATCAGAATAGTGCCGGTAAATTTTTTGCCTGATGATGTTTCAATTTCACAATACTCGCCTTCAATCGAGTTATATTTAAATCCGCCGATCAAATCAATCTTCAACCGTCCGCTGGGCTTTATTTCCTTAACAATTGCGCCAAGAGTATCAACGTGCGCAGTCAGCATCCTGTGATTATTTTCGTCTTTTCCGGGAAGGGAGGCAATAAGCCCTCCTTTCCGGTTGCGCTTCGTTTCCACATTAAGCTCGTTCAAAAACTTTTCTACATATGTAATCACTTCATTTGTATTTCCGGAAGGACTCGGAATTGAAACAATCTCTTTTAATAAGCTGATAGTTTCTTTTGTACTCGGGTACGCCATTCAAAAACTCCTCTCAAATTATTCTCACGCAATTCTTATTATACTGTTATTTGTTGGGATAAGCATGCCTAATAAATAAAAAAATGCCTTAACGGCAGTCCGGCATGTCGATATACTTAAAAAAGAGAAGCCCTCAAATAATAAAAAGGGGGAGTGATTGAAATTGAATGAATTAGTAGGCAGCTGCGCTGTTTGCGGGAAAGAACTATACTGTCTAGATGGATTCTTCAATGGAGTCCATAATGAAAAAAATGAAACTATCTGTTTTGAATGTATGGAGAA
>NZ_JBQCMZ010000033.1:0-41999 GCF_051964675.1 Cytobacillus sp. SAFR-174 | reverse complement strand
AGCTCGAGTTGTCTTTTCAAAAAAGACTAATGATTTAAACGTTGACGTATTGTTCGTTCAGTTTTCAAAGATCAATCTGTTCAGCTGCTATCTCTTAAAGCAACTTTATTATAATACCATTTACAGTCTTCCGTGTCAACAAACTTTAAAAATTTATTTTTTGTAAGATGTTTTGTGAAAGCTGTTCTTAAATAATAGCATTGTCTATGTTTCAGGTCAACGGATTATTCGTGGTATATTATTCCATTTGCTTTTTCTTTAATTCTCAGAAAGCCCTCATGAATGACATGAGTTAATTGCATGACGGGAACATATAATTATTTAATTTCCTGATTAACATTAGCAATAGTATAAGTATCACACTAAAGAAAATAGGATTCCAATAAGAGCTTATTTCTAAAATGTCCATCCTTACCATAATGATATGAAATGCAAAATCCGCAAAAAATAATAAAGTTAGCCATCTGAATCGATAATATTTTATTATAACAACGGTCAGCAGCATTGCATAAATAATCCAGATTAGCACACTGAAAGCTACATGGTCCTTATAAGGAGACTCAAACCAGCCGATTTTATATTGATGAGATCCTGCGATAGCCGTTAAACCAAAAGAGATTCCTTGAAAGATTGTGGTGATAGCCATATACACAGTTATAAATTGAATGAAAAAAGATGGGTCTTCGACTTTATTCCTCCACCATTTTATAACAAATACAGACGCAAACAATATTGCAGGAGTAAACCAGGATTTCCACCAGTTATGTTCATATATGCCAAGCCAAAGAAATAGCTCTTCTATTCCATAAATGCAGGCTATTATCAAAATTATCCACTTAAAGCGGATTCTAAAAGCGGCTATCGCCATCAATACACTAGGAATAAAAAATGCCTGTGAAATACTGGACCCAAAAACATCATCATACAAGTGGATTGAAAAGAAATTCGGATAATAGGAGTAAGCATCAAATAAAATTAAGACGATATATTCCATTAAAAAAGAAAGTCCCATGGCGAAGAAATAAACCGCCAGATTAAAACGAAAGTCAGTTTTTTTATAAGCTATATAAATAAGACCTATGCTTATGAGCACTAATCCAAGAAACCAAAGCAAATTTGACATTCTTCCACATCCAGTTTAGCTCGTTTCCATTATTTTGTTCATCCCGGACAAACATATACTTCTTCCCGGAACGAGAAAATTGTTCATAAAAAACGCGATATCCGAAATACAAGCGCCGTCTGCGGA
The DNA here is from genome assembly GCF_051964675.1 of Cytobacillus sp. SAFR-174. Lineage (NCBI taxonomy): Bacteria > Bacillati > Bacillota > Bacilli > Caryophanales > Bacillaceae > Cytobacillus > Cytobacillus sp. SAFR-174. Next base: position 40,750 of record NZ_JBQCMZ010000033.1, on the reverse strand, counting down.
ACAAATATAAAACAGAGAAAGTATTTTAGTCGAGACTTTCTCATAATTTATTATGCAAAAATAAAAGGGCGATTAAGATCGCCCCTGCACTTATTTAGAAAATATGCTGTTATTGTTAACGACTTGCAATTCTTTAGTCGTTTCTTTCATTTCACTTTTGCAAATCGGACAAAGAGGTACCTGGCTGCTTTTGAAATTGTCCCTTATCCAGCAATTGCAGGCCTCAGATGTACACTCCCAAATTTTCACTTCTTCAACCTTGATTTCTTCCATGTTTTTTCTGCCAAATCCCATCGCCATTTAACGGCACCTCCCAAAGAGTAAGACCCTTACCCAAAATAAAAATCACTTGCTATATAAAGTGACGAACCACTGGCTCTATATAACAAGTGTTATGGGCAATATTATATTCTTTTAACTAAATTTAGTATAACATATTTAAAAGCTTCTGTCAAAAAGTTCTAAACCTGCAGCTGTAATCATTGAAAATCTTCAAAAAATCGATAAATACTATTAACCCAATCCGGGAAAAGTGTATAATGACTTGTACAGCAGCGATAGAAAGGGTGAAGTCCATGAACATTACAAGTTATACTGTTGAGTACATACAGGATCCTACTGGCATTTTAACAGGTGACCGCTACGAATTCTTTTTAGATATTGATGTGGATGAAGAAGATGAATTATATTCAGAAAATGGCATTAAGCTAAGAGTGCTTTATTTTAAAAATGGAGAAGACGAGAGGATTCTTAATTATCATTTTGTTGAAGGAGCTTCTGGAACGGTTTTGGATTTCGCTTTAGATGAAGATGAAGAGAAAACAGTTTCAGTTTTCTGCCGGGACAACCTTTCCCAGGCAGAAGAATAAGAGCAGGTTTCCCCTGCTCTTTTACTTTATTTAAATTCCCTTTCCCTCTTCAATAATGTGATACATTAAATGCGCTAAATGCTGTATAGGTGTATATGCCTCTTCCCTGTCCACATCATTTCCTTCATTAAAATCAAGGTCATTCAGATAAAGAGCAGTGAATTGATAAAAATCTTTTAATTCAAAAGCAAAGCATGCACTGGGCTCTTCCGATTCCCCTTCATATTGGAGAACCATATAAGATTCTTTGCCGTCCTTATCGAGAGCATCAAAAAATATAAAATAGCCAACATTTGAGTTCAATTCAAATAAATGCCTTGTTCCGCCTTCTGTATATTGCTCAAAGTCATTTTCATTCAGCTTCTGAACAACCATCTGCTGTATATTGTCTTCCTTATGGAACTTTACTGTGAAATTTTCCATTCAATCTCCCCCTTAATCCATACAATCCTAACATATTGCTATATTTATTAATATAAATTCAATCAGCATTCGTATGTTTTCAATTTTAGGACTATTCGTTTAATCCATTTTCTTATATTATTGGTTTATCCATTTTTTATACAGGAGGCCGCCTGATTGCTGACAAAAAAACAATTAGACGATATTCGATCTCTCCAGCAAATATGCGAAGAGACAGAGAATATCAAATTAAAATTGAATTGGGATACATTGAAATCAAGACCTGCAGATGAGAAACATGATTTTTTCCATTATGATAAAGGCGGAAAATTATTGGGGTACCTTGCTCTTTATAGTTTCGGAGGCCCGGTGGAATTATGCGGAATGGTCCATCCGGATCATAGACGCAAGGGCATCTTCTGCAGTTTGTTCAATGAAGCGGTAAAACAATTGACCCAGGCAAGCAAATTGCTTATTAATACACCAGCCTCTTCTGAATCCGCGAAAGGTTTTATAAAGTCATTAACTTGCAACTATTCTTTCTCCGAGTATCAAATGAAACGCCATAAAAGCGCGGAGATCGGATCCATAAACCAGGAAGTCACTATGAGGAAAGCAGTGAGCAGTGACCTGAATTTCATTAATCATCTGGATATAGTATGCTTCGATGTTCCAAAAGAAGAGGCAGAGGCGTTTAATAATAATATCTTGGGCAGCGAAAATGAAAAGACATTAATAATTGAATATAAAGGTGTAAAGTCCGGCAAAATCAGGATTCAAATAGAAGAAGATGCTGCCTGGATTTACGGCTTTGCTGTCGATCCTCTATTCCAGGGAAAAGGAATCGGCAGGAGTGCCCTTACTAATGCTGTTAACCATCAGCACAGCAAGGGAATCAGCTGGGTGCATCTTGAAGTCGCTGCAGAAAATGACCATGCTCTCTCATTATACAAATCATGCGGCTTCGAACCATACGGCACACAGGATTATTATGAAATTGACCTTGCTGCACTTAAGATTTAATGAGGATTTATTCCTTTGAATCGAAAAAAACATGATTGAATATTAACTCATCTGTAATTTCCAGGATGCCGAACGAATAGTTCGGCTGCCTGCGCTTGTCCGTTGGAGACCCGGGGTTAAAGAGAATAATCCCATTATGACATTTCTTGACCGGGATATGCGAATGCCCGAAAATAATAGCATCAACTTCTTCATCATTGAAAGCCTCAATACTTCTTTTTTCAGTTGTTTTCCCCTTTCCATGACCATGGACAACACCTATTTTAAAACCCTTTTTTTCAAGCAGAATTTTTTCCTTCAAAATAGCGCGCAGTTCATCATTGTCAGTATTTCCATATACCCCCTCAACCGGCGCGTGTTTCAGTAATTTCTCATAAAGTTCGATGCTCTGCCAATCCCCTGCATGAATAATTAAGTCACAGCCGTTCATTTCATTCAGCAATACTCCTGGCAGCTGTTTTGATTTCTTTGGCATATGGGTATCGGATAAAATGAGGATTCTAATCACTATCATCCCTTTCTCTTACTGTTGTACCTTATTTACCCCAAAATGAAAAGAGAGCCCCCATCTAGGGACTCTCTTTTCAATCATTATAACTTTGTTACATTTACAGCTTGCGGTCCACGCTGGCCCTGCTCTATGTCAAAGTTAACTTCCTGGCCTTCATCAAGGGTTTTGAAACCTTCTGTCTGGATTGCAGAGTAATGAACAAATACATCTTCTCCGCCTTCAACTTCGATAAAACCAAAACCTTTTTCTGAGTTAAACCATTTTACTTTACCTGTTGCCATGTAAATTTCCTCCTAATATCAATAACTCACAGAGTGATTATTACCCTGCATTTACTAATATGGGTAAAATCTTCAGTTTTTATAATAAAATATTCAAAAAGCAGTAAAAAAAATCTTTTTTTCCGCTATTCAGCCGCATTATCCCTTATTGCTATTGCTGCGTGGCTTACTGCTGCGTCTGTCGCGACCGCCTTTAAAATCTCTTCTATCGCGTCCGCCGCCTCTGGATCTGTCGCTGAATCTTCTTCCTCCGCGATCACCTTTTGGTTTTCTGGCACGGACAGGTTCAACCGCAGTTAATTTAACCGGTGTGACATCAGGACCTTTAGTCAGCAATTTAAAGGCTGCAGCAAGCAAAGTAACAGAATCTGTATCTTCAAGAAGATTTTCCGCCACTCTCTTGAAGTCTGCGTGTTCTTCTTTTTCAATAACTTCCATAAGTTTATTAATTGTCGCCTGCTGATTGCCTGCAACAACATCCTTAAAGGAAGGAACTGGCTTTTTCGCCATTTTGCTCTTTGTAACATTTTCAATTATTTTCAGGTGGTCAATTTCTCTTGGAGAAACGAATGTAATCGCAAGCCCCTTGTTTCCAGCACGGCCTGTACGTCCAATCCGGTGAACATAGCTTTCAGGATCCTGCGGGATATCGAAGTTATAAACATGGGAGACGCCTGAAATATCAAGGCCACGGGCAGCAACGTCAGTGGCAACCATGATATCAATTGTCTGTTCTTTAAATCGGCGGATTACCTGATCTCTTTTCGCCTGTGGAATATCGCCATGAATTCCTTCAGCCGAATATCCTCTCTTAATGAGTCCTTCCACCACTTCATCTACACGCTTTTTCGTTCTGCCAAATACAATCGCCAGCTCAGGTGATTGAATATCCAGAAGATTGCAAAGCACATCAAATTTTTGTTTTTCATGCACTTCCATATAATACTGTTCAATATTTTTAACAGTCATTTCTTTTGCTTTCACTTTTACCATTTCAGGCTCCTGCATGAATTTTTCAGCAAGTGACTGAATTCTTCTTGGCATTGTTGCCGAGAAAAGAAGGGTTTGGCGCTCACCTTTAATTTCACTCAGGATTCTTTCGATATCCTCGATGAATCCCATATTGAGCATTTCATCCGCTTCATCCAATACAACCATCTTGATATTGCTTAAGCGGATTGTTTTTCTTTCAATATGATCAATTAATCTGCCTGGTGTAGCAGCAATGATATGAGGGTGTTTTTTAAGCGCACGGATTTGGCGGTTAATATCCTGACCGCCGTAAACAGGAAGCGTCCGGACTCCTTTTACCTGTCCTATCCGGTTTAATTCTTCTGCCACCTGTACAGCAAGCTCCCGTGTTGGCGCAAGGACAAGACCTTGAATACCTTCATTTAAATCAATCTGCTCTAAAAGCGGTACACCGAAAGCAGTAGTTTTTCCTGTTCCAGTCTGCGCCTGGCCAATCATATCCTTCCCCTGCATTCCGATTGGAATCGCCTGTGCCTGAATTGGTGTTGGTTCCTCGAAGCCCATATTGGAAAGAGCTTTTACTATTTCATTACTTAATCCAAAATCTGAAAAAGTTGTCAAAATATGTGTTCCTCCTTGAATTATATATGTTATTAGGTTCTGAAAGACTTTTTTGTATAAAGACAATGACACTTTACTAGGCTTTCCAGTTTGCATCTCTTTTTTACATTTCCGTTTGCAATAATTTTAAACTTTTTGTAAGTGAAGAATTTTAATTGGGTGAAATGAAAAATACATATCCTAAAAGCAGGTGTTTCAGAAGATCTGTTTTGAGGAATGCTGAAGGCTACAAAGTGGATAAGCAAACATAAAAAGGTGATGCATGATTAGACATGCATCACCTCATTTAAGCAAAATTATGCTTTTGTTACGTTAGCAGCTTGAGGTCCACGGTTACCTTCAACGATTTCGAAATTAACGTCTTGACCTTCTTCTAAAGTTTTGAAACCTTCAGTTTGGATAGCGGAGAAGTGTACGAATACATCTTGACCTTCTGAAGATTCGATGAATCCGAAACCTTTTTCTGCATTAAACCATTTAACTTTACCTGTGTTCATTTGTGTTGCCTCCCAATAAGTTGTTTTTCACTATAATGTACCATATAAACTTAAACATAAAAAAGCCGCAGCTGCCAGAAATGAGGATGAAGGATCGCCTACATTTCTTTGCAGCTACGTCTACTTATCCAAAAAGTATATTACGAACTTTACAGCGTTAACTTAATAATAAACGACACCCATCTATAAGTCAATCCTTTTGGAGGTCAATTTTTAATTAGGGATAAATTGACTATTTATGATTTTCTTATTAGTTAGCGTCTTTTCCGTAGCCAGAACTGTATGTTTCAAAAGCATGGAAATCGTAACAGGTCCTACTCCACCAGGTACAGGTGTAATAGCAAACGCTTTTTCGAAACAGCTGCCATACTCTGCATCTCCAATATTTCCTTCATTATATCCGGCATCAAGAACAATAGCCCCTTCTTTAATCCATTCACCCTTAACAAAGTTAGGTTTTCCTACAGCTGCAACTACAATATCAGCCTGCTTTACAATTCGGGGCAGATCTTGGGTATATGAATGGCAGGTTGTGACCGTTGCATTTCGATTGAGTAAAAGGGCAGAAACCGGCTTGCCAAGGATTGGGCTTCTGCCGATGACAACAGCATGCATACCTTCAGCATTCAATTTATAAAAATCCATAATTTCCAAAATAGCTGCAGGTGTACAGGAAGGATATTCACCATAGCCGAAAGCAGTTTGACCATATCCGAGGCTTGTAACACCATCAACGTCTTTTTCAATTGCAATGGCTTCAAAAGCTTTGCGTTCATCTATATGTCCAGGTACGGGATGCTGAAGAAGGATTCCATGTACAGAAAGATCATCATTCAGTTCTGCAATTTTCTCCAGCAGTTCTACTGTTGTTGTATCCTTTGGCATATGGATACGTTTTGATAAGATCCCCAGTTTTTCACATGCATTTCCCTTCATTCTTACATACGTTTCAGACGAAGGATCATCTCCCACTAAAATAGTAGCTAAACAAGGCTCAACACCCTTTACCTTTAATTCTTCAATTCGATTCTTTAATTGGTCTTTCACATGTTTTGCCACAACAATTCCATCAAGAATAATCTTTTTTTCCGCCATGCATATTCCTCCTATAGGAAAAGCACCTATTCGGCTTGCGGGCTTTTCCATTTTGTTATGAAAAAAAGAGACAAGGGTATCCCTTATCTCTGCCCAGACGACCGGCTATACATAGACGCAGCTCCCCAGCGGTTGATTCCGCATTGTCGTCAGTCACTGCGATTTTGAAAAGCTATTCTAATGAGTAGATAATAGCACAAAAACACAAATAATTAAACTGAAATTTATTAAAATGTTCGTGTTTTTTTAAAGTAAATAAAAAAGGACAGCATATACTGTCCTTATAAGTGATATATTTGAGTTAATTAATTATTACCTAAAACAATGAAAGCCCTTCCTCTCTTCCATCCTTACGGCTCCTAGACCGCGCCAGTGGGAATCAGGTTGGTCGGAATCCTTTCCGACTTAGATGCTCTCTGAGATTTTAATATTAAATGGTAAGAAACTTACTGAAGTAAAAATACGGAGAAGTGTCTGGTTTACAGAAGATGATTAAGAAGAACATTCAGCGTTAAGCTGTCCACACAAATTATTCTTAATTACAAACACATACTTACTCTTTCAAAATCCTAAAGAGCATAAAACATAATAAAAAGCCGCAGTTCCACTAAAAAGAAGGTTCGGATGCCGAACATTCCAAGTGAATTAACGACTTCAAAATATACCTCAAATACTTCAATCACTATAATATCTTATATGCTGTTATCTGTCAAGAAAAAATCTTGTCACCCTTAGGTTAGCTTTCTCCCTTGTACTCGGTTACATCAAAATAATCGGTTGTATCTTTATAGTCATTAAAGCCTATATCCAGATCATGAAAATACCGGTGCAGTTTGATTAATACGTCTTTTTCTTTGGTGCCTGACTGCACAGTTTCTGCCAGACTTCTTATTGTGCCAAGGTCTGTCTGAAGATTTTTATTCTCCGCTGATATTTTTTTAAGCGAGTTGACGATTAAATCAGCCTGCTCTCTTTGCTTAGACCAGTTGACTTTACGGTCTCTGCCCCAGCCAAGTGTTTCATTATAAAAAGTATGATTGGAAGCAATAAAGTCTCCTAAATTATCGTACATTAATCCCTGTGCGGTTACCTCCGTATTTGCCGAGGTCTTTTGCATCTTAGAATCATCCTTATTTAAAAAGACAAGCACACTGTATGCCAGGGCAATGGCTATGACCATTCCGAGAATTGAAAGAGTCATGTTTAACTTTTTATTTTTCAGCAATTCGAAAGCCTCCATTTGATTTTGATTAATGAGACGCAAGTTTGCCATTTTAATTATTTCGAAAGAATCTTCCACTCACCGCAAAGGTCTTCCATGTTAATACATTCTATGTGAACTTCCCATTCCCCTTCAACCCAAATAAAAAAGCTTTTAACACAATGTGTCAAAAGCTATTTCTGATTTTTCTGAGATAGGAAAACCTCCATAAAATCAATGACAAACCGTTCCATATCAAGTTCCATCGCAATATTGTCAAGTGTCTCCTGCGGTTCCTCTTCCGGCTTAGGCCTAAAATCTGCTATGCTTTTTCCTTTGGCCTTTCCAAACTGTTCAATTCTCACTCTTCGTTTAACATATTTGACGAGATCTGGATTTGTAAGAACACTTAAAACAAGAACATCATGGAGAGGTGCACCCTGAATTCCCGGAACAAGCTTTTGGTAAGCTTCGTAATAATAATCATAAGCAGGTTTGATTAAATCTTTAAAAGGTGACTGGGTATTATTTGCGATAAAATTAATCGTCTCAGGACGGATAATCGCTTTATTTGTTACATTCAGAGGAAATATATAAATGTTTTTTGCTTTTTCCAGCACTGAATCCGCTGCGATGGGGTCAGCATAAAAGTTGGCTTCTGCCTCTGGCGTTACATTTCCCGGAACCAGAAACGCACCTCCCATTAAATAAAATGCATTCACATCTTGATATGCATCCTTTCCATAAAGAATGAGCGGCAATGCCAAATCAGTCTGCCTCCCGACACCAACGATCACAAGGTTATTTTTGTATTGATTTACAATTTCAATAATTTTGTCTATATCATATACCTTTATTTTGCTGCTAAAATCCTCCGGAGGCTGAATGGGCCCCAAGCCTTCCTCTCCATGAATTTCAGGATAAAAGACAGCAGCCTCACCGGATAATGGACCGCTTGCCCCTGCTATAATGGGAATGTCCTCTCTGCCGGCAAGCTTCAGTAAATAGGCAGTATTATTAATGGATTCTTCTTTGGTTATGTTGCCATAAGCGCTGACAACACCAACTAAATTAATCTCAGGATGCTGAAGGGCATACATTAGGGCAAGTGAATCATCAACCCCTGAGTCAACAAACATGAGAACATTATACATAACCCACCTCCGCTACCTATTTATACTATAGTATGCCTGTGGAATGTCCCTATTGTTTATATTCTCCTACTAAAAAAACTCCCCGAATGGAGAGCTTTAGTCCTGATCAGCAGGCTTTATCGCAAAGCTTAGTTCCTGGTTCAGCTGATTCTCAAAATTACTTTCTGCAGCCTGGTCCCATTTAAATGTATCTGCCATAAATGAAATTACTTGCCTTTGATAATTTCTTACCGTTTCAATATCAAATAGAAGCGCTCCTGTTCTGCGGTTAAAAAAGTCAACAGGAGTGGCAGCCATTTCATATTCAATGGCATATTTCAGCTTTGCCCACAACACAATCGGCAGGCCATAATTCTCAGCTTCACCGCTGTCCGCTTCAATCATATTAAAAATGATGCCAACGTTAGAACCATACATTTTAACGAGGTGATTAGACTGTTCAGCTGATAGACCAATACTAGTTCCTTTATCAATCTGGAACATAATAAATTCCTGGAACTTGGTTGATCCCCCTACATTCCCTCCAGAAATGGGCAGTGTTTTTGTGATACTGCTGCTAAATGTCCTATTCGAATCCTGTTTAAATTTTTCAGCAAGCAAATCAACAATGGTTTCGGCCATTTTCCGGTACCCGGTCAGTTTCCCGCCGGCAATTGTCAGTAAACCAGTATCCGACTCCCAAATTTCATCCTTGCGTGATATTTCGGAAGGGTCTTTTCCTTCTTCCCAAATAAGCGGACGAACACCAGCCCAGCTTGATTCAATATCATTCTCCGCTATTTTCACAGAAGGGAACATAAAGTTAATAGCGTTAATAATGTAGGTTCTGTCATTTGCAGTCATTTTAGGATTTACAGGATCTGAATCAAAGAAAGTATCCGTTGTCCCCACATATGTTTTTCCGTCTCGCGGTATGGCAAATACCATTCTTTTATCAGGAGTATCAAAGTATACAGCCTGTTTCAATGGGAACTTGGATTGGTCGATTACCAAATGAACACCTTTAGTCAGACGCAGGGTCTTTCCTTTCCTGGAACCGTCTTTCTCACGGATAGAATCAACCCAGGGACCAGCAGCGTTAATGATTTTTTTCGCTCTGATTTCATGAACCTTGTCTGTCAGCTGATCTGCAGCAGCAGCTCCGCATACTTTACCTTGTTCATCATATAAAAGATTTTCGACCTTCAAATAGTTAACTGGAAGAGCGCCTTTATCTGCTGCAGCTTTCATTACCTCTATTGTAAGACGGGCATCATCTGTGCGGTATTCCACATAATAGCCGCCGCCCTTTAGTCCATCCTTCTTTATAAGAGGCTCTTTTGACAGTGTTTCCCGGACACTGAGCATATTTCTTCGTTCAGACTTTCTGACGCCTGCGAGAAAATCGTATACTCTAAGGCCGATTGAAGTTGAGAATTTTCCAAACGTGCCTCCTTTATGCATTGGAAGCAGCATCCACTCCGGCGTAGTCACATGGGGCCCATTTTCATATACAATCGCCCGCTCCTTTCCGACTTCGGCTACCATTTTAACTTCAAATTGCTTAAGATATCTTAATCCTCCGTGAACCAGTTTGGTTGAACGGCTGGAGGTTCCCGCTGCAAAATCCTGCATTTCAACGAGCGCTGTTTTCATTCCCCGTGTTGCCGCGTCCAGAGCAATTCCTGCTCCCGTTATGCCGCCGCCAATAATCAGAACATCAAATTCTTCCGCTGTAAGTGTATTTAACATGTCAGTACGATTTAAATTAGAAAATGTCATTGCTGTCTCCTCCTTATTGAAAAGGCTAGTAGTTGTAACTGCCCTTTTAAAGCAGGGAATTAGAAAAGCGTAAGCGCCTTGCCCACCCCCGACACCTCGAGGGGGTAGGCGCTGTAGCTAGACATAAAAAGAGACCACAAAATACATTATCGATAAGACGATAATGATTTTGTGGTCTCTCCGCATCTCCTGCCGAACTATTAACTTAAGTTTATTATAACATATAGGATATGATTTGTGCAGAAAACTTACTTCAGATTATTTAAATGCAATAGCTGCGTTTACAGCTTTTTTCCAGCCTTGATAAAGATCTTCACGGACTTTCTCTTCCATTGAAGGATGATAAGATTCATCAATTGCCCACTGCTCAGCAATTTCCTCCTGTGATTCCCAGAACCCGACAGCCAATCCCGCAAGGTAAGCTGCCCCCAGTGCAGTAGTTTCATTGATTACCGGCCTTTCTACGGGAACGTCCAGAATATCTGACTGGAACTCCATCAGGAAATTATTTCTCACGGCACCTCCATCCACTCTAAGTGTTTTAAGTTCAATGCCAGAGTCAGCTTCCATCGCAGAGAGGACATCTTTTGTCTGATAAGCCAGTGCCTCAAGTGTTGCACGAATAAAATGTTCTTTGGACGTCCCACGTGTGACTCCAAAAACTGCTCCCCTTACATCACTATCCCAATATGGCGTCCCAAGGCCAACAAAGGCCGGAACTACATAAACTCCATCTGTCGAGTCCACTTTTTTGGCGTAGCTTTCACTGTCCTTTGCATCTTTAAGCATTCTCAACCCATCTCGGAGCCATTGAATAGCAGAGCCCGCAACAAAAATGCTGCCCTCCAATGCATATTCAATTTTCCCCTCAAGTCCCCAGGCAATGGTTGTTAGAAGTCCATGTTCAGACTGCACTGCTTTTTCACCTGTATTCATAAGCATGAAACAGCCTGTGCCGTAAGTGTTTTTAGCCATTCCTTTCTCGAAGCATGCTTGTCCAAACAGCGCAGCCTGCTGATCCCCCGCCGCACCGGCGATCGGTACTTCCTTTCCGAAAAAGTGATAGTCAATGGTCTTAGCATACACCTCGGAAGATGGCTTCACTTCAGGCAGCATCGCTTTCGGGACTTCAAGAATATTCAGGAGCTCTTCATCCCACTTAAGTTCATGGATATTAAACATTAATGTGCGGGAGGCGTTGGAGTAATCGGTCACATGCGCTTTCCCTCCTGATAGCTTCCAGATAAGCCATGTATCAATGGTTCCAAACAATAATTTTCCCTGTTCCGCCTTTTCCCTAGCCCCTTCCACATGATCCAATATCCACTTAACCTTTGTTCCTGAGAAATATGCATCAATTAATAGGCCGGTTTTTTCTCTGAACAGGCCGTTATAGCCTTTCTTTTTCAAGTCATCACAAATTTCGCTGGTCTGCCTTGACTGCCATACAATCGCATTGTAAATCGGGGTCCCGGTTTCTTTATCCCAAACAACAGTTGTCTCCCTCTGATTTGTAATGCCAATGCCCGCAATTTGCTCAGGCTTTATGCCGGATTCTGAAAAAACCCCTGCAATCACCGATAAAATTGAACCCCATATTTCATTAGCATTATGTTCAACCCAGCCAGGCTTTGGAAAATGCTGTGTGAACTCTTTTTGTGCCGTGTGCACAATTTCTCCTTTTTTATTAAAAAGAATGGCTCGTGAACTTGTAGTTCCCTGATCTAATGATAAAATATATTTTTCCATAATATACTCCTCCTAATCTCGTTCAATACTCTTATTTATGCAGCCACTTTAGAAGAATCAACTTCTCCCTGCTGTTTTCTGCCAAAAATATACGAAAGAATTAATACTATTATATTAACACCCAGCACTCCCCATAACATACCTGAAGCCTTGCCATCGAACATCACCTGATAGAACGCTGATCCCATTAATCCCCCAAGGATTGGCCCGGCTACCGGGATCCATGCATATCCCCAGTTCGATTTCCCTTTGCCTGCAATGGGAAGAAGAAAATGGGCAATGCGCGGCCCCAAATCACGGGCCGGATTAATTGCATAGCCGGTTGTCCCTCCAAGCGACATGCCGATCACAACAATGAGAAGGCCAACAGCAATCGGATTTAACCCTTCAGTAAATTGATTTGCTCCTATAAACATCAAACCCAATACAAGAATGAACGTCCCGATTATTTCACTCAATAAATTTGAAAAAGTATGTGGAATGGCAGGACTTGTTGAGAAAACAGCAAGCTTTGCCCCCTGGTCTTCTGTTTCCTTCCAATGCGGCAGATAGTGAAGGAATACAATCACCCCTCCAAGGAACCCGCCCAGGATCTGAGCCAGAATATACCCGGGTACGTCCTGCCACGGGAAATCACCGCTAAGCGCAAATCCAATGGTTACAGCAGGATTTAAGTGTGCTCCGCTAATCGATCCTACAGCAAAAACCCCCATGGTTACAGCAAGTCCCCAGGCAATCGTGATAACAATCCACCCTCCATTAAAAGAGAAAGTCTTTTTTAAGTTCGCCCCGGCAACAACGCCTCCTCCAAAAACAATCAAGATCATTGTTCCAATCATTTCTCCCATAAAAGCAGACATCCGATAATCCCCTTTCCATTTTTGGCTGATCGGAAAACAAAAAAGGAGACCCACGACAGATTAAGCCTAAAAAGGCTAAACTGTGTGAATCTCCTAATCTCCGACACATAAATTAACTTGTTACTCCCAGTATACAAATCTATGAAAACGTTGTCAAACGATACATGAACTTCTTCATGAAAACTTTTCCCATAATTCAATTTTTGAAGTTGTAATGGCAACCGCTCCCGCATCAAGCGCATTCCTCACCTCTTCTTCTGAACGGATGAGGCCTCCTGCAAAAATAGGGGTATTCAAACGCTCATTCACTTCTTTGATCATCCATGGCATGGCTCCAGGCAAAACTTCTATATAGTTCGGACGGGTTTTCTCGACTAATTTATAACTCTTTTCGAGTGCGTGCGAATCGATGAGGAAAATCCTCTGGACAGCAATCACACCCTTTTGCTTTGCTTTCAGGATGACGCTGGATTTTGTAGAAATTAACCCGTATGGCTTGTATTCCTGGCAAATATATTCAACGGCATAGTCGTCGCTTTTTAAGCCATGAATCAGATCAACATGATAAATCATTTTTTTGTTATGTACCTTTGCCATCTGCGAAACATGTTTCAGCTGTGAAATATGCATATCGAGAAACACACCAATTTCAAAGGGACTTTTTAGGAACTTTTCAAATTCTTTCATATTGGATGATGCGGGCAAAATTTTTTGATTCATTCTTTCCACTCCTGTTTCGGTTATTTCCCTATGTTATTAAGAATGTGCGTATTTCTCAATACCTATTATATATTTTTGCGGTACTCATAATAGCGGAATGCAATAATCATGATGGTCAGCCAGACACCTCCGGCTGCAAAACCAGCTATTACATCACTTGGAAAATGAACACCTAAATAAATGCGGCTTAATCCTATCATGATGATAAAGCATCCCAGCATCACTGTCCATGCAGCCTTCCAGCGCTTTCGTTTTGCCAGATGGATGATCATATAGGCAAGTGAGCCATAAAAAATAAAAGATCCCATTGAATGTCCGCTCGGAAAACTGAACCCCTGCTCTTCGATCAGAGGTCTGATATCCGGACGTTCTCTTTTAAAGATCCACTTCAGCAGCAGGTTGAATAGTGCTCCGAAACCCGATGAAAGAACCATGAACGAAGCAAGTGATCTCTTTTTAAACAGGCACAATAGTACAGCGGCCAAAGTTACAGAAATAGCCAGCCACTTTACGGACCCTAAAAAAGTAATTACACTCATATACTCTGTGAGCCGGGGAGAAATAAATGCCTGTATATAATGGATCACAGACTCGTCGAAACGAATTAGCTCATTTTCCTTTAATTCGTCGACTATTTCAATAAATAACAGCATAAATCCGCCGAAAACTGCTGCCGCCAAAGCTAGGTAAAAGATATTTACTAATGTTAAATTCTTCAATTTCATTTTCAACAAATCCTTTTTCTTATAGAATTACCACTGATTCCTATAAGAGGAACATATTTTTGAAGGTTTTATTAAATTTTCTGCATTTGCAGCTTTCCAGTAAAAAACCGGGTTTGCATCTGCAAATCCGGTTTCAGTTCATCAAGCTTGCTTTTTAGCCTTTGTTTTTGTTGAAGCACGTTTCTTTTTAGCTGCAGGCTTTTTCTTTGTTTCAGCATCACCAGGCTTCGTTTTATCAATGGATGCCTGCAGTGCAGCCATAAGATCGGTGACATTTGCGGCAGGCTCTTTTTCAACAGGGGTGACGATATCTTTGCCCGTCCGTTTTGCTTCAATAAGCTCCAAAAGGGCAGTACGGTAGTCATCATTATATTTCTCAGGCTTGAATTCCGTGGTTAATTGATCAATCAGCATGATGGCAGTATCGATTTCCTTCTCTGTCACTTTGTCTTCTGCAGGCACATTTGGCACATCAGCAGCCTTCCGTACTTCATCCGGGTAATGGATCGTTTCCATAACAAGCGTGTTTTCATATACACGGACCACAGCCAGCTGTTCCTTGGAACGGATAATGATTTTTGCCAAACCGACTTTTTCAGAAGTCTCAAGCGCTTTTCTCAAAAGAGAATATGCCTTTCCTCCACCGTCCCCAGGAGACATATAATACGTACGATTATAATAAATAGGATCAATCTCCTGTATATTTACAAAGTCCATAATTTCGACAGCTTTATCCTCATTTTCCTGTTTAAGCTTTTCTAAATCCTCATCCTCTAAAACGACAAACTTTCCTTTTGTGTATTCATAAGCTTTTACAATATCCTCGTTCTTAATTTCCTTTTCACAAACAGGACATGTTTTCTCATACTTAATTGGCGAATGACATTCCTTATGAAGATTTCTCAGCTTAATATCCTTATCTTCTGTAGCCGAATGCAGCTTAATTGGTATATTCACCAGCCCAAAACTGATGCTTCCTTTCCACATCGTATGCATAGTCAGACTCCCATTCTTTTTAATGTATTACTCCTAATTTGTGTATTAACAAAATCGGAAATACGCTAAAAGAATTGGAAACTGAGTAGTTTTAGCGGCAAATGACAAAACTATAATGACGATTGCAAAGGAGGCCAAATGAATGAGACCTATGCTTCCTACATTAACTTTCGATGTTCCGGATGAGAAGGAATGGCTGTTTGAAGCAAAGTATGATGGATTTAGAGCGATCTTGCACTGGGACAAGGAACCTGCGCTGACAAGCAGGAACGATAAACCTTTATTAAATCTTTTCCCGGAAATTAAAGCTTTCCTGGAACAGCACAAAGATAAATTCGAACCATACCTTCCACTTATATTAGATGGAGAATTAGTCTTGCTGGAGAATGCCTATAAAGCTCATTTTGGATCCATTCAGGTCAGGGGCAGAATGAGATCTGAAAAAAAGATTCTTGAGAAAGCAAGAACAGCTCCCTGCCGTCTTCTTATTTTTGACATTTTGATAATAAATGGCAGAAAAATTGCCAATAAAGAGTACTTCGCCAGAAAAGCAGAGCTTGAAGCCTTATTTAAAGATTGTAATTTACCTTTAAAACCGGATGAGAAGGATTCCAGACTGATACAATTAATCCCTCCATACCGAAGTTTTAACGAACTTTGGGAAAAAATCGTTCTTCATGACGGTGAAGGAATTGTGGCAAAGCAGAAGAAGAATAAATGGGAAGAAGGAAAGAGATCCTCTTTATGGCTGAAATTTAAGAACTGGAAATACGTTTCCTGCTTTATCACTGCTTATGAAAAATCAAATGGCTACTTTTATGCCGGTGTCTACCAGGGAGATTCTGTGATTACAATCGGGCAGTTTCTTTTTGGCTTGAAGCCGGACGAAAAACAAGCCTTATTTCAAATAATCAAAGAAAATAAAGCAGACGAGAACAGCCAATTCATATATGTAGAACCTGCGATCTGTGTGGATGTTAAATATCTCGAGATCTATGAAGAGCAGATGCGGGAGCCGCACTTTCACCAGTTTCGTTTCGATTTGAAGCCTGATGCCTGCACATATGATCAATTTTTACAGCAGCAGAAAAACCTGCCTCCCGAGATAGAAATCACGCATCCGGAAAAACCATTATGGAAAACGCCGGCTATTCAAAAGATTGATTACATTCATTTTTTAAGAGAAATTGCACCTTATATGCTGCCTTTTTTAAAAAACAGGCTTTTAACCGTTATCCGCTACCCCCATGGGATTTTTGGCGAACCCTTCTACCAGAAAAATTGCCCGGAATACGCACCAGGCTTTGTAGAAACCGAAATGTCAGAAGGTATTGATTATATAGTCTGCAATCATTTAAAAACACTGTTGTGGCTTGGCAACCAGCTTGCTTTTGAATTTCATATACCGTTCAAAACGCTGGAAAGCTCCGGACCAAGTGAAATCGTTTTTGATCTGGATCCGCCTTCCCGGGACGCTTTTCCCCTGGCCATTAAAGCCGCTGTTTACATTAAAGAGGTGCTTGATCAGCTGAAATTAATTAGCTTCGTTAAAACATCAGGCAATAAAGGATTGCAGGTTTATATTCCTTTGCCGGAAAATACTTATACCTTTGATGATACACGGCTGTTCACAGAATTCATTGCCCAGTATCTCCTAAACAAAGACCCGGATTCCTTTACAATTGAAAGATTAAAGAAAAACCGGGGCGGGCGGCTTTATGTAGATTATATCCAGCATGCAGAAGGAAAGACGATCATAGCCCCCTATTCACCAAGAGGAAATGAAGCGGCTACGGTTGCCGCTCCGCTGTTTTGGGAGGAAGTTGGCGAAAAGCTGTCCATGGAAAGATTTCAAATAACCAATATGATCAAAAGAATCAACAGCGATGGCGATCCTTTTAACACGTATTTTCAAACAAAGGAAATTCAGCCTTTTTCACCAGTGCTGGACTTCTTAAAGCAGAACAATAAAAAAGGATAAGGCCCCATGCCTTATCCTACAACCATTCATTAAGTACTGCCTGAGCATATTCCTGAAGTTTAGCATACTGCTTAATTTCTCCAGTATATTCCTCTTTAGGGGAAAGTGAAAACTCTGCAGGGTTTTCCATGTTGATATCTGCTTCACAGCGGTAAACATAGCTGGCATTTCCAATTAAGTCAATAGATTGCCTGCCGTTCTCTTCATGGACTACACAGCGCACCTTTCCGCCATTATTATATACCTCTACAGGCTCTTCGATTTTATTCAGCCCATTCATGCAAGTGACAAGTGTCGAGGCGGACATGGCCGTACCGCAGGCATTGGTAAACCCGACTCCCCGTTCAAATGTTCGTACATAAATCTGCCCTTGTTTTAATGGCTTCACAAAGCTGACATTTACCCCATCAGGAAAAAACTCATTCGGCCCGTTCAAATATTCGCTGATATCTTTTTGCAGATCAGATGCTATTTGCTCCTTCTCCACAATCGAAATAAAATGGGGATTAGGGACTGCTAAGGCTGTGAAATCCAAATCCTCTGATATTCCGCTGACTTTTTCATTAATGACAGTATCTTTATCGAGAACTAAAGGAAGATCCTTCAGGTCAAATGAAACAGGTGAAATCTCAACCAGGTATGTTGGAATGTCCTCAAAGATGTCTTCTTGCTTTTTCACCTGTAAATCAGCTTTCATGGTCTCTATGATAGCTTCTTTCAGCCCAAGAAGTTCACAAACATAACGGGCAACGCATCTCAATCCATTTCCGCACATTGAGGCTTCAGATCCATCCGGATTAAAAACACGCATCCTGGCATCTGCTTTTTCGCTTTTTAATACGAAAAGAATTCCATCGGAGCCCAGCTCAGTGCTGCGGTCGCATATGGCTCTCGCAAGCTCAGCGCGATTATTTTCTGTAAAATGATACGTATTGGAAATCTCATCTATAATAAAGAAATCATTTCCTGATCCATGACATTTCAATAATTCAATGTTCAATGTAATACCTCCAGACCATTAGTAACTCAACTTATAGATAAGAGTGCCATAAAAGCTTTTATTATTCAATAATTGTTTTCTATATTATATAGACTCGGAGAATATAGTTCTACAAACCTTGCGGCCTTAGTTTGTGATCTTTTCAGGGTTCAGCAGCTGATTGGACCAGGCTAATGCTTCTGCATAGATCCTAAAAATAGTTTTTTCATCAACATTCAGCTTCTCGCACATTTCACTGATGCTGCTCCATTGTGCTTTCTCTACTGCAACAGCAAGATCTAGTATCTCTTTAAGATTATTATTTTCTCCGCGGAGGGCTTCACAAATATTATCCTGCAGGGGAAGCTCATCAAGAATTTGCTTCATCGGGATATTAAGCAATGAATCCATTAATGAAAACATTCCTGTCATAAAATAGCTTGACGAAACGCTTTTTCCCGTTTGAAGTCTGCCAATTTCCTCACACATTTTCGCGCGAGTCATTGATAACCTGATGGTCTCTTCAGCCATCTGAGAATTTTTAACGATATTTTCCCTTACTGCCAGTACATAGATCCATTTTTCAAGTTCTATCAGACCCAGGAGAACGATGGCCTGCCGGATTGAATTTATCTTTTGCTTAGGACGATAAGCCGGTGAGTTTATCAGTCTCAGCAATTTATAAGAAAGTGATATGTCACGTTCTATTAACTCGGTTATGCGGTCAAGACTTGGCTCCTCTTTTGACAGGTTTTGAATCATCTCATAATAGGATTGAAAATATGCCGGTACATCATGTGTAGACATAATAACAGGCTTCGCAAAAAAGTAACCCTGAAAATAATCATATCCCTTGCTTTTGGCTTCCTCGTATTCCTCTCTGGTCTCAACCTTTTCAGCCACTGTTTTTATTTTAAGCTGGTTAACAAGCATTTCTATTTTTTCCCGCATATCCTTTGGGGTGTTAAGAAAATCCACCTTAATGATGTCTGCATATTTCAGCAATTGTCTTGCAAATGGATTGGTTAGATTGAATACATAATCATCCAATGCTATCTGATAGCCAAGCTCCTTTAAATCCCTGCATATCCTGACAAGATCTGCGCTCGGTTCCACCGTTTCAAGGATTTCGACAACAATTTCACGAGGCCTGAAATAAGCAGGCACCCTGAGCTTCAGCAATTTTTCCGTGAAATTTATAAAGCACGGTTTTCCATCAGATAGCTGATCAATACCGATATTTAAAAAACTATTAATAATAACCTCAGCCGTAGCCTGATCTTCGTCTATATCAGGGAATGCATTTACCTGATTATTTCTATAGAGAAGTTCATAAGCGAACACTTCTTCCTTAGAGTTAAAAATCGGCTGTCTTGCTACAAACACTTCCATTGACATACCTCCGAAAACGCCTATTACTATAGACCTATTCTAACTCAGGTTAGTTATTACGCGTGTCGAAACTTGTTGAATATATAGAATTTTTTTATTTTATTTAGAATTTTCCTTTTTTCGCAGTGTATTTTTCTATTAATGTTGTCCGTTTATTTCCGCCCCAATCAACTCAGCAAAGAATATACATAAAGCAGCAAACCTTGCGAAAAACAGTTTTCCACAAAAAGAAAAAGGATGCCCCATATAAAGGCATCCCATTATCTATATTAACTAATCACATGAAAAACAAAGTTGAATAAAAACAAAGCAGCTATTACATATAAAGCAAATGAAACTTCCTTTGCTTTGCCTATCGAAATCTTTAAGATTGGATAAAGAATAAATCCAATGGCAATGCCGTCCGCAATACTGTAAGTGAACGGAATCATGGCAATGATAAAGATAGCCGGAAAGCTTTCGCTCATATCCTTTAAATCAAGATTGCGGATGTTTTGAAGCATCAGTCCGCCAATAATGATCAGAATAGGGGCAATCGCGCTGTTGGGGATCAACTTAATAACAGGAATAAAGAATGCGGATAGCACAAACAGCATCCCGGTTGTAACTGCTGTCAATCCTGTACGTCCCCCGGCAGCCATACTTGCTGCACTTTCAACCGTTGCAACAGTCGGGCTTGTCCCAAAAATACCGGACAATAATGCTGAAACAGAATTTGCCTGAAAAGCACGCTTAAACTGTTCCGGCCTGTTAATAAAACCAACATGACCATGGACTAATCCGATATTTTCAAAAACCAGAACCATTGTCAAAGAAAAAATGGCAATCCAAAAAGTGACGGAAAGCAAGTTATCAAATGACATTGCCCCAAATACTTCCATATAATCAGAGAGTGCGAACGACTTTTCATCAGTCTTCTGCACATCTATCAGCCCAAAAGCCCATGCGATCAGTGTTCCTGCCACAACAGTAATTAAAAAGTTGCCAGGTACGTTCCGCATGAATAAAATGATGGCCAGCAGGAACGTTAAGATGGTTGCAAGCACTTGCGGGTCGCCAAGCTCACCTAAAGCAATAATGGAGTTCGTCCCTTTTTCAACGATACCGCCTTTTTCAAGTCCAATCAGCATCAGGAAAAGCCCCAGTCCCACTGTGATCGCTTCTTTCAGTGAATTTGGAATCGATTCACTTAATGTCTGTGCAAATCGCGAAAAAGCCACGAAAACAAAGATCAGACCGGATATGAATACTACAGCCAATGCTTCCTGCCAGGATAAGCCCATGGACTGGACCATAGTATAGGAGAATAAAGCATTGATTCCCATTCCAGGCACAAGGAGGATCGGTACATTTGCCCAAAACCCCATAATCAAACAGCCGACAACCGATGTTATAATGGTTGCAAAAATAGCTGCTTCCAAAGGTATTCCTGCTTCAGAGAGAATTAGAGAGTTAACTGCAATAATATAAACAATCGTAAAAAAGCCGATTGCCCCAGCCATAACCTCCCTTTTAACAGTTGTTCCATTTGAATTCAGCTGAAAAAGCCGGTTAAACCACTTATTCATAAATACTACCTATCTATTCAATTAGCCCTCTCCCTACCCGCTCTCCCCGCAGATATAAACACGGGTGAGCCACAAGCAGTATTTTATCAAAAAAAATTCATTCTGCCAATAGAAAGGTCAGACGTCTGCTCATATTTATTTTTAAAAAAATCAGCGTGAATTCTCACGCCGATTTGATATGCCGCTCCCTATCTTTCCAACAACCATACTTAATAAGATATGAAACCTTTATTCACCATCTGTTAACTGTCTATACAGATTGCCCATTTCAATAGCTCCAACAGCTGCTTCCCATCCTTTGTTTCCTGCTTTAGTGCCAGCACGCTCAATAGCCTGTTCAATCGTGTCAGTTGTCAGAACTCCGAAAATAACAGGGACACCGCTCTGCAATGCTGTCGCTGATACTCCTTTTGCCACTTCGCCGCTGACATAATCAAAATGTGGAGTAGCTCCGCGGATTACTGTGCCAAGTGTAATAACTGCATCATATTTTCCGGATTGGGATAGCTTTTTAGCTGCAAGCGGGATTTCGAATGCTCCAGGAACCCATACTACTGTCACGTCTTCTTCACTCACTCCATGGCGCTTAAGTGCATCTTCCGCTCCGCTTAAAAGCTTGCCCGTAATGAATTCATTAAAACGCGACACGACAATTGCCATTTTTAATCCTGTTCCTACTAAATGTCCTTCGATTACCTTTTTCATCTCAAATCGCTCCCTTAAAATTGTAATAAATGCCCAAGTTTCGTTTTCTTTGTTTTTAAGTAATTCTCATTTTCAGATTTGGCAGGCATTTGAAGAGGAACCCGTTCGGCTACCTCCAGGCCATAACCTCCTAATCCTGCAATCTTGCGGGGATTATTGGTTAGGAGGCGCATTTTTTTTACCCCCAGATCCCTTAGGATTTGTGCACCTACCCCATAGTCGCGAAGATCGTCCTTAAATCCGAGCTTATGATTTGCCTCAACGGTATCATATCCCTCTTCCTGAAGCTTATAGGCTTTCAATTTATTAATCAGGCCGATGCCGCGTCCTTCCTGTCTCATGTATAAAAGAATTCCCCGGCCTTCTGTCTCAATCTGTGCAAGTGCTGCTTCAAGCTGGGGTCCGCAGTCACAGCGGTTAGACCCGAATACATCTCCGGTCAGGCACTCAGAATGAACACGAAGCAATACGGGTTCATTTTCATCAATTTCTCCTTTTACAAGAGCAACATGGTCTTTTCCATCAACAGTGTTTGTATAGCCTACTGCTTTAAAATCTCCAAATTCTGTTGGAAGCTGAATCTCCACTTCTCTTTTTACAATGGAGTCATGTTTCAGTCGATACTCGATCAATTGCTGAATCGTGATCATTTTTAAGTTAAACTTTTCTGCCACTTTTTCAAGGTCATCTACGCGCGCCATTGTTCCATCATCTTTCATGATTTCACAGATAACCCCGGCAGGTGCAGCACCGGCAAGACGAGCCAGGTCAACTGCCGCTTCAGTATGGCCAGCCCTCCTAAGGACTCCTCCTTTTTTTGCAACTAAAGGAAAAACATGTCCCGGACGGGAGAAATCTGAGGGCTTAGCGTCACCCTCGAGCATTTCTTTTATTGTGAAAGCACGCTCAAAAGCACTTATGCCTGTAGTGCTTTTCACATGATCAATACTGACTGTGAAAGCTGTTCCATGGCTGTCAGTATTGACTTCTGCCATCGGATTCAGTTCCAGTTTTTCAGCCAGCTCCTCAGTGATGGGTGTACAAATCAGGCCTCTTCCTTCTTTGGCCATAAAGTTGATGGTTTCCGGTTTCGCATATTCCGCGATTGCCAGGAAATCCCCTTCATTTTCCCTGTCTTCATCATCACAGACAATGATGACTTTTCCTGCTTTTAAATCTTCCAAAGCCTCATTTATTTCACTGAACATGGTTTATTGCCCCTCCTTTTGCAAATTATAAAAAGCCATTCTCCTTAAGGAATCCTTCTGATATTCCTTCTTTAGGCGGTGTGTTCTCCTGCTGCTGCCTGTTCATGAAGGAATATAGGTATTTGGCAAGCATGTCAAACTCGAGATTGACAATGTCTCCAACTGTTTTGAACCCTAGTACCGTTTCACTCGCTGTGTGGGGAATGATCGAGACGGTAACGGTATTGTCTTCATTGCCGAATACAGTCAGGGAAATCCCATCCACAGCGACAGAACCTTTCATAATAAGCAAATGGCTTAAGGCAGCCGGCACAGATATTTGTATATAAATAGCATTTTCACTCGATGTCTTTTTGAGGATCTGACCTGTACCATCCACATGCCCTGTCACAAAGTGCCCGCCAAAACGGCCATTTGCCGACATCGCCCTTTCCAAATTGACTTTTGTTCGTTCTTTAATGGCTGAAAGCGAAGTACTTTTGAACGTTTCAGGCATGACATCTGCTGAAAATTCATTTTTTGCAAATTCCGTAACCGTGAGACACACGCCATTTACCGAAATGCTGTCCCCCAATTGGACATCTGATAAAACTTTGGAGGCCTGAATCGTCAGTTTCATCGCCTTGCCTTGCTGGACTACTTTTTTTACGGTTCCAAGCTCCTCAATAATTCCTGTAAACATTATTGCCTGGCCTCCCTCAGCGGTTTTGCGGTTATTCGAAGGTCTCCGCCAATCCTTTTGATTTCTGTGAATTCCAGTACAGGGGAGTCTATTACATAGTCGGCACCATCCCCGCCAATAAATGGAATCGCCTTATTGCCTCCAATAATTTTAGGAGCCATATAGAGGATCATCTGCTGAAAGAAACCTTCTTTAATAAATGAAGCATGGATCTCAGACCCGCCTTCAACAAATAAAGTCATGATGTTTCTTTCACCTAAGTTTTTTAATACTTCTTTAATCGGCACTTCATTAGCAGGAAAAGAAAAAACTTCTGTTTTATACTTCCTTATTTCCTCTGCTTTTGTCGAATCTATTTCACAGCCGGTAAAGATGATGGTCTTAACTGACTGATCTCGGATGACATTTGCGTCTGCCGGAATTCTGAGATTTGTATCTAAAACAACTCGAATGGGATTTTTTCCGCCTTGGGGCAGCCTGGCGGTTAAAAGGGGATTATCGTGAATGATCGTATTTACACCTGTAAGTATTGCGTCATGTTCATGCCGTAGACGGTGTACATCCTGCCTGGATTCTGGAGAGGTAATCCATTTGCTGTCACCGGTTTTTGCAGCTGTTTTCCCATCAAACGATGAAGCTGCTTTAATGGTTACGTATGGTGTCTTTGTTTTTATAAAATGGAAAAATGGTTCGTTTAAGGCATCTGCTTCCTCTTTCAATAAACCGGTCACCACGTCAATACCGGCATCCTGCATCCTTTGGATTCCTTTGCCTGACACCAGAGGATTTGGATCGGCAGAAGCAATAAAAACCCTATTAATTCCTGAATTAATAATTAAGTCTGCGCATGGTGGAGTCCTGCCAAAATGGCTGCACGGTTCAAGAGTGACATAAATATCAGCGCCTTTAACCTCATCGCCAGCCGCAGCAATCGCATGGACTTCTGCATGGGGAGTTCCCGCTTTCAGGTGAGCACCCATCCCCAGAATTTCACCATTTTTAACAACAACCGCACCCACCTGCGGGTTAGGACTTGTTTGTCCTTTGGCTGCCGCTGCCAGACTGATGGCTAACTTCATATATTCCTGGTGGTTCAAATTATGTGAGTCCTCCTTCCTTTATAATTTCTCCAAATTAAATATGAAACGGCAAAACCCCGTACACCAGAAGGTGAAACGGGGCAAAAAATCATGACGAAATAAGCGTTTAAAAAATGAAATTTTAAACGCGTTACTATACTCATTCCTTCTCCCATCCAGACTTTCACTGTCGGCTTTGGAATTTCACCAAATCCACCGCTATTATTAAGCACCTATCTCTGCTAATAAAACCGGGTCACGGACTAAGAGGGCATACCCTCATCACCGCCGGTTGGGAATTTCACCCTGCCCCGAAGGAAATCCTATTCTATTAAAAGAATCTTACCATGAATAGCCGGAATATACAAAGAGAATTGGTTATCACAGATTTGAAACTTTTGCTTTAACCAGCCGTATACTTAAAATATAGAAGAAGGAAAGAAAGGGCGGTACTAATGATTGAACCGAAAGAACAGCTTATAAATGAATTAAAGAAATGCGAAGAATGGGAAAAA
Organism: Cytobacillus sp. SAFR-174; assembly: GCF_051964675.1. Classification (NCBI taxonomy): domain Bacteria; kingdom Bacillati; phylum Bacillota; class Bacilli; order Caryophanales; family Bacillaceae; genus Cytobacillus; species Cytobacillus sp. SAFR-174. The sequence continues at coordinate 15,204 of NZ_JBQCMZ010000033.1, read as the reverse complement.
GACCAAGGTGATTTGTGGTTTTGGGAGAAGCTCGGGAGGCTTCCTTTCAAACTTATTGATAGATTCACACCGGAGTTCATACAAAAAAAGGTTGGAGTGATTCTTGATGAGCTTGGCACGTATATTCAATCAGGAGGAAGATATTTAAGTTCAGCAGCAGCTTTAAAGAATTATTATCCTGGACAGAATATACATACCCTGAAGGATGTAGAAGCCCTGCCTATAGTTAAGATGGATGAAGCCGCGGAAAAGCTAACCTCAAACCGAAAAAGAACCGCTGCATTGCAGGGTGCGGGAACAGGAGTCGGAGGGATTTTCACCCTGACCATTGATATCCCCCTTCTCCTCGGCATTCAATTAAAAACACTGCAGGATATTGCGATTTGCTACGGCTTCGATCCTGCAGATAAAAATGAAAGAATGTTCATCGTCAAAATCCTTCAATTCGTTTCCAGTGATATTGTTGGAAAAAAAGCTATTCTGCAGCAGCTTACCATGTTTGGTTCTAAAGAAGAAGGACCGAAGAGGGAAGTCGTTTCTGAGCTTCAAGGCTGGAGAGAGGTTGTGTTTTCTTACAGGGACCAAATAGGCTGGAAAAAACTATTTCAAATGATTCCTATTGCCGGATTGCTTTTCGGGGCATTCATAAATCGCTCTGCCGTTAATGATATTGCAGAAGCCGGCATTATGCTATACAGAAAAAGGGTAATCGTTAATCGACTTCACCAGGATATGATTGCAGATATAAAACCGGAGAGCTAATAAGGCTCTCCGGTTTGTTTATGGAAGCTTTTTGATTTCCTTCTCCATATATTCTTCATTTAAGGCTCCCAAAACTTTTTCTCTAATAACTCCATCAGAGTCAATAAAATAGCTAGTAGGATAGGCCATAATATTATAATCCGCACCAACAGTGCCTTTTACATCCATAGGGATTGTAAAAGTCAGACCCAGCTCTTTCACGAACTTCTCAGCGTCTCCGTTATTCTTTTCAGTGTTTGTTAGATTTACGGCAAGAATATCGAATTTTTTATCTTTGTACTTTTTATACAGCTTCTCCATATGCGGCATTTCAGCGCGGCATGGAGGACACCAGCTTGCCCAAAAATTCAGAAGTACAGATTTGCCTCTGTAGTCACTGAGTTTCACTGGATTTCCTTCCATATCTGTAAGTTCAAAATCTGGAGCAAGGCTGCCTTTCTCCAAACCAATAGGCAAATCCTCAGGATCATCAATTTTATCGTATTTTTGCATTTGTCCAGCTTGCTCTACTACTCCCTTTTCCTTAAGAATGGTCTTGTCAACAATGAACAGTAAAAGGACAATAACTGCAGCTGCCAGTAAAAACTTTTTCATTCCAACACCTCTAAACTGATTTCCCTATACTTAAGCTGAATTTATCATACTATATGGGGAATGCAGAATCTATAAATGTGCACATGGCTTTAATGATTGCGATAAAGAAACAGTGCCGCAAAAATGGCATAAATTCTGCACTTTTCTTTTGCATCCAGACTAATATTGAAGGATAGGACAGGTGTGTTTGGATCCTTAAAGCGCTTTCCCCACTCAAAGGGCATCCACCCTTTGCGAAGACGTGCAATTCTATTCGATTGATCATCCAAAACCTGCAGATCTGTGTGTAAAAAGGTTTTAGGAAGGGCATACTGCATATCTCCATTCTGAAACAGCAGAGTGTTTCCATCCTTTTTAGATTCGATTATTTCCCTGCAGCGGCCATCTGATGACAAGATTTCGATTCCCTTTTTACGGATGATGATTGATGCCTCAAGATTTTCAGTATGGTCATATATTCCCAGCCTTTTTGGAAAGAATCGGTCAATAAAATAAGGAAGGAACCAGCGAAGCTTCCGCATTTTCATATCTCTGATTTCACCTATCAACATTCCTTCGGGATCAAAAATAACCATTCTGAGAGAAGGAGCCGGCAAAAAAGCGATCAGCACACTTGACTGCTCTAAAAACGATAGTGGGGCTTGTCCTTTATAGTAATAATTACTTGCAGCTGCCTCGGCTGCCCTTTGTTTATTCAGCAGATACATTTGATGACACAAAAAACTATAAATAACAAAAGGGATTAAAATAACAATGAAAATAGCCCCCGGAAATTTGTTAAAGAATAACAATAGAAAGAAAGTTGGGGGCATAAGTGCTGTAAGGCTTGCATTCAAAGAGATGTCAGCTGTTTTCTGGTAATAGTGCTGGATATTCATCAGTAAGTCTCCCCTGCATTATTTAATTCTCTCTATATTCTATTAATCAGGTCCAATAAAAATGAATTATGAGAGGATTTAATTATTGGGAGCTCTTTATAATTCACTCAAAAAATAAAGCTGATGGAAAGTTTCCGCCAGCCTGATTGATAGAATTATTTTAGCGCATTAACTGCATTTTTTTCATTTTATTCAAATTAAGGATACCGGCAATTTTTGTTATACGACATATCCCCGCACCCTGATAGATACGGTTAGAATTGATTGATTCTATCAAATGATTTTCTTGCATCATCATATCCCTGGAGATATAACTTTTCCAATTTTTGAGGATTCCGTTCCATCCGACCCACTGTTAATGGCTCCTGCGGCTGGACGACAAGAACTGTCCCCTTCTTTTCTTCCTGCTCTACATAGCGAAGGGTCTCGTTATAGGTCAGGTACCGTTCTGACAGTGCTTTTTGCAGCCCGGTATAATGGGGATATTTCCTTTTTACCATAAAAGCAAATTTAGATGGCTTTTTGGAATAGCCCCGGTTTCTTGTCAGGATTACTATATTTTTATTGAATCCATCCTGCTGTGCTTTTTTGATTGGTATGGGATCGCTGATTCCTCCATCAAGGAGGACCCTATTATTAAAAGCGACCTCAGGTGCAATAAAAGGCAGGGAACTGGATGCTTTTAAAACCTTCAGCACATCTTTCCCATAGTCTTTTCTATTGAAATAAACAGGCTTTCCTGTATGGCAATCTGTTGTTCCAATTACAAATTCAGACTGGTTTTTATAAAACTCTTCGTAGTGATACGGGACAAGCTTATTCGGTATTTCATCAAAAATAAAATCCATTCCGAAAAACTGACGCGATTTAAAGAAATTCCGCCATGAGATATATCGCGGATCTGTTACATAATCCACGTTTACAATTTTGTTTCTGCCCTTTTGTTTGGACAAATAAGAAGCGGCATTGCATGCCCCTGCAGAAACACCAATAACATAAGGAAAGCTGAGGTCCTGTTCAAGAAAATATTCGAGAACACCTGCTGTATACACTCCACGCATTCCTCCGCCTTCAAGCACCAGGCCCGTTTCACTGATCACCTTTCATCTTCCTTTCTATCTTTTAAAGCCATACTACCAAAATAGCACACTCCGATATACAAATATGCCCAAAAGGAAGGAACTTGCATGAAATCAGGCAAGTTCCCTTCGTTTAAATATCGCAATGGATGCAAGTATGGAAAACGTAATGGCAATTACAGAAACAATGATACTCGGCAATAATTCATCAGGGAAGTTACCGCCCATGATAAAAGTATTTGTATAAGCAGACAGAAGGGCCGGACTCCACTCCAGCAGATGAGAAAGCGAAGTGCTCAATAAAGTTACTATGACTATAATGCCAATTGAGATAAATCCAACTGCCCCAGGCGATTTCACAAAGGTATTGAAGAGGATGACTATAGTGATTATAAGGGTAAGCCAGATACCATAAACAAAGAAGGATTGAAGAAAATCCGCGAAAGGAATAAATTCAAATAATATGCCCACATAGTACCAGGAGAGGAAGTAACCCAGAAAATATGATAACCATATGAGTATCATCAAACTGGTCCACTTAGCTGTTACAAAACCGGCGTACGATACGGGTTTTACCAGGATTAGTTCTGCAACACCGCTTTTCCTTTCACCGGCAATGCTTCCCATTGTAATTAAAACAATAATAAGCACACCAAGCGTATTGAACTGACTAAGACTTGCAGCAAGCGCTTCACCGGCTGAAGGAACAGGAAGCTCGATGACCGCCCCTTCAGGCAGCCCGCCAAGTGAATCAACAATTTGAGGCAAATAATATAAGGTCAGAGGCTCTTTTACAGCTATCAAAATAAAAGTTAACGGCACCCAGATCCATTTGAAGTTTCTGGCCAGCTCGAGCATCTCTTTTTTTAATAATGTTACCCATTGCTTCATTTTTTCACCACCTTCATGAAAACATCCTCAAGGCTCGTTCTGCTGATTTCAAACTTAACCAGCGGCCATTTCTGTTTCGCAATTTCAGCTAGAAATAAATTCCTGGCATCCTCAATATTCTTCACCAAAAAGCTTGCCCTATCTCCATTCACTTCCATTGAAGAAACAGGCGGAAGCAGAGATATCTCTTCAGCATATTCACCAGTATTCGTTTTAAAAACCAGGTCAATCTTAGCCTGCTGATGCCTGGTTCTAAGCTCTGCCAATGTCCCGGATTCAATCAATTCACCACCATGGAGGAATAAAATTTCATCACATATTTCTTCTGCATCATTTAGAATATGGGTGGAAAACAGAATTGTCGTTTCTTTTTTCAGCCTGTTCAACAGCTCCAGCACTTCCCTGCGTCCAAATGGATCAAGCGCTGAAACCGGTTCATCGAGCATGACAAGCTTGGGGCGGTGAATGATCGCCTGAGCAATGCCAAGCCGCTGCTTCATACCTCCTGAGTATTTTCCAATCCGGCGGTTTTTAGCTTCGGATATACCGGTAAGTTTAAGAAGCTCCGCTGCTCTGTCTTTTGCTTCTGCTTTGGGAAGTCCTGCAAGCTGACCTGCGTATTCAAGAAATTCCCTGCCTGTCATCCATTCATAAAAAACAGGAAATTGAGGAAGATAGCCTATTAATCTTCGAAAATCCGCTTTTTCTCCCCCTTCATACACAATCGTGCCGGAATCCGGCTTCACCAGGCCGGCAAGCATCTTAAGTGTAGTTGTTTTTCCTGCTCCATTTGCTCCCAGCAGGGCAATACATTTTCCTTCAGATAATTGAAAATCCAGACCTTTTATTACCTCCTGATCCTTAAACTTCTTTTTAAGATTTGTTATGCTTACAACCGGCATATTCAGCTTCTCCTTCCGAAAATAAAGTAAATGATTGGCCCTAGCAGATTAATAAATAAAATGACGAGAGCCCATACCCATTTCGGGCCATTTGCTTTTTCTATTTTTACGAGATCAATAATCGCAACGGCCATCAATATTAGCTGAATAATGACAATGGGTGCAAGAATTGCCCAGTTAATGCTCTCTAAAATTTCCATTTCGATGTCCTCCCTTATTGTACTGTCATTCATATGACGTTTAAGTACAAAAATCGTTCATAGGGATTTCAACTATTTTTCTAATGAAAAGACACCCCACTATTGGAGTGTCTATAAGTTTAATAGCTGAGATTAATCCATTTCTTTTTCATACACAGCCATCATATTTTTGATTTCGTTTGTTACCTGATCAATAAGTGAGGATGGTGAAAGCACCTTGGCCTGATTACCCCAGTTGAGGAGCCATTTGACAAGTCCATCACTCACAATGGCTTTTGCTGATAAAACGAAATGGTTCTCATCCAGTTTTCTTATGTCTGCATCCCGCCCAAATTTATCAATTATCACGTTGATCAAATCGTTGTGGAATCGGATTTTTATCCACTCTTCAGATCCGGCATACATATGAAAGGTTGAACTCACATACTTGGATACATCAAAGGGTTCATATGCGAATTGTTCTTCCGTTATATGAACATTGCGTAGACGGTCAATCCGATAATGGCGGATTTCTTCTTTGGCAAAATAGTAGGCTATTAAATAATAAAAGTCATTTACCCATGTGAGCGCCAGCGGTTTGACCCTGTATTGCCCTCCATTATGGCTTAAAACAAATTCCTTGTTGAGATTATATCTTCCATATTGAAATGTGACGATTCTCCGCTCGGAAATGGCTTCATGCAAGTCATTGATAGCCAGCCGAACCAGTTTACTTTCACTTTTCACAGAGGAATCGATCAATATTTCATTATGGAGCTTTTTGGCATGATGAATGCTTGTCAGCTTTTTAATTTTCCGGATCAGCTGTCTTGTCTCATCTTTTGTGATGAATCGTGCAGAAGCAACGGCATCAATCAGCATGCGCAATTCATAAAGCTCGAATAGACGGTATTGATGGCTGTAGAACTTTGGCATTCCCTCTTTTTCCTGGTTAATGGTAATATCAAATTTAGCTTCAATCAGATGTTCAATATCGTCTCTCAATGAATTTTTGTTTAATTTCACATCCGGTCCATATTCCTTTTTAAAGCATTCAGTTATATCGTCCAGTGTATATTCATTTTCTTCATCTGTCTGCTCTCTCAAAATATCCATAAGCTTGAGCAGCCTTTGTTTGTTATCAAGTCTATTCATCACATCACCCCGCGACCTTTATTATCCATTAAAAAAAGCCCAGCGGCAACAAGCCCTGGACTGTGTTCATCATTTTAATATCCTGAAAACTAAAGGTATTCTGTATTCCTTTCCTTCATATGCTTTGACAGCAGCTACTACTGTAAAGATAAAAGCAAGGATTCCCACGATCCAAATCGTAATGACCCCAATTAATATGATCATTAGCACTACGCTGATTGCGCTGTAGATTGAATAGGAAATTAAAAAATTCAAATATTCCTTTCCATGGTAATCTACAAACTCCGAGTCATTCTTTTTCAATAGCCAAATGATCAGCGGTCCGACAAAAACGGTAAAAAAGCTGGTTACATAGATTGCTGCTGCTATAAGCCTTTCATCATTGGAAGGCATTTTATAATCATTCATCCTGTTTCCTCCTAGGCTAACCTCAAATATAAATGATGTTTCTTTTATATTATTTACGATATTCACTGTAAAAGGTTTCATGTATTTTTATATTTTTTTATATTCCCTCTGCAGCCTTAATTTCCTGTTCTCGATTGGGACAACTTGAATACACATGTTAAAGACAGGCATTGCGCATCTACCTGTGCCTATTCTTAAACCTGCCTAGGAAGGTGATATACAGATGATGTCAAAGCTGGAGGCTTTCATTCTGGGAATCATCCAGGGGCTTACCGAGTTCCTGCCTATTTCCAGTACTGGACATTTATATTTGGGGAGACATCTATTTGGCCTTGATGAAGCAGGCCTCTTCCTTGATACAATGCTGCACATAGGAACTTTACTGGCAGTCCTTGTCGTATACAAAAATGAATTGCTTCAAATTATTAAGAAGCCCTTCGGCAAGCTATCGATGCTTCTGATAGTCGGGACGATTCCGGCCGTAATCGTGGGACTCCTGCTGAGTGACATGTTCGATTCAATTTCGAAATCCGGTGTTACAATCGGCTGGGAATTTCTATTTACAGGGTTCATACTCTGGATTGCAGATGGTGTTAAGAAAGGCGCAAAAAAAATGGACAGCATCACGTACGGAGATGCCTTGTTTATCGGCACCTTTCAGGCTGCTGCCATTTTTCCGGCAGTTTCAAGATCCGGCTTAACCATTGCAGCAGGCCTCTTCAGGAAGCTTGACAGGGAAACAGCTGCCTATTTTTCATTCCTGTTATCCATACCTGCCATCGCTGGCGGCATTGTCATGCAATTTGGCGAATTGATGTCCGGTCACACAGAAGCCATAACCCTTGGCAGCATGTTAATGGCGACATTGTCATCAGCAATTTTCGGTTATGCAGCAGTCGTGTGGATGATTAATTTTCTAAAAAGAAAATCCCTGAAGATATTTGCTGTCTACGTTTGGATTTTAGGGTTCTCAATTATAATCCTGCAAATGACCGGAACATTTTAAAGGGGAGGTATTAGAATGGATGAAATAATTGCCGGCATTTTTGGACTGCTATCCCAGCTTGGTTATGCCGGCATTGCACTTGGGTTAATGGTTGAAGTGATCCCAAGCGAAATTGTTCTGAGCTATGGCGGCTTTTTAGTAAGTACCGGGGATATCCATTTTCTAGGGGCCCTCCTTGCAGGGATTGCAGGCGGAACACTTGCCCAACTGTTTCTTTATTGGCTGGGCGCGTATGGCGGACGGCCTGTTCTTGACAAATATGGAAAATATCTTTTGATTCAAAAAAAGCATTTGGATAAATCAGAGAAATGGTTCGAAAAGTATGGGACTGGAGTAATTTTCACGGCCAGATTTATACCTGTAATACGGCATGCCATTTCAATCCCAGCCGGAATAGCCAAAATGCCTTTATCGGTCTTTACTGTTTATACACTAGCAGCTATGGTGCCTTGGACGGTTCTCTTTCTATTATTGGGGATGGAGCTTGGTGATCACTGGAGAGACATCAAAGAATATGCAAAACCATTTATCTTGCCGATCATTGTTATTGCTTTGGTCTCCGGCGCTATTTACTTGTTTTATATGAAGAGGAAAAGTTAACTTAGAAAATTTACCAAAAGTGTAGAATTCCAATTTTACACTTTTTTTATTTGAGCTAAAGATGTTGAGAAAATTCTTCACACTTTCGATTCATTTTTGTAAAATAAAGCAAATACTTAGGTTCAAAGGACGATATAGATGAAAATTTTATTAAAAAATGCAGTCATATATCCTGTGACATCCCCCTCCTTCCATGGGGATGTACTAGTAGAAAACGGAAAAATACTAAAGATGGGCAAGAACTTAAAGTCTGATTCCAATGTAAAAATTATAGACTGCCATAGCCACCACCTGTTTCCGGGCTTCATTGATGTCCATACTCATCTGGGTCTTTATGATGAAGGCACCGGATGGGCAGGCAATGATGCCAACGAAACAATTGAACCCTTAAGCCCGCATATTAGAGCGATGGATGGTGTATATCCTCTTGATCCCGCCTTTTATGATGCAGTGAAATATGGCATAACAACTGCCCACATCATGCCGGGAAGCGCCAATGTAATTGGAGGAACAACCTCTGTTATTAAGACATCCGGGAAAAACATCAGCAAGATGATTATCCAGGAAACAGCCGGCCTTAAAATTGCCCTAGGTGAAAATCCAAAGAGGATTCATAGTCATGGCAACAAGGATTCCATAACAAGAATGGGGATAATGGGAATGCTGAGGGAAGCCTTTTATGAGGCTTTACATTGCGATAATCCCGACTCTCTAAGATTTGCACCGCTTGTCAGGGCGCTCAAAAGAGAAATTCCCGTCAGAATACATGCACACAGGGCAGATGATATTATTTCTGCCATCCGCTTTGCAGAAGAATTCAATCTCGATCTTCGAATCGAACATTGCACAGAAGGCCATTTAATTGCAGACGAATTGGAAGGCTTAAATTTAAAGGTATCAGTGGGGCCTACGCTAACAAGAAGATCGAAAGTGGAACTGAAAAATAAAACCTGGAAAACGTATCAGCAGCTGACAGAGCATGGAGTGGAAGTCTCCATCACTACAGATCATCCATACACACCTGTGCAATATTTGAATATGTGTGCAGCTATTGCAGTCCGGGAAGGCCTTTCCGAGCAAAAAGCCCTAGAAGGAATCACCATTTTGCCGGCAAGAAACCTCAGAATCGATCATCAGCTTGGAAGCATAGAGGAAGGAAAAGATGCTGATTTAGTTCTATGGAATCATCATCCATTTCACTTTCTAGCCAAGCCAAAATGGACAATGTCAGGCGGAAATTTTGTGTACAGGGAGTCATAGAACGGTGTCGAATATTGCTGGTGATATTTGACATAAAATCGCAAAAAAAATAATCAAAAAACCTATTTCCTTTTTGAAATTTTTTTAGTATTATACCTAAAGTGAAGTGAAATTTTTGCTTCCTATATGACAGACAATCAAATATCGGAAACGATAGTAATAGGGAAGGCAAATGGTGCGCCACCAGTTATCTGGTTCTAGTGGGTTCGATTCCCACCCCGAAATTTTTTAGCAGCATAATAAAAAATTTCGAGGGTGGACCGAAGGCTCTATTTGGCATGGAGTAGGACTGCCCTCAATTGGAGGGATAACCTATGCTCAAGAAACGTGATCTTCACGACTGCCATGCTTTATTTGATTTAATGACGCACCCTGATGTCTTCCCTTTTGTTCGCCAAAAAGCCAATTGTTATGATGAGTTTATATTTATTACAAAGCAGACAATCGAATCCGAAGAGCGCGGTGAATTAATTTCACGCACAATTCTTGATGAATGGGGCTCTCCGATTGGGACGATTAATTTGTATGACATCCAGGACAATGCCGGCTTTCTCGGCACATGGCTTGGCAAACCTTATCATGGCAAGGGGTATAACAAATTAGCAAAAGATGCTTTCTTTGAAGAGCTCTTTTTTGAAACAGGCATAGAAACCATTTTTATGAGGATCCGCAAGGAAAATATCCGCTCGCAAAAAGCTGCAGAAAAGCTACCTTATGTCATTCTTGCAAATGAAACGAGAAAGTCTGTGTATGATCAGCTGAATGCAAATGGTGATATTTACAATCTGTATGAGATCCCAAAAGATTTATATACTCTTCATGTAATGCGTCATGGAGCAGCAGTCCAAGAATCGTCCCAATTATTGGAGGCTTAAAGAAAAGCGGAAGCGCCTTGCCCACCCCCGACACCTCGAGGGGGTAGGCGCTGGAGCTAGACAGCTCTCGAAGTACAAAAGTATATACTCTATAAGTAATAAAAACGCTAAGCACTTGCATAGAGCAAGTGCTTTTTATTTTTTCAATTAATAATATTGGTTTCCGGTTCATCTGTTTTTTCTCTTATTCCGTAATGGGACAGCAATTCATCCAGCTCTTCATTGGTAAGAGTTTCAAAACGCCCGTCCACAAATGAAACTTGTGTCTGATTGGGATTAATCCTATTTATATTGAAGCTCATCTTTCTGCCTCCTTCAGCCGTGTTTTGGAAATGGCTGTTTTTACTATTTATACTCGCCGATTGAAGGATTTTTATTCCCGTTATGCAAAAGTTCACATAATTGAAACATTTATTAAGGACTCACTATACTGAATAAAAGACCTGCTTGGGGCCGGCTTCTCTTTAGTATGATATAATTCTCTAGTCACATTATAGGAAGAGGAAAGATTTATGAATCAGACATACAGCAAAAAACAAAAACTGCATCAGCTGCTGGTTATTTTAGTTCCAATACTAGTAACCCAGCTGGCTATGTACTCCATGACATTTATTGATACTTTAATGACCGGCCGCTATGATTCACAGGACCTGGCAGGTGTAGCGATTGGATCTTCTCTATGGGTTCCTGTATTCACCGGGCTCAGCGGAATACTCCTTGCTGTTACCCCGATTGTGTCCCACCTCGTGGGAGCAGGAAAACAGCGTGAGGAAGTTGCTTTTTCTGTTATTCAGGGCGTTTATCTGTCCATCATTATGGCCGTAATTGTTTATGCAGGAGGAGCACTCTCCTTAAATCCAATCTTAAGTGGAATGAATCTCGAGAACAGGGTCGAGGATACAGCTTTCAACTACCTTGCTGCCTTAAGCACAGGGTTGATTCCCCTGTTTGTCTACAATGTATTAAGATCGTTTATTGATGCTCTTGGAAAGACCAGAGTCAGTATGATCATCACCCTTCTAACACTGCCAATCAATGCTTTTTTTAACTATATACTTATATATGGCAAATTAGGTTTTCCGGAACTCGGCGGAGCAGGTGCAGGCTATGCTTCATCTATTACTTACTGGCTGATCATGGTTATTTCGATTAATATTATTCATAAAAATTCCCCGTTCTCGAACTATGGAATTTTCAGAAGAATGCATGCTGTTTCTATCGGCAAATGGAAGGAAATCCTTCTTATCGGGATCCCAATCGGCTTATCGATTTTTTTCGAAACCAGTATCTTTTCAGCAGTTACTTTATTAATGAGCACATTTGAAACAGCCGTAATCGCAGCTCACCAGATTGCCCTCAATTTCGCATCACTTCTTTATATGATCCCGCTAAGCATTTCAATGGCATTAACAATCGTTGTAGGCTTTGAAGCGGGGGCTAAGAGATTCAGGGATGCAAAAGAGTACAGCTGGATCGGTGTCGGCATTGCTGTATTTATGGCATTAATTTGTGCAGCTGTTCTTTTGGCTTTCCCAAAAGAGGTGGCATCGATTTATACAAAAGACGACCATGTATTGCAATTAACAGCTGCATTTTTAATATATGCCATGTTCTTTCAGCTTTCAGATGCCATTCAGGCACCCGTACAGGGAGCGCTGCGCGGATATAAGGACGTGAATGTCACCTTCATTATGTCGCTTATTTCTTATTGGATCATCGGACTGCCGTTTGGCTATTACCTGGCCAATCATACGGATTGGGGAGCCTATGGTTATTGGATCGGTTTAATTACAGGACTTGCAGCTGGGGCCATTACTTTAACAAGCCGGCTGATCTATCTGCAAAACAGAAAATACCCTGCATATATGGAAGCGAAGTAAATATAAAAAGGCAGAAGAATACGGTTCTTCTGCCTTTCGCTTTCATTCCTGATAAATCTTCCCCAGGACGTCTTTTCCGCCAGTAACCGGGATTATGCCGCCTGTAATAAAATCGGATTTTTCATCGGTCAGAAAACTGATTACACGGGCAATATCCTCACCTGTACCCGGCCTTCCGACTGGTGATGCATGATCATGAACCTTCGCAGCTTCTTCGATATTTCTTTCCTTCCATTCACCGATAATATCTCCCGGACAAACCATATTTGCGGTAATTCCGTTACCGGCCTCTTCAAGTGCAATGGATTTCGTTAAAGACGCTGCCCCCGTTTTTGCAGCCGCGAATGCAGAACGGTATATCCACCCAGATGCTGATTCTACACGGTCAAAGCCTATCGTGATAATTCTTCCCCATCCATTTTCCCTCATTTTCGGTATAAACAACTTGGATAAATAAAAGACCGCATTTAAGTTTCCATTAATAAGGTAATTCCATTGTTCAAAAGAATAATCCAGCATCTCTTTTCTTTCGTGCACATAAGGACCGGCATTATGAATGACTATGTCGATGACTTGAAATTCATTAAGAGCTTTTTCGGACATCTTTATACAGTCCGCCGGTAAAGAAATATCTCCCTGCAAAGCAATATTTTTAGTGCCGAATTTTTCGGTCAGTTCCCTGCACAATGAGACAGCTTCCTCTTGACTGCTACGGTAATTGATCACCAGATCGATGCCTTTAGCGGCAAGCATATTCGCCGTTCTTTTCCCGATCCCTGTTGCCCCTCCCGTGATTAAAGCTGCTTTATTTCTCACAAAATTACCCCTCAGTATTTAATTATTTTATATACATTGATATCAATATAGTAGTAATTACAGTGTATTAATGCAAATAATAAGAAGCTTTCGCCCATGATTCAGCAGACAAGCAAGAGAGTCCATTATTAACAGATAGGCGTTTATCTGCATAGAATATATGACTCAGTATTGAATCATTAGCCGTTGCGGCAGTTTAGCAAGGAAAGGATGAGAAGGATGTTCCCGTGGAATCTTTTTCCGTTTAATAAAGATATGAAGAATCCTCCCAGCCAAATGAAACCGGAGGAAATTGATAAATATATTAAAAATATCATGGGGCAAATGTTTCCTCAGAATATGCAGGGAATGACTGGAGCACCGGATTTTATGAAAGGCTTTAATGCTGCAGCCCCCGGAACTAGTCAACAGTCAAATTATTCTGCACCACTTAATTCATCCGTCTTCGAAACCCATGATTATGTTTTTGTGAGATTTCCAATAAAAAACGAGGAATGGCTAAAAGAAATGAAGCTTTACCACACTTCTAACCAAATGATTATCGAGCATATTCCCGAAAAAGACGATAAACATATTATTACCCTCCCTGCCATTGTCAGGAAAAAAGGATCATCCGCCAGCTGCAAAGAGGGCTATATGGAGATAAAAATACCTAAAAATGTCGATATGCAATATTCAGAGATAGATGTAACGGAAATATTATAAAGGAGGCCTCCTTATGGAACTGGAAAAATGGAAGGATTTAATCAAAATGACCGCACATTATCAGGATCAGGGTTTCTGGGAAACGCTTATTTCACCTGGGGATTCCAATCACAATAAAAAACTTTCTTTTTCAGGTCTGGAGCAGGAAAAAATAAATCATTTTCTTTCAAATCAGGAAATTTTTCCGCGCTGTGACATGTATGAAAACAATGGCAATATCAAAATTGAAGCAGAGCTCCCCGGTATAAGCAAAAATGATATTAAAGTATCTCTTGTTCAAAATGAACTAATTATTAAAGGAAAATGTTCATCATTTCAGCAGCACTTGCGCTATTTTCTGAAAGAAAGACATAGCAGATCTTTTGAAAAAGTTCTGACCCTCCCTATGCCTGTTGATAAATGTTCGATAGAATCCTCATTTGAAAATGGGATACTTTCCATTTCTCTACCCATCTTATTCGAAGAGGAAGAAATAATACCCATTATTGTAAAGAATGAAGAGCAGCTTTAATCAAGCAGCTTATCATAGCAGTAAAAAGGATTTTCCCGATCCATGAAGATTGTACCCGCTTTAACATATCCATTTTTCTCAAATAAACTTTGAGCTTTTTTATTCAGCGAGTATGTATCTGTTCTCATATACGATATACCGTTATTCAATGCATGATCTTCAGCAAATGCAATTAACCTGCTCGCAATCCCCTCGCCTCTTATCTCAGGATCTACGGCCAGACGGTGAAATACAAAGCAGGGCTCATCTATTCTCCATGAGGCATTTTTATATTCCTCCGCCTGGATTTGATCGACAGTAATGGAACCTGCGACATTTCCTTCAAAGATGGCAGTGTGCAAAGTGCCTGCTTCCACATCAGCTAAAAAATCTTCCTTCCGGGGATAGGTCCGGTTCCATTGATCATTCCCCTCAGATTCCATAATACTGACCGTCCTCTGGACAATTTCCATTATTTCCTTCAAATCGTCTTTTGTTCCTTTTCTAATTTCCATTTAAATCACCTGTTGTTTTTCATTTTGAGCAGCTATTACTAATGTTCCAAGGAATGATTGAATACATACATGGAGCGGAAGTTCATACTATATTGAATAATAATGCAAAAAAAGACAGCCTAAAGAGGCTGCCTTTCAGACTGTCGACAAACTCGATTAAAATCGTGCTTGTCTTCAGTCTTTTTTGTTTTACAATAGAAGTAATACAA
>NZ_JBQCMZ010000032.1:0-43338 GCF_051964675.1 Cytobacillus sp. SAFR-174 | reverse complement strand
GCCCTATGGAATATAGAACTAAAGCCGCTTAAATCATTTTTATTATTTCTACTGTCTACTTGACAGGGGGCAGTTCATTTCTCTTGCGGTTTTCCTATTTATCGCAGTCTAACGGGCAGTAAGACCCCCACTTCAAGACTCAGAGGAATCAAAGGAGGATAAGCGGGTCAAACAGCCCCTAAAGGCCCAAAAGAAGGACAAAGACTAAGAACGCCACATCCTGTGGCAACGTCTTTGTGACCCACTTCCTGTGGGCCTCAACTAACAATCAGCGGGGAGAAAAGCACTCCCCACTGACTGATTGAAGTTTCACTTTATGATTGTTCCTTGCTGTTTGTCTTCTTCATATGTGGTGCATCTTTCAAGTCATCCTGTACACTTTTATCCCATAGCTCTACACCGGAGTTATAGGCTGCCCGGGCAATTAAATGCCCGGCTACAGGTGATGTCATGAAGATGAATATAATTCCGAGCAGCACTCTGGAATTGAAAAAGCCATCTTTAACATAAAAGAACAGCAGGGCTCCAAGCAGTATGGACATAACCCCCAGTGTAGCGGACTTTGATGCCGCATGGTTCCTGGTATAAATATCAGGAAGCCTGATAACGCCATATGCAGCGACAAGGCTTAAAAAAGCTCCCAGAATAATCAGCACAATAATGACAATATTAGCGATCTCGTTCATTTTCGATAATAACCCCCTTCTCCAGATATTTAGAGAAGGCCACGGTCCCTATAAAGGCAAGAATCCCGATCAGAAGGATAACCTCCACAAACGCACTTGTATTAAGGGCGATAGAAATCAATGCAACAATTGCAACAAGAT
The DNA here is from genome assembly GCF_051964675.1 of Cytobacillus sp. SAFR-174. Lineage (NCBI taxonomy): Bacteria > Bacillati > Bacillota > Bacilli > Caryophanales > Bacillaceae > Cytobacillus > Cytobacillus sp. SAFR-174. The sequence continues at coordinate 42,511 of NZ_JBQCMZ010000032.1, read as the reverse complement.
TTATGCCAATAGCATCAAGTGCAACAACACGGTCTGGCGTGGTCGGCCCTTTAATCACTCTGTAGATCAAACCGATGGTGGCAGCCGAAATGATAAGGATGGCACTTAGAACAACAGTATTCAGCATTACCGGCTCACCTCCAAGATTGCTTTTTCAAACGAATTCCGGATAGAATCAATGGTTTCCTCTGCATCTTCAATATCGATTGCATGAATGTAAAGAATCTTATTATCCGGGGAAACATCTACAACCAATGTCCCCGGAGTCAGTGTGATCAAATTCGCTAGCACTGTTATTTCCCAGTCCTTTTTCAGAACAGTGGGGTAGGCGAAAATGCCTGGCCGCATATCAAGTTTGGGTCTTAACAATACTTTAAGCACGCCGATGTTCGCTAAGATCAGCTCTTTGATGAAAAGAAACAAAAGATTGATTACCGCTACAACTCTTAATAGATAAAAGCGTGAATCGAAAAATCTTCTGAAAGTAAAGATGATGAGCAGGCCAAAAAGGTATCCTTTAAGGAACGCAACCGGTTCGTATGATCCTGTTAAAAACATCCACATAAACCCAAGGAACACATTTAATAATATTTGAAATGCCATACTCAATACTCCTTTAAAACTGCTTCAATATATATTTCCGGATTTGCAAGAGTTTCAGCAGCCTGTAAGATATACGGATAAACAAACTCCGAGCCGGCTCCGTAGAAAACGGCAATGATAACAAGGATTACCGGGGCAATCAACATTTTGCCGACAGGCACTTTGGCTTCCTCTTTATAGGCGCGAGGTGTACCCCAAAAGCCATTAATAAAGACTTTCATGATTGAAAACAGCACAAGAAGACTGGACATTAAAACAATCCCTGCTCCCCAGTAATGTTCTGCTTCGAATCCGCCTTTAACAATTAGAAGCTTTCCAACAAACCCGCTTAATGGAGGGATTCCCGCAAGAGCAAGCGCTGCGATGAAAAAGGTCCATCCCAGACCGGGATAGCGCTTGATCAGCCCGCTTATATTATGCAAATTACTTGTCCCGGTAATTGCAATCATGATGCCGGCAAGTAAGAATAGAGACGCCTTAATAATCATATCATGAATCAAATAGAAGATGGACCCGGTAAGGGAATCAGTCGTCATAGCTGATACTCCGAACAAAATTACCCCTACAGCAATGATGATATTGTAGATGATGATTTTCTTAATATCCCAGTAGGCAATTGCCCCAATGACTCCGGCGATGATCGACATAATAGCCAAAAAGCTTAAGAGCTGATGGGTAAAGCCAGTATCGTGATAAAAGAACAGCGTATAGGTTCTTGTAATAGAGTAAACTCCGACCTTTGTCAGCAGCGCTCCGAATAAAGCCAAAACAGGAGCAGGCGGTGCATAGTAAGAGCCTGGCATCCAGAAATATAAAGGAAAAATGGCGCCTTTCAATCCAAATACGATTAAAAATAGTACAGCAATCACTGTAATGATTCCTGGGGGATTCCCTTGGCTTGCTTCGCTGATGCGGACTGATATATGCGCCATATTAAGCGTTCCTACTACAGAATAAAGATAGGCAACAGCTATAACAAACAGAGCGGAAGATATTACATTCACAAGGATGTATTTAATGGACTCCCTGAGCTGTGCCTTCTTTCCGCCTAATACAAGCAAAACATACGAAGCCATCAGCATAACCTCGAAAAATACGAAAAGGTTGAAGATATCCCCTGTTGTAAAGGCACCGTTTACGCCAACAATTAAAAAGTTGAATGCAGCATAATAGTAAAACTTCTCTCTGGCTTCCCCGATGCTCCAAAATGAATAAATCAGACATAGAAATGCGATTATACTGGTTGTAAGCACCAGCAGAGCTGACATCATGTCAGAAACAAGCGTGATCCCAAACGGAGCCTCCCAGCTTGAAACATCCAGCGTTTGGATCCCGCTGACTCGGACCTTTTGAACCAGCAGGGCTGAGAAAATGATCGCAATCACTGATGAAATGCCTGCAATCCACCTTTGCAGCATGATTCTTTTAGAAGCGAAGATGAGAAGGACACCTGTAACTAAAGGGATCAGGATGGGCAATATTAAAAAGTTAATCATTTCCTTCAGTTCCTCTCATTCGATCCATATTATCAGTGCCAAGCTCCTGGTAGGCACGGTATGCCAGAACCAGGAAAAACGCAGTGACCCCGAAGCTGATTACAATTGCCGTCAGGATAAGTGCCTGGGGAATCGGATCGGTATAGGGTGCTTTTTCACCCAGCAGCGGGGCAGATCCTGTTTTTAAACCGCCCATCGTTAATATCAGCATATGTGCCCCATGACTTAAAAGCCCGGTTCCGACAATAATGCGCAGCAAGCTTTTTGACAGCATGAGATAAGTAGCTGACATAAATAAAATTCCAATTACGAAAGCCATTAATATTTCCATTATTCATCCTCCCCTATCGTTTGAATAATGGTCATCGTAACGCCAACAACAACCAGAAAAACACCAAGGTCAAACAGTGTAGCTGTATGGAGGGAAGTGTCCCCCAGAACTGGCAGGTCAATATGTCCAAAGGCATGGGTAAGGAAAGGGACATTAAATAGCAATGCTCCCGCCCCTGTACCAATTGAAAAAAGCAGTCCCACTGCAATCATGTGAATATAATTGACAGGAAGGATCTTGGAGACAGTTTTCATGTCAAAAGCCAGAAGCAGCAGCACGATTGCCCCCGATGTCAGCAAACCGCCAACGAATCCGCCGCCCGGTGTATAGTGGCCGGCAAAAAAGATATGGACAGAGAAAAGAACAATGAGAAACAAAACTACTTTCGTAGCAGTCTGCAAAATAATATCATTTGTTTTCATTTTTCTTTCCTCCTTCCAGGCGAAGTTTAATCATAGCGAAAATTCCAAGAGCTGCAATTCCAAGAACCGTAATTTCAAACATGGTATCAAAACCACGGAAATCAACTAGAATAACGTTTACCATGTTTTTGCCGGCTGCTTCCTTATACGTATTCTCGACGTAATATTGCGCAATGGAAGGAAACATCTTATTGCTGTGGGCAGATAAGGCAATCATCGTGACAATCGCACCTACCCCTACAGAAATAATGGCGTTCGTCATTTTAAATCCCATCCGCTCTTCATGCCGGAGCTTTGGAAGATGGTAGAATGCAAGCAGGAACAAAGAGACAGAAATAGTCTCGATTACAAGCTGTGTTAATGCAAGATCAGGGGCCCTGAAAATAACAAAGAACAATGAAACGGTATATCCGACCGCCCCCAGCAGAATGATGGATGTCATTCTGGATTTTACAAAAAGAATGGAAATAGATGCAGCAGCGATGACTAATGCCAGCAGAACCTCCGCATAATGGATGGTTGCCACATCGCTCGTATCGAATTTAAAAGCATCTTTCAGAACCAGTGTGGCAGCCAGAGAAACAATGAAAAATGAAAAAATATACACAAGATAGGTTCTGATGAATCCGTTCATATACAATCTTGTTAAGTTGAAGGAAGCCCTCTGTGAAACTTCCAGCATAGAATCGTAAAAGCGATTCAGAGCCAATTTCTCAGGAAACAAATTATACACACTTCTCCACTTCGGCAGAGTGACAAAAAGCAGAATTCCCAATGTAATAACACCTAAAGTCATGAACAGTTCAGGCGTTAATCCATGCCAGAAATAAATATGAGTATCATACACATACCCTTCAACAGGCATGATGGCTGCCTGTGCCGGGGAGATTAGCGTGTTTGAAATAATATTAGGGAAGAAACCGATAATGATTACTAGTGAAGCCAGGATAATGGGTGAAATCAGCATCCCGATTGGAGCTTCATGCGGTTTCTTTTCTAATTGTTCAGGCTGGAACTTGCCTGTGAACGTTTTGAATACAAGAATCATACTGTAAATAAATGTGAATACACTTGCCACCCAGGCAAGAACAGGGAACAAGAATCCCCATGTTTCCAAATTGAAAATATCCATTTCCAGAACACGGACCATTCCTGTAAAGAACATTTCCTTACTTAAGAATCCATTAAAAGGCGGAAGCCCGGCCATGGAAAATGTTCCGATGATCGCCAAAGTAAAGGTAATCGGCATAAAGTTCATCAGACCGCCAAGCTTGCGGATATCACGGGTTCCGGTTTCATGATCGACAATTCCGGCTACCATGAAGAGACTTCCTTTAAAGGTGGCATGGTTGATCAAATGAAAAACAGCAGCTGTTGTGGCAACCGTAAAATAACTGTCATCGACTGTTTCGAAGTGAAGCGCTGCAGCGCCAATGCCGAGAAGGGACATGATCATGCCCAGCTGGCTGACTGTTGAGAAAGCCAGGATGGCTTTAAGGTCAGTCTGTTTGACAGCTGAAAAGGAACCCCAGAATAAGGTTGTAATGCCAACTCCAGCAATGAGCCAGAGCCAGAGCGAATGCTCAGCAAATACCGGACTCATACGTGCTACTAAATAAATGCCGGCTTTAACCATCGTTGCCGAGTGAAGATATGCACTGACGGGTGTTGGAGCTTCCATGGCATCCGGCAGCCAGATGTGAAATGGAAATTGCGCGGACTTGGTAAAAGCCCCAAGCAAAAAGCAAAGCAGAGCAGGAACGAATAATGAATGTGAAAATATCTCATCTGATCCATCGATAATTTCCGAAATGCTGAAAGTGCCTGTCATCAAATAAAGAAGGATGATGCCTCCAAGCATAGAAAGACCGCCGAAAACGGTGATGATCATCGACTTCTGTGCGCCATATCTTGATTTCTCTCTGTGGTACCAATACCCGATTAGAAGAAATGAAGAAAAACTCGTGAATTCCCAGAAAGTATAAAGCACAATCAGGTTATCAGATAGGACAACCCCAAGCATTGCTCCCATAAATAGAAGCAAGTAAACATAAAAGGTATTTAGTTTTTCTTTGTTTTTATCCAAATAATAGATGGAATACAGAACAACCAATGCCCCTATTCCGGTAATCAGCAAAGCAAAAAGCAAACCAAGACCGTCAACTTTTGCCGTGAAATCAATCCCCAGAGCGGGAATCCATGCAAAAGATTTTGTGACGGATTGCTGATTGGAGGTGATGGATAAATAAGAGATAAAATAACTGAATAAAAGGATTGGCAGAGGAAGTACGAACCAACCCGTATGTATCTGCCTGAACAGCTTGTACGCAATAGGCACAAGGATGGCAAGCAAAAATGGTGAAATTATTGCCAGGTGAAGCAAAGACAAAACATTACCCCCTTTAAATTAATTGCGAGTTATTCAACAGAGTATCCTATCAGGCAGCTTGATGAAGCCGCTATATGGGATCTAACGGTTCAGGATGGATATTTGGAATAATGTATTTTTCTTCCGCAGAATGTATAATCTTTTTCTGCAATTAGAAAGCGCTTAATAAAAGTTTTTCCACCTTCCCCCATAATATCCAGCCGGGCAGGCATGACAGTCGTGCCATATTCATCATTACTATCCGTTCATGCACCTCAGAACAAATTATAACCTAAAAAGAAAGTCTGTGCATTCTTCCAACCCTTATCAGTAAAGGATTTATCCTTTCTTATTAAATAGGTAGAAACACGAATGAATCAGGAAAAATTTTTTTGAAAAAATTTATCGAAAGAACGCATTTTTGTATAAAAAACCATTCATTCAAGCACACTACTTTTAGGTGGTGTTATGCATGATCAAACATAAAATTTCAGCAGCCATTACAATCTTTGCCCTGCTGTTTGCAGGCGCCTGGATATTAGACCATGAAACCAAAAGGGAATTCTATGTTCCGGCAGACGAAGAAGTGGTCGAATTAATACCGGCAAATAATGAAATGGAAGCTGGAGATAAACAAAAGCTGAAGGTATTTGAACCGAGAGAATATGTGAGGATACAGACAGCGTCATAAAAAAGAGAGGATGTGCAGCGGCTCATCCTCTCTTTCTGCTGTATTAAGTTTTACTGCGGCCGCGGTTTTGAAAAATCATGATGAATAGCGGAACCGTAATGATAAAGGAAAGGAAGAATAGGAAGAGTAACTTGGAGATAGGGGTAATGCTTTTTTCGATATCATCAACATACCGTTCAAAAAATTCCCTGATGGATTCATTGCCAAGCACATTGGATGCTGTCAGAAATTCTTTTTTGTCAAAATCATAGTAAAAGAAATCTTTTTTCTTAAATATAAATAAGTCATCCCGTTTTTGTTCCATTTCCAAAAAAACAATGCCGATATGGGAAGTATATTCCTCAATAACCTCTTCATTTTCTGATGTCTGCGGGTCATCGGCTGTAACGATCTTTGTTACCTTTCCCTGCATTCCGTATGCATCAATGACTGTAAAGGAGTTTTCGTTGTAATAATGGACTGTGCTGCGAAGCTGTTCTTCGAGTATGTCTTCAAACTCTCTTTCAGCATCGGCAGCTTTCGCAGGCATTAGGGATCCCACTGACAGTAGGACTGCAAATAAAAAACAGCATATTCCTTTTTTCATTTCCTGCCCCCTTTTTTCTATTTGTCTCTTAAATTACTAGAATATGGTTTATGTTTATGCCGAGAAGAATGGAAATATACAGCTTGCCGGGCGGTTATTCCATTAATAGAAAGCTAGATAAGGAGAGCGATGGAGAATTTCCGGCATAAAAGCAATTTGATCAGAAAATTGAAATATTTCATGCTATAATATAAGAAATTAAGTCCGTTAAATTTTAAGGGAAAGCAGGTGAAAACATGGGGGAGGAACATCAATACCTATTTATTGATTTTGAGTTTACCATGCCTGATAAAGGCAATGCTTTCAGAGGTTTTTTTCCGGAAATTATCGAAGCTGGCATCGTTTCTGTTATCAGCAATCAGGTTTGTGAAGAGTTCTCTTCATATGTAACTCCTGTCCGGTTTCCGCTATTGTCCGAGCGATGCAAATCCTTTCTGCATATATCACAGGAACAAGTAGACCAGGGAATGGATTTTCTTGAATTGGTCAAGAAAATGAAGGATATGAACAGAAATCGTTCCTGCACAATCGTTACGTGGGGAAATATGGATATGAAGGTGCTTAGAAATAATTGTATCCAGGCTGGAGTTGATTTTCCATTCAGGGGCAGGGAAGTGGACCTTTCAATGGAATATAAGCGATTCTTCGGGGACCAAAACCAGACAGGATTATGGAAAGCAGTTCAGGAATACGGCAAGGAAGGAACCGGAAAACATCACCGGGCTCTGGATGATGCCTTGACGACTTACAATATTTTCAGACTGGTAGAAAAGGATAAAAAGTATCTGCAAAAGCCGGAGCCTACGACAATTGGCGACCGGGTGGACTTCTCGAAGCTGTTTAATAAATTTGCCTGACAAGCCAAATCCATCAAAGCGATTTGGCTTGTATTCATTTTACTTAAAATAATCTTTCTCCAATGAGTCGAGATTTCTTATGCTTTGCTCAGCCCATGGAGAAGAATCTCCTTCCAGCTCCGTTCTCATTCTATCCAGTGCTATTTGCAGCGAATCCTTATAATCTGGTATTTCTTCTGCGAAGGGCTTTACCATTTGCTTAGGCACATTCGTCTGCTCTCTGAAAGCAAGCGCGCGGCGTTCATGAAAAAGCATCACGTCCGCTTCTTTAGGATTATGCAAATCGCCCTGCAAGGGATGCTTTAAGACCCCCAGCACTCTGACCAGATAATGCTGCGGCCGGATATCTGTCACTTCCCCGATATACTTGCCTGTTTTATAGATGGCTGTTACTTTGTCGCCTATCTTTACTTCTGCCAACCTAACCTCTCCTTTTTCATTTTCTTTAGCCCTATTATGAAGCTTGAAAAAACAAAGTGCAAATTTTCAATAAATCAGGTAAGCTAAAAAATGATTAGTTTTTTATAGGAGGCTGAAAAGTAATGAAATGGCGAATGTTAACTCCCATTCTAATTCTGATGTTTATCCTGTCAGCATGCGGGACAAGCACTGAAAAAGAAACGGACAATGCAAATGGCTCTGAGACTGAAGAAAAACAGACAAATAACCAGTCAAGTGAAACTCCGGACAATTTTCCGCAGCTGACTGAAGAAGTTCAGGGAAATGAAAGACTGGTGGAAATGCAGACATCAAAAGGGAATATTAAAATTAAACTTTTCCCGGACCAGGCCCCAAAAGCTGTTGAAAATTTCATTAAGCACAGTGAAGATGGCTACTACGACGGCTTGATTTTTCACCGTGTCATTCAGGACTTTATGATTCAGGGCGGCGATCCTGAGGGAACCGGCATGGGCGGAGAAAGCATTTACGGTAAAGCATTTGAGGATGAATTCTCCAATGAACTCTATAATATTCGCGGAGCTTTATCAATGGCGAATTCCGGTCCAAACACAAACGGAAGCCAATTCTTTATTGTTCAGAACACGACACTTGATCCAAGCCTGAAAGAACAAATGGAAAAGGCAGGCTATCCGGAAGAAATCATTAAAGCTTATGAAAAAGGCGGTACACCTTGGCTTGACAATAAGCACACCGTTTTTGGACAGGTTGTTGAGGGAATGGATGTAGTCGACAGCATTGCAGCGGTTGAAACAGCCGAACAGGACAAGCCTGCAGAAGATGTGGTTATTGAAAAGATCGAGGTATTGAAATAAGTTCATTGGACTGTGCAATCATTGCTGATATAATAATTTAATGGACACTGCTTTTAGCAGAAAGGATGGATTAGAATGCTGCAATGGTATGTACTGTCACTGTTTTTGTATTTTCCTGAAGATAAATCAGAATACGGCCCGGCAGCTTTAACGTTTGCCATCTTCTTAATTGGGGCCATTCTTACCATGAGATTAATTATCCGTGTATCAAGGCGCGAAGCAGCCAAAGCGAAAGAGCTTGAAGAGCGCATTGACAGGCAAAATAGACAAGAGGGGAACAGCTGAGCGGCTGTTCTTCTTTTTTTGTAAGATCTAACTCCAGCACCTGCCCATCTGAGGGGAGGGATTGAGCGGAGCGATTGCGCTTTTCTTGTTTATTAATAAAGTGATTGGGCAACACTAAAGGCAAATTGTCTTGATGGAGGATTCAATCATGAGAAAAGCTTTGATGCTGGGTTTTGTTCTTCTTCTGTCCGGCTGCGGGGAAGAGAACATAACAAATACAGAAGTCGAAATGTATAATGCTGCAGGCGATTCATTAGGCATCATTAAGGTGCAGGAACAGGCTAGCGGAGTAAAATTGACCGGAGATTTGAGCGGACTGCCGCCGGGTGAGCTTGCTATCCATATCCATGAAGAAGCAAAATGCGAACCCCCTGATTTCAAATCCGCCGGGAATCATTTCAATCCTGACAATAAGGAACATGGCCTGCTTCACCCAAAAGGATCTCATGCGGGTGATCTTCCCAACCTGATTGTCGAGGATGACGGCAAAGTCAAGATTGATTTTATGGCGCCTCAGGTCACGTTAAAAGAAGACAAAACTTCATTGCTGACAAAGGAAGGGACCTCCATTGTCATCCATGACGGTCCGGATGACGGTATGACCCAGCCAGCAGGAGATTCCGGAGAACGCATTGCCTGCGGCCGTATTTCAAAAGATAAAAAAGAAGAAGGGCAGAAAAAAGCACAGGATGATCAGTCAACAGAAGAATAAATAAGTGAAGGCTTTCCGGGAAGGGAAAGCCTTTATCACTGGGAATTTTTCCGGACGATCCGTATAATGGAGTTAACCTTATAATGGAGGTTGGTTAAATGGGAATTTTCGATGGCTTTATCGGCAATGCCTCTGAAGCGGACATTAAGGAGGTTCAGGACGAGTTTTCAGCCGTCCTTGCTCCAAGTGAACAGGTTGAAAAAGCCTACAGGCTGGTCCGTGATTTATTCATTTTTACAAACAAGCGCCTGATTCTGGTGGATAAGCAGGGAATCACAGGGAAAAAAATCGAGTATCACAGTATCCCTTATAAAAACATTACCCATTTTAGCATTGAAACCGCAGGCAGCTTCGATCTGGAGGCCGAATTAAAAATTTGGATCTCAGGATCAGACGAACCTATTGAAAAGCATTTTAATAAAAACTTGAACATCTACGAAGTGCAGAGCGTGCTTGCTGAATATGTACTGTAAATCCCCTTGCTTGAAGCGCGAGGGGATTTTACTTGTGAGTGTGGGAAAATTTTCATAAAATGAAATTAATTCAATACGAGAGGTGAAATATGAATAATAGACCCCGTTTCGAACCACGGGAGCTGGAATTGCTCCGCAACCTTTCACGCCGTCTTGAGCTGCCTTTGAAAGATGAAAATCAATTTCTTTTTTTAGAGAAGGGCTATGCAGGCGAGCTTCATTTTGACAGGGAACTTCAGGACTTCTCTGACTCGTTCATCATTCTAAAAGATCTCCTGCTGGAAAGCAGCAATACCCACTTCCAAATCGATACCCTCCTTATCGCCGGCGGCACTCTTTTTGTCTTTGAAGTGAAAAACTACGAAGGTGACTATTGCATAGAAAGTGAAAGATGGTACTCCCTTCCGTCCAAAACAGAAATAAAAAATCCCCTTCTTCAGCTGCAGAGATGCGAAACACTATTGCGAGGACTCCTAAAAGGACTCGGCTTTCATCTTCCCATTAAATCTCATCTGATATTTATCAACCCCGGCTTTCAGCTGTATCAGGCTCCACTAAATATTCCCGCCGTATTTCCTTCACAGCTAAAACGATTCCTTGAAAAATTAAAAAATACTCCAAATCAGGCAAAATCCAGAAACATGAAGCTGGCTGAACAGTTGAATGCACTCTGCCTGAAAGAAAATCCCTACATGCGAATTCCAGAATACAACTATACTCAATTGCGAAAAGGAATTCCGTGTGATTCGTGTTCTTCGTTCTTGACCCCCTTTACACAAGGTTACTTAACGTGCGGGGAATGTGGTTTGAAAGAAAAGGCAGACACTGCGATACTGCGTTGTGTGAAAGAATTTAGGGTGCTGTTTCCATATAAAAAAATTACTACAAATTCAATAGTTGATTGGTGCGGTGGTGTTGGGTCCGGGAAGACTGTGCGGAGGATACTCAGTAAGAAATATTTAATACAGGGACATGGAAAGTATTCTTATTATATTGAAAAGCAGGATTGAAGCATGAGGAGATTATGAAGCCGATTATGGAGAACCAGAGAAGAAAATGGTCGCCATGAAGGGTTCATGAGGCCGAAAATGAGGGCCCAGAGAAGAAAATGGTCGCCATAAAGGCTTTATGAGGCCGAAAATAAGGAGCAAGAGAAGAAAATGGACGCCATGAAGGACTCATGAGGACGAAAACGAGGAGCAAGAGAAGGAAATGGTAGACATAAAGGGTTCATGAAGCCGAAAACAAGGAGCAAGAGAAGAAAGTGGTCGCCATAAAGGCTTCATGAGGACGAAAACAAGGGCCCAGAGAAGGAAATGGTCGCCATAAAGGGGGCAATAGGGCCAAAAAACGAGACCAAGAGAAGAAACGCAATCTCCACACACACACCAAAAAAAGCACGGCTCCTAGCCGTGCCTCCACATACTATCACTCAAAAGCCCGCTTCAGCCTATCCAGTCCCTCCGCCAATACTTCATGCGGGCAGGCAATGTTCATCCGGACGAAGCCTTCACCGCCCGGGCCGTATTTCGGGCCAGGCTCCAATGCGAGTTTCCCTTTTTCCAAAAGCCTTTGGCGCAGTTCGGCATCACTTAATCCCAATCCGCGGCAATCCAGCCATAGAAGATAGGTGCCGTCCGGCTCCATCAGGCGAATACCGGGAAGGTGCTCACCAATAAATTCAGCTGCTGTCCGTTTATTTTCAGCGAGATAATCCATCAGACCATCGAGCCATTCTTCGCCACGTCGATAAGCTGCCTCCATGCCGATGATGCCGAAGGCCGACAGCGTAAAGAATCCTTGCTTGTGCTGTTCTGCCTGGAATGCCTTTCGCAGCTTCTCATTGCTAATAATGGCAGCTGAAGCTTGAATCCCTGCAAGGTTCCAGGTTTTTGTCGGAGCTATGCAGGTGACCGTAATGTCTGCAAATTGTGGATCCATTGAAGCAATGGGATAATGCTTATGGCCCTTATAAATTAAATCAGAATGGATCTCATCGGAAAGAATAAGGCAATTATATTTTACACAGAGCTCCCCTATTTTCCTAAGTTCCTCTTCTGTCCACATGCGGCCGCCCGGATTGTGCGGATTACATAGGAGGAATAGTTTCACTCCTTCTTTCAATTTGTCTTCAAAATCGGCAAAATCAATTTCGTACCGGCCGTTCTCGAGCTTCAGCTGAGAATTAACGACTTTGCGGCCATTCTGTTTAATCATTTCAAAGAAAGGAGTATATACGGGAGACTGAAGCATTACTTTCTCCTCTTTTTCCGTAAAAGCCTGGATCGCAGTTGCGATGGAGGGAACCACTCCGGTGCTGTATAAAATCCACTCATTATTGATTTTCCAGCCATGCCGCCTGTATAGCCACTGCCCAATAGAGTCTGCGGTTGAATCAGGAGCAAACGTGTATCCGTAGACTCCATGAGCTATTCTGTCCTCTATGGCTTTCTTCACTTCCTCTGGTGGCTGAAAATCCATGTCCGCTACCCACATCGGCAATACATCGGATCTGCCGAAAACCTCCCTGGTCCGATCCCACTTAACAGAAGCTGTATTTTCCCTGCTGATTTTTTGATGGAAATTAAAACGATCCAACTCTGTCACCGCCTTTAGAATTCTTTTATGTATCCTGACTCTATGATATGATATTGATGCTAAAAATTAAAATATTGCGGCTTCATTCAGCCGAATAATAATCAGGTGATATAAATGGAAATTCAGCAAACAAATCTTTTGCTAGTTTATACACTGGATCAATGGGATCCGTTTGGAGTTGGGCCAGGCAACTATGACACTGAAATTGCGGATTCAGTTCAGGCAGTCCATGATCTGGATGATCAGGTGAAATTAGCCAGGAAGATTCAATCCATATATGAATTTTCCTTTGAGGAAGTCATTCCATTGGAAAATTGCAAAGAAATCTCCGGGCGTCTTCTTGAAATCAAGAATAATGGCTCCTGTGCTATGTAAAGTGAAAAAAGGCAGCTCTCGTCCCGGGGGCTGCCTTTTTTATCTGCACACCTGAACGGAATTTACAAAAGTCCGGATGTGCTTAAGAACATCTTCCGGCCGCTCTTCCGGCACGAGATGACCGGTATCTTTTAATACCACCAGTTTGGAATTCTTTAAATCTTTATTCAGCCGTTTCCCGATATGAAGCGGAACGACCCTGTCATGTTCTCCCCATATTAGAAGGCACGGTGTTTCTATTTTCTTCAATGCAGCGGCAGGCATATCGCCTTCCCTGTCGCGAATCATCCTGGTTAAGGCTCGGAAAATATCGTCTTCTAAAAAGGGCGACAAATAGCCATAGAGCATTTCATCATCAATCATGGAATGATCGTAGACAACATTTTTTAAATTCTGTTTTACCCCTGAGCGCTGAAGATATAATTTCACATACAAATGAAAGAATGGTATGTAGCTTGAAAAGATAATATGAGGCTTCATTCGTTTCATATATCCGGAACTGCACAGCAGTACGGCCTGGTCAACCAGATCAGGCTTGGAATGTGCAACATTTAAAACAATCTGTCCCCCCATGGAATGACCTATTAATGTGACCTTTTCAAAGCCCAATTTTTCTGATAAGCGGATAACCGTATCAGCCAGGTTTTTATAGGAGTAGACGAACTGCTGGGATTTCCCGCTTTTGCCGAAGGGCGGCAAATCCATCGAAACCACATTGAATTCCGTTTGCAGCAGAGGGATCAGCCTGCGAAAGCTAAAGGTGGATGAAAGAAAACCGTGCAGCAGAACCAGGGTATTCCTGGAGGACTCATGTTTATAGTATTCATAATAAACATCTGTTCCATTAATTGGCTCTGTTCCTGAAAATGTCGCTCGTTCCATGGGCCTTCCCCCTCCTAGACTCAGTTTCACAGTATTTTCCCCTTAATCTTAATCTTGACACATATGATTTTAAAGAAATTAATAAATAATGAAAGTGACACAATTATTTTTCGAAGTTTTTGCTATAATGGAACTATTTTATAGAGTAAATCACTAAAGGATGGGAGCGACAAGTATTGAAATTAACTGAAAAGCAAATCGAAGTTCTTGAGATTTTAGAAAATAACAGTGCGCGAATCCCTGTTGAAGACATTGCGAAAATGGCTCAATTAAATGTGGCGGAAACTGAAACCATTTTAGATAAGCTCGAGGAAATGAAAGTGCTTGTGCGTTTTAATTCTGTTATTGACTGGTCAAAGGTGGATGGCCAAGAGGGAGTTACCGCTATGATTGATGTGAAGGTCGCTCCAAAGCGGGGGGTAGGATTCGATGAAGTTGCACAGAGAATTTACCGTTTCAAAGAGGTGAGGTCTGTCTATCTAATGTCCGGCGCCTATGATCTTTCTGTCATCATTGAAGGCCGTTCCATGAATGAGGTAGCCCGATTTGTATCAGAAAAGCTTTCGACTCTCGATTCCGTCTTGTCGACAACAACACACTTTATTCTAAAAAAATATAAGCATGACGGCACTATTTTTGAACAAAATGAAGATGACAAACGAATTGTGGTGTCACCGTAATGAAGGGAACAAAGTCTTATTTATCCAAAACGGTAGAAGAGCTTAAACCTTCCGGGATTCGCCGCTTTTTTGACCTTGCTGCAGGAATGGAAGGAGTCATTTCCCTTGGGGTGGGTGAACCTGATTTCATCACACCCTGGTCAGTGCGTGAAGCAGCCATCCTTTCACTTGAGCAGGGATATACCTCTTATACGGCTAATGCCGGGTTAATGGAGCTGCGGGAGGAAATTGCAGATTATATGCAGGAAAGCTTCGGAGTTTCTTATTCACCCCAAAATGAAATTATCGTTACGGTGGGAGCGAGCCAGGCATTGGATATATCTCTAAGGGCAATCCTTGATCCGGGTGATGAAGTAATTGTGGTTGAACCAAGCTTTGTTTCCTATGTTCCCTTAGTAACACTGGCGGGAGGTGTGCCTGTTCAGGTCCAGACTTTAAAGGAGAATGGGTTTAAGATTATGCCTGAGCAGCTGCAAAACGCAATAACCGGCAGGACTAAAGCCATTATGCTTTGTTCGCCCAATAATCCGACTGGAACAATGTTATCCGGAGATGAACTGAACGCAATTGCACAAATAGCTGAAAAGTACGACTTGCTGGTTCTTTCTGATGAAATATATGCAGAGCTTGCTTATGATGATGAGTATACGAGTTTTGCCGCCATCAGAGAGATGAAGAAAAGAACAATCTTAATTTCGGGATTTTCAAAGGGGTTCGCCATGACTGGCTGGAGATTAGGGTTTGTCTGTGCTCCTGAGGAGATCTCGCAGGCTATGCTGAAAATTCACCAGTATGCGATGATGTGCGCACCTACGATGGCGCAGTTTGCTGCACTTGAAGCCTTGAAGACTGGCAGATCCGATGTCGAGGATATGAAAAAGAGCTATAAGCGCAGGCGGAATTATTTTGTTCAGTCTCTAAATGAACTGGGGCTAACATGCCATATGCCGGGTGGAGCCTTTTATGCTTTCCCATCAATTGAAAGTACCGGGCTTTCTTCTGAAGAATTTGCAGAAAAGCTGCTGCTGGAGGAAAAGGTAGCGGTCGTGCCAGGCAATATTTTTGGCGAAAGCGGGGAAGGCCATGTGCGCTGCTCTTATGCCACTTCCATGGAACTTCTGCAGGAAGCGATTAAGAGAATTAGCCATTTTGTAAAGCAAAATCAGAAGGCATAAAAAAAGGACAATCCACAACAGATTGTCAACTTCAAAAAGGGGGGGAATACTAGAAAGCCTTATACTTCAAGGCTAACCAGTATTCCCTTTTTTTATACTCCCTTTTATAAAACTTTTTGATCATATTTAATTTCATATAGCATTTGCATGACACGCAGGAAATCTTCCTCACTGAATTCCTTAGCCTTCCGCAAGATAAGCTTTGCTTTTTTTGTGCCAATTTCACGCACAAGCTGTTCGATTTCATAATCGATTCCTGACTGGCCCTTCTGCAGTTCCTGTTCAAGCAGTTCGGAAGCTGGAATATCCAGGGCTGTTGAGATTCTTAAAACAGTCTGTGTATCAGGGATCTGATCTCCATTTTCGTATTTTGCAATCGTACCCGTCCCCACTCTCACCTTTAATGCGAGCTGCTGCTGGGTCATGTTTGCACGTTCGCGGCAAGCTTTAATGTTATGGCCTATATTTGACATATCCATCACTCCCGTTAACAATTTCTTCTATCTATATTTTATCATGGCAAACGTAAGATCCTTTTTGTACTTCATGAACATTTAGTTAACAAACAAATAGAATGTCTACATATTGTTTCCGGATTGTTTTATTATAATGAATGACAGTCTGTGATTCCTTATGGCATAAAAATGTCTGGGGTTTCCATTTGAATTCCTTTTGATATTTTGATCAAGTTGTGATATAATTTCTTATTGCGTATAAAGAGATAAAATTTGAATTTAAATAGGAGTGTTTTCATGTCTGAGAAAATCGAAGTAGGCAGTGTTATTACAGGAAAGGTAACGGGTATTCAGCCATATGGTGCGTTCGTAGCATTAGATGAGAATACACAGGGATTAGTCCACATTTCCGAAGTGACTCATGGTTTCGTAAAAGATATTAATGAGCATCTTAAAGTGGGCGATGAAGTAAAAGTGAAGGTTCTTTCTGTTGACGAAGCAGCAGGAAAAATCGGTTTATCAATCCGTGCAACAGAAGAAGCGCCACAAGCAGAAGCGAAAGCAAGAAAGCCTCGCAAGCGCCAGGCAGCTCCAATCAAAATGGAAGACGAATCTGCACAGGGATTCAATACACTTAAAGATAAGCTTCAAGAGTGGATTGACCAGTCCCAGCGCGAGGATCTTATTAAGAAGTAATAAAAATGAAAACCGGGTTTTGCTGCCCGGTTTTTTATTTTTTATTTGATGCAAAAAATATTTGCTTTTGTATGCAAAATGAGCGGGCGCTCGACAATATATTTTGCATGCTTACCTACATAAAACCGAGAAAAATTAAATTTTTTTACGGTAAATAGTCTGAAAAATATTAGAATTTTATATCTTGGCATTAATCTTGCAATAGTTTAACCACAGACGTGTAACTTTAAAAGGAGGAACAATATGAAAGAAACAACAGGAAAGAAAATTCCCTTCTGGTTTGCAGTGCTGCCGCTGCTGGTAATGATTGCTGCAATGATTATTACGATTGTTAAGTTTGAAGGGAGCCCGCATGTGCCTTTAATTGCCGGAACAATTGTATCCGCTTTCATTGCATGGCGTTTTGGCTATAAATGGAACGATATTGAGGAAGGCTTCTATAAAGGCATTAAGTTAGCGCTCCCGGCAATTCTGATTATTATAATGGTCGGTTTGACAATTGGCTCCTGGATTGGCGGAGGAATTGTAGCGACCATGGTCTTTTACGGATTAAATCTAATGACTCCATCCATGTTTTTAGTCTCAATTTGTATTATCTGTGCCATTGTCACTCTGGCAATCGGAAGTTCATGGTCTACAATGGGAACCATTGGCGTCGCCGGAATGGGAATTGGAATCAGCATGGGTATTCCGGCTCCAATGGTGGCGGGAGCTATCATCTCAGGCGCCTATTTCGGAGATAAAATGTCACCGCTGTCAGATACGACTAATTTGGCTGCAGGAATTACTGGTACAGATCTTTTTGAACATATAAAACATATGTTTTACACAACCCTTCCAGCGCTGGCCATTGCCATTATTGCTTATTGGTTTTTGGGAAGGCAATTTGGCGGAGATGATTTGAATAATGATAAAATTTCTGGTGTTATGAATGTTTTATCGGAGAACTTTGTCATCTCCCCTTGGCTATTATTGGTTCCTTTAATTGTTATAGGATTAGTGGCAAAAAAAGTGCCTGCATTGCCCGCGCTTGCTATTGGTGTTTTCCTTGGCTGGCTTTGCCATATTTTTGTACAGGGAGGCGCTGCAGGGGATGCTGTGAATACACTCCAGGGCGGGTTTTCGATTGAATCAGGAAACACAATGGTGGACGAGCTATTTAATAGAGGCGGCATTGACGATATGATGTATACTGTGTCCCTTACGATAGTGGCGATGGCATTTGGAGGAGTTATGGAGCAGACCGGGATGCTAAAAGCCATTGTTGAACAGATCCTGAAATTGGCCCGTTCAGCAAGGAGCTTAGTAGCCACTACCGTGCTATCTGCTTTCTTTACCAATGTAGCCGCTGCAGAGCAGTACATTTCCATTCTGCTGCCGGGCAGAATGTACACACAGGCATTTAAGGATAAAAATCTGCAATCTAAAAATCTTTCGCGGGCCCTTGAAGATGGAGGTACCGTCACGTCCGTTTTTGTTCCTTGGAATACCTGTGCGGTGTTTATCATGTCAACTCTGGCGGTTCATCCATTTGAATATGCACCATACGCGATTTTAAATTTCACTGTGCCGATTCTGGCTATTATCTTTGCGATGCTTGGCTACAAAATAACATTCATGAGTGATCAGGAACGAAAAGAAATGGAAGAGAAAGATCAATTAGCTTCTTAAATCTCATGCTCCGTGCCCACGGAGCCTATTTGTTTTTTTGAAAAGATAATGGGGTAAAGGTAAATTGTTCCTGACTGTACTATTTTTGAATAGGAACTGTCAGTCAGCAAAGAATATAGTTTGTTGAAAGGAGAGATAAATATGGCAGAGCAGACACTTTACGAAAAAGTAGGCGGCGGAGAATCTATTAAAAAGGTTGTCGATTATTTTTACGAGGAACTGGTATTGAAGGATCCGACCGTCAATCAGTTTTTCGAGCATACCGATATGGTAAAGCAGAAACGCCATCAATCCAAGTTCATCAGTTATGCTCTGGGAGGGCCGAATCAATATTCAGGCAATTCCATGGCAAAAGCACATGAGGGCATGAATCTGCAGCCGGAACACTTTGATGCGATTGCCAGGCATCTGCATGATGCACTTGCGCATTTTGGAGTGAGTGAGCGAGATATCGATGAAGCATTGACACGTGTAGCAGCGCTTCGGGATGATATTATATACAAATAAGCTCCCAGTGGGGAGCTTTTCGTTTTTTACTCGATTTTTGGCAGGTCCTCACGCCGGATTCACTCAGCTGTTTTCTTTCCTGACTCCGTACTTCCTCAGCCTATATTGCAGGTTTTGCCGGCTCATGCCAAGGGATTTTGCGGCTTGGGTTATATTATTGCCATGGTGTTTAAGGACTTTCTTTAGATAGTAGGTTTCAGCTTCCTGTATATATTGTTCAAGTGATTTAATAGGCTTGTTTTTCTGAATCAGCAAATCCTCCAAATGGCCGGTTTCGTTCGGCTCCTCCTTGAATTGCGGCTTATTCCGGAAATGAAGAGGCAAATGCACATAGCTGATGGTTTCTTCCTGATCAATCAGATTCATGGCTCCTTCGATAATATGCTCCAATTCCCGTACATTGCCCGGCCAATCGTATTGCTCGAATTTGCTCATTACTTCTTCATCGATTTCCGCTACATTCATTCCAAAGAGCTGATTGTATTTTTCTATGAAAAATTGTGCAAGATCCCGGATATCCTTTCTTCTCTTTCGCAGAGGCGGAATGAAGAGGGAAACAACACTCAGCCTGTAATATAAATCTTTTCGCAGGCGGTCTTCTGAGATAGCATCAATCGGGTCTTCGTTAATGGTTGCTATAATTCTAACATCTACTGTCCGGTCTTTCGTATCACCAACCCTGCGGACCGTTTTTTCCTGTAAAACTCTCAATAGCTTTGCCTGCAGGGATGGATTAAGTGAATTAATTTCATCAAGCAGCAAAGTCCCGCCATTTGCCTGTTCAAACAATCCAGGCCTTTCAATGGAGCCTGTAAATGCACCTTTTTTTGTGCCAAATAGAAGACCCTCTATCAGACTGTCTGGAAGAGCAGCGCAATTTTGAGAGATAAATGGTTTTGAAGATCGGCTGCTGCCATTATGGATGCTTTGGGCAAAGAGCTCTTTTCCTGTACCGGTCTCTCCGATAATCAGGACAGAAGAACTTGTCCGGGTTGCTCTTTTGCTCGCTTCAACCACTTCATTGATCTCGTCGCTTGAGCCAATTATACTGTCGAAAGTATAGCGGGTGTCGCCCCGTTTATTCATATTTTCTCTGATCAGCTTTTCAAGCTTGGTCACATCACGTGCGATTTCCATAGCGCCAATCTGTTCGCCATCTTCCATAATTGGAAAAGTATTATTGATCGTGGTGATTTCCTGCCCCTTATTGTTAAAATAGGTTTGTTTGGCATTTTTAATTTTGCTGCCATTTTTGAGCGCCTGAAGTAAGGTGCTGTCTTCGTCCTGGTTGAAAGAAAACACATCCAGAAGATTTTTATCCAATACATCTTCATAATCCATGCCTTCTATTTGAGCCATTTTTTTATTGTAGAAAGTTGTTCTTCCTTCCTCATTCACTACATGGACACCAACATCAATTTCATCTAATATCCGCTGAAAGATCTTGTTGTTTAGTTGGAGCTGTTCAATTTCCCTGTGATTCATTGTAATCTCCTTCACTCGGCAGTTTATTCAATAGTATATATTTAATTGAATATATGCAATGAAAATTTGCACCAGAAACTATTAGTATTTCAAAAAGAGCAAAAAAATTTTGCTTTCAACTTATAAGAACTGTCATTTATCAGCTTTTTATATTTGGCACATTTCTTGCATTATTAAATGGTGGATGAAAAACGAATTTATTAAAGGGGGATGGCATCATGGTACAGCCGTACAAACATGAACCTTTCACAAATTTTAAAACAGAAGAAAACCGTGAAGCGTACTTACAGGGATTAAAAACAGTCGAAAGCTATTTAGGACAAGACTATGACTTATTAATAGGCGGAGAAAGAATTTCCACTGAAGATAAAATTGTATCAATCAATCCTTCTAATAAAGAAGAAGTAGTGGGCCGTGTTTCAAAGGCAAACCGCGAGCTTGCGGAAAAAGCGATGCAGGCTGCTGTGGAAGCATTCAAAACATGGAGAAAAGTAAAGCCGGAAACACGCGCAGATGTTTTATTCAAAGCTGCTGCGATTATCCGCCGCCGCAAGCATGAGTTTTCTGCCCTATTAACGAAGGAAGCAGGAAAGCCTTGGAACGAGGCAGATGCTGATACTGCGGAAGCGATTGACTTCCTTGAGTACTATGCACGTCAAATCTTAGAAATTAAAGACGGTGTTCCAGTCAACAGCCGTCCGAATGAATATAACCGTTATGACTACATTCCATTGGGAGTGGGCATCATCATCTCTCCTTGGAACTTCCCGCTTGCAATCATGGCCGGCACAACTGTTGCTGCGATCGTGGCAGGAAACACTGTTCTATTAAAGCCAGCGTCTACAACACCGGTTGTGGCTGCGAAATTTGTTGAAGTAATGGAAGAAGCAGGCCTTCCAAAGGGCGTTCTGAACTTCGTGCCTGGCAGTGGGGCAGAAGTGGGCGACTACCTGGTTGACCATAAAGATACCCGCTTCATCTCATTCACAGGATCACGCGACGTGGGTCTTCGCATCAATGAGCGCGCTTCTAAATTAAACGATGGCCAAATCTGGCTGAAGCGCGTAATCGCGGAAATGGGAGGCAAGGATACAATCGTTGTCGACAAAGAAGCTGACCTTGAATTGGCGGCGACTTCCATCGTGGCTTCTGCATTTGGATTCTCAGGCCAGAAGTGCTCTGCCTGCTCCCGTGCGGTTATCGTAGAAGATGTATACGATCAGGTGCTTAACCGTGTGGTTGAACTGACGAACGAATTAACGCAGGGCAACCCTGAAGACCAAAGCAATTACATGGGTCCTGTCATCGACCAGGGCGCATTTGACAAGATCATGAGCTATATCGAAATCGGCAAAGAAGAAGGCAAGCTGATGACAGGCGGAGAAGGGGACAATTCAAAAGGCTTCTTCATCAAACCGACTGTATTCGCTGACCTTGCACCAGACGCGCGCTTAATGCAGGAAGAAATCTTTGGGCCGGTCGTTGGTTTCACAAAGGCAAAGGATTTCGACCATGCGCTTGAAATTGCCAACAACACAGAGTACGGCTTAACAGGAGCTGTGATCACACAGAACCGTGAACACATCCAAAAAGCGCGTGAAGATTTCCATGTTGGAAACCTATACTTCAACCGCGGCTGTACAGGTGCGATCGTTGGATACCAGCCATTCGGCGGATTCAACATGTCAGGAACAGACTCCAAAGCAGGCGGCCCTGACTATATCCTGCTGCACATGCAGGCAAAGACGACTTCTGAAATGTATTAAAATCTTTAAAGCATGTATGGGATATTTAATATCCTGTACATGCTAAAACCTTAAATAGTTTAAAGAAGAATAGCTTAACGTTACAATAGAAAGGACTATTCTGAAAAAGGAGGAATTTTAATTGACTGAAGCGACAAAATCAAAATCACTAATTGAACAAACTGAAAAATACGGTGCACACAACTATCATCCGCTGCCAATTGTTATTTCCAAAGCGGAAGGTGTTTGGGTGGAAGATCCTGAAGGCAATAAATATATGGATATGCTAAGTGCTTATTCGGCTGTAAACCAGGGGCACCGTCATCCAAAAATTATTCAGGCGCTGAAGGACCAGGCAGATCGTGTAACATTAACCTCACGTGCTTTCCATAACGATCAGCTTGGACCATGGTATGAAATGATCTGTGAACTGACAAAAAAAGAGATGGCACTCCCTATGAACACAGGAGCTGAAGCAGTCGAAACGGCAATCAAAGCTGCACGCCGCTGGGCTTATGACGTAAAAGGGGTTGCAGATAACCAGGCGGAGATCATTGCTTGTGTCGGAAACTTCCATGGCCGTACAATGACAGCGGTTTCCCTTTCTTCAGAAGAAGAATATAAGCGCGGATTCGGACCAATGCTTCCAGGCATTAAGCTGATCCCGTACGGAGACCTTGACGCTCTTAAAGAAGCAATCACTGAGAATACGGCAGCTTTCTTAATTGAGCCGATTCAAGGTGAAGCTGGAATTGTGATTCCTCCAGAAGGCTTCTTGAAAAAAGCATTTGAAACTTGCAAGGAGAACAATGTATTATTCATTGCAGATGAAATTCAGGCAGGTCTTGCGCGTTCCGGTAAAATGTTTGCCTGCGAATGGGAAGATGTGGATCCCGATATGTACATTTTAGGGAAAGCGCTTGGAGGAGGAGTATTCCCGATTTCGTGTGTGGTTGCGAATAAAGATGTTCTTGGGGTATTTAATCCAGGATCCCATGGTTCAACATTTGGAGGAAATCCAATGGCTTGTGCGGTTTCAGTTGCTTCCATGGACGTATTGGTTGAAGAGAAGCTTGCAGAGCGCTCGCTTAAGCTGGGTGAATATTTCATGGGCAAATTAAAAGAAATTAATAATCCTGTCATTAAAGAAGTGCGCGGCCGCGGCTTATTTATTGGTGTTGAGCTGAATGAGCCGGCACGCAAATATTGCGAAGAGCTTAAAGAACAAGGTTTGCTTTGCAAAGAAACGCATGACACGGTTATTCGCTTTGCCCCGCCTTTAGTCATTTCTGAAGAAGAGCTTGATTGGGCAATAGAAAGAATCAATAAAGTATTAAGCTAATACAAATTTACGGACAGTTGGCCCCTGTATCTGAATTTGTGATGCAGGGCCTCTGGTTATGGATTATTGCTGTAATTTTCCTAAATATTAAAATCAAGAGGTGCCATGATGGGAGCTGCAGGAGTAGCTGGGAAAGTATCTGAACAAAAAATGGAAGAGTCTTTAAATTTATTTACTTCAACCCAAGTTGTGATCAAGGAAGCTTTGAACAAGCTCGGCTATGGGGATGAGATTTATGAGCTGCTGAAAGAGCCGCTGAGAATGCTCACAGTAAGAATTCCGATAAGGATGGATGACGGATCGATAAAAATTTTTACCGGCTACAGATCACAGCATAATGATGCGGTGGGACCGACAAAGGGCGGTGTCCGTTTTCATCCTGAAGTAAATGAAGATGAAGTAAAAGCATTATCCATGTGGATGAGTTTAAAGTGCGGAATTGTGGATCTTCCTTATGGAGGAGGGAAAGGCGGCATTATTTGTGATCCCCGTTCCATGTCAATGGGGGAGCTGGAACGCTTAAGCCGAGGCTATGTTAGGGCAATCAGCCAGATCGTTGGCCCTACAAAAGATATACCTGCTCCGGATGTTTATACGAATTCACAGATCATGGCCTGGATGATGGATGAATACAGCCGCCTCCGTGAGTATGATTCTCCCGGATTTATCACAGGCAAGCCTCTTGTTCTCGGCGGGTCACAAGGAAGGGAAAAGGCTACTGCACAAGGGGTAGTGATCTGCATCGAGGAAGCTGCGAAAAAGCGCGGCATTTCCATTGAAGGAGCACGTGTGGCTGTTCAGGGATTTGGAAATGCAGGAAGCTTCCTGGCAAAATTCATGCATGATGCAGGCGCTAAAGTGGTCGCCATTTCAGATGCCTATGGTGCTCTATATGATCCGAATGGACTGGATATTGATTACCTTCTTGATAGGCGCGATAGCTTTGGAACGGTAACGACCCTTTTCGATAACACTTTGACAAACGAAGAATTGCTTGAACTTGATTGCGATATCCTGGTTCCTGCGGCTGTTTCCAATCAGATTACCGCTGCAAACGCTCATAATATTAAGGCTTCCATCATTGTAGAAGCAGCAAATGGCCCAACCACTCTTGAAGCTACAAAAATTATTTCAGACCGGGGAATCCTGCTTGTTCCTGATGTTTTAGCAAGCTCAGGCGGTGTAACCGTATCCTATTTCGAATGGGTGCAGAACAACCAGGGGTACTATTGGACTGAAGATGAAGTTACAGAAAAGCTTAAAAAAGTGCTTGTTCAGGCTTTCGATAATGTTTACCAGACTTCACAGCAGAGAAAGGTAAATATGCGTTTAGCTGCTTACATGGTCGGCGCAAGAAAAATGTCTGAAGCCTCCCGCTTCAGAGGCTGGGTTTAATCCGGTATATATATACTGATTCATTAAAAAAATCCTTGCACTCAACGTGCAAGGATTTTTTGCATATATTAGCGGGTTGGCCTAGTTTCAGGTTCTCTTTCCAGTTCTTCATTCGGTTTGAAGAGAAGGCCAAGGTTGATTAGGCCGGCGATGCCTACAAGGCCATATATGATTCTTGAAAGGGCTGAATCCTGGCCGCCAAAAATAGCTGCCACAAGATCAAATTGGAAAAATCCGATTAAACCCCAGTTTATAGCGCCAATAATTGTTAGAACCAGTGCAATACGCTGTATGCCACTCATGATGTTTCCTCCTTATAGTATAGGTTCACTATTATGTTGCTGCACGGAAATAAAAAATATTCATCTTAATATTCGTTAAGGGCCATAATGAAAAGGAGGCCGAATATCGAATCATACTTTTTGCAATAGCTTAAAATTTGAAAGATAATGATGGGGAAAAGGAGATGGTGATATGCAAAATTTTACCTTCTATAATCCGACAAAATTAATTTTTGGGAAAGATCAGCTGTCCCAATTGCAGACTGAAATCCCCCAGTACGGCAAGAAGGTACTTGTTGTATACGGCGGAGGAAGCATTAAGCGAAATGGTTTATATGATAAAGTGATGGCTGAGCTGTCTGAAATTGGTGCTGAAGTTTTTGAGTTGGCAGGGGTTGAGCCTAATCCAAGAATCTCTACGGTTCGAAAAGGTGTTGAAATCTGTAAAAATGAAGGCGTTGATTTCCTGCTGGCTGTTGGCGGCGGGAGTGTAATCGACTGCACCAAGGCTATAGCTGCCGGTGCTAAATATGATGGCGATGCCTGGGATCTGGTTATCAAGAAAGCATTTGCTGCAGAAGCTCTGCCGTTTGGAACGGTTCTTACACTAGCTGCTACCGGTTCTGAAATGAATGCCGGATCTGTTATTACGAATTGGGAAACAAACGAAAAATACGGATGGGGAAGTCCTGTGACATTTCCTAAGTTTTCAATTCTTGATCCTGTTAATACGTTTTCAGTGCCAAGAAATCAAACGGTGTATGGAATTGTCGATATGATGTCCCATGTGCTGGAGCATTATTTCCATCTTGAAGAAAATACTGATTTTCAGGATCGCATGTGCGAATCGCTGCTGATTACCATAATGGAAGCAGCTCCTAAGCTTCTTGAAGACCTTGAAAGCTATGAGCATCGTGCAACCATATTATATTCAGGCACGATGGCGTTGAATGGAATCCTGAATATGGGCTATCGTGGTGACTGGGCAACGCATAATATTGAGCATGCCGTATCGGCTGTTTACGATATTCCTCATGGCGGCGGCCTTGCTATTCTGTTTCCGAACTGGATGAAGCATAATCTGAACGTGAAGCCTGAACGCTTTAAGCAGCTGGCTGTCCGTGTATTCAATGTGGATCCGGCAGGAAAAACGGATGAAGAGGCAGCACTTGAAGGAATCGAAAAGCTTCGTGAATTCTGGAACAGCATTGGGGCGCCTTCCCGCCTTGCTGATTATGACATCGATGACAGCAGGATCGAATTGATGGCAGACAAAGCAACGGTCAATGGTGAATTTGGCAATTTCGCAAAATTAAATCATGCCGACGTAGTTTCAATCTACCGCGCTTCTTTATAACATTCAGATTGGACTCTGCCAATGGGCGGGGTCCTTTTACATTTTCTCCCGGCGTTATTTATCGCAGTCTAACGGGCAGTAATACCCCCACTTCAAGACTCAGAGGAATCAAAGGCAAAGGAGGATAAGTGGGGGTCAAACTGCCCGTAAAGGCCCGATTGGTTCAACTAACAATCAGTGGGGGATAAGGAAAACCCCCACTGATTGAAGTTTCACTTTATGTGTAAAAAATATGTCAAAATTGGACACGCTTACAATATGGGATGATTCTTGATTAACTTTGATGCTTTCGTTAAAGTGGAGTAGAGATGACAGCAATTGATAACAGCTGTTTAAATTTGAGAAAAATTGGAGGACATTCATGACACACGTTCGTTTTGATTACTCAAAAGCACTTCCTTTTTTTGGCGAACATGAAATTACATATTTGCAGGATGCAGTGAAGGTTGCTCACCACTCCCTTCATGAACAAACTGGAGCTGGCAGCGACTATTTAGGCTGGATCGATCTGCCCTCAAACTACGATAAAGAAGAGTTCTCCCGCATTCAAAAAGCGGCTGAGAAAATTAAGAACGATTCCGATGTTCTTATTGTCATTGGAATTGGAGGCTCCTATCTTGGAGCGCGTGCGGCTATAGAAATGCTTCAGCACAGCTTCTATAATGCACTTCCAAAAGAAAAGCGCGGTACTCCGCAGGTGCTGTTTGCCGGCAACAATATCAGTTCTTCATACATGAAGGATTTAATGGATCTGCTTGAAGGAAAAGATTGGTCCATTAATGTGATTTCCAAATCAGGCACAACAACTGAGCCGGCATTGGCTTTCCGTATTTTCCGCAAAATGCTCGAGGAAAAATATGGTGTGGAAGAAGCGCGTAAACGAATTTATGCTACGACCGACAAAGCGAGAGGTGCCTTAAAAACTCTTGCGACAGAAGAAGGCTACGAATCATTTATAATTCCTGATGATGTAGGCGGCCGCTATTCTGTTCTTACAGCAGTAGGTCTTTTGCCGATAGCTGTCAGCGGTGCAAGCATTGAAGATATGATGAACGGTGCTGCACAGGCGCGCGAAGACTTCAGCAAATCTGAGCTTCAGGAGAACGCAGCCTATCAGTATGCTGCTGTCCGCAATGTTCTTTATAACAAAGGCAAAACGATTGAAATGCTGATCAACTATGAACCAGGTCTTCAATATTTTGCAGAGTGGTGGAAGCAGCTGTTCGGTGAAAGTGAAGGAAAAGACCAGAAAGGAATTTTCCCTTCATCAGCTAACTTCTCCACTGATCTTCATTCATTAGGCCAGTATGTGCAGGAAGGCCGCCGAGACCTTTTTGAAACGGTTATCAAGGTGGAAGAATCACGACATGAACTTACCATTGAAGAGGCTGAAAATGATCTTGATGGTTTGAACTATCTTGCGGGTGAGACTGTCGATTTTGTGAATAACAAAGCTTTTGAAGGAACCATGCTTGCCCACACAGATGGCGGAGTGCCAAACCTGATCGTTTCCATTCCAAAAATGGATGCCTATACATTTGGCTATCTGGTTTACTTCTTTGAAAAAGCCTGTGCAATGAGCGGCTATCTTCTGGGAGTGAATCCATTTGACCAGCCTGGTGTTGAAGCATACAAAGTGAACATGTTCGCCTTGTTGGGTAAACCAGGATTTGAAGAGAAAAAAGCTGAACTTGAAAAGAGATTGAAGTAATAGTGTAGAAGCGTCTGCCTGCGGGCAGGCGTTTTTTATTGGAGAAAAACAAGTTCCATCTAATTCCTAACATCGCATTCATGATATCCCCCACTTTGGAGAAACTAAGCAAAAAGCGAAAAAGGGGATGGATTCAGTGATTGAGATACCTTCAAAAGTGGAAGGAAAGCATTTTGATTTATATAAGCTGGAGCAGGCTTTGAAGCCGATTGGCTATTCGATTGGCGGGAACTGGGATTATGATCACGGTTCTTTTGACTATAAAATTGATGATGAGGTGGGGTACCAGTTTTTAAGGGTCCCATTTAAGGCAATTGATGGGCAGCTTGATGATCCAAGCTGTACCGTGGAGATAGGCAGGCCATTTCTGCTTTCCCATAAGTACCAGCGCGGTCTTGATGACCACGCCTATACCGGAAATTTCAGCGCCTCCTTTGATCAATTCTCTGAGCCAGTGGATAAGGACGCCAGTTTTCCGAAGGAATTCATTGATCTTGGCAAAGCACTTGTCGAAGAGCTTGAATCCATATTAATAAGAGATTAACCGAGTATAACAATCAGCTGATCCTGCTGAAGAATTTTAAAAGGCTGGGGAGGATTAACCAGAGTTTCCTCCCCTCTTTTAACACCTAAAAGGAGGATGCCTTCATTCATAAGCTCTGCACTAAGTTCAGCAAAGGTTTTATTTTCAATTTCTTCCGATGCAGGCTGAAACGTTAATTTTCGTTTATCAAGCTGTCCCAGCAAATCAAGAAAAGAAGTAACGAGCTCCTGGGAAGAAATGCTGTTGATCATAACGAAGCTTGTGAGCACATTCGTCTGGACAATTTCATCAGCACCCGCTCTTTTGGCATTTGCTGCCTGTTCAGAAGTTAATATTTCCACGATGCATTGAACATCCCGATTCAACCCTTTGATTGCCAATAAGGTTAAGATTGAATTCATATCAGCATGCAATTCATCTTTATTCTGATCTGCTGTTATGATTACTTTTTGCGCATCAAATATATTTGCTTTCATAAGGACATCATCTCTGTTAGCTCGTCCCTGAATAAAATGTACATTATTATGGGGGACAGGATTTGATTTTAATGTTTCATCGATTAAAGCAATGGAATGGTTCATCCCATCGCCCCCGAGTGTATTTACGATCTCTCGTGCACGTTCATTCCAGCCGATCACAACAATATGGTTTTTGCCCCGATATTCAACTTTTCCTTCCAAAAAGTCATTCTGCCGGGTCACTGCAGCTGTTGCGAGAGAAATAAAATATGTAGACAGAAAGCCCGCTCCTGTTAAAATAAGCGCAATACCTATAATGCGCCCGGCTGTGCTTGTCGGATATAAATCCCCAAATCCCACGGTGGAAGCTGTAACCACAGCCCACCAGATTCCATCAAAAAAGGTCGGAAAGGAGGAGGGTTCGACTATATGTATTAATCCGCCAAAAAGAAAGATCACCAACAGGGCAATCAACAGAATCCTGATTACTAAAGGCAGACGGATGAAACTGTAATAAATTTGCTGTGGCATAAAACATCACTCCTAATAAAAAACATGTGTGTTTAAAAATGTTATTAAAATATAAAAAAAAGCCATGCCACGTATATACTAATTAAGTATATCGTCTATTGCACGGCTCAGCAGTTGAATATCCTTTGATATTTCATTTTTCACGTCGTCAATCTCGCACCTTTCATATTCATCCATGAGAAGGGAGAGTTCTCTCTTTAGTATGACAGCCTCGTGTTCAAAATCCATGATGACTCCCTCCTTTAGGGATATAAAGGACTAACAGGCAGTTAGTTAATTTATTTATTTGTAATGTTACAATTATGTTACCCGAATTCTTTAAAATTTAAACGGTAAAAACGTCTAAATATTAAACATGAAATTTAGAACGAATATATTCTACCCTCTTTTTTTGCATGTAAACACAATGGCGTTAATAAATAGCTGGTAAGTAAAAAACAAAAAAATCCTCGTGGTATTTCCGAGGATTCATTGAGACAATTCTATTTTCGGATTAAGCTGTAAACTGAAGCGCCAATTAGATTCCCAGCTTCTTTCATCCGCTCGGCGCTAATGTGCTCGATGGAATCCAGCGGTGTATGGTAATACGGCTCAAGATTGGCTGTGACAGGCTCGCGCCTGATAAAATTAACAGCTGGGATGCCTGCATCATGAAAAGAAACATGGTCGGATGCGCCCCGTTGATAAAGTACTAATTCAGATGGTGTGCCAATACGCCCGGCAGTGGCAAGAGCAGTTTCTGTTGCAATATTTGCCTGGCCATCAAGGGTATTCATGTAAATCGCAGTTGCATTTTCCCATGCTGTACCTACCATATCCATATTGAAATTTGCAATGCTCCGCTCTTTTTCATTGCCGCTCAGCTGGCTGACATAATACTGAGAACCAAGAAGACCGATTTCTTCTGCACCTGCAAATGCAAATCGTAATTCTTTGTCAGCAGGATAACTTTTCAGAACTCTCGCCAGCTCTAAGGCAACACCAGTACCTGATGCATTATCGCTTGCCCCCGGAGCAAATGGGACACTATCGAAATGCGCAGAAATGTGGACAATATCAGCTTCCCCGCCTTTATTAGGTTTAGGGTTCTTGATGGCAATAATGTTTTGCGATTTTATGTTTTGAAATCTCTTTACAGTCAGCGTAACCGTTTTGTTTTGTGCCGCAACATCTTGAAGGAGTGCTTCTCCGCTTGCTTTCGTTATGCTTCCTACAGGAATATTATATGGACCCCCGATTGAAGGATTCATAGGGGCCGGCTGATCCACATTATTGTAAATAAGGACCCCTGCAGCACCGGCATTTACTGCATTTAAAACTTTTTCAGAGAACGTAATGTCTCCTCGTGAAATCAGTACTATTTTTCCAGATGCTTCCTCCGTGAAATCAGCTGCCTTTCCTAATCCGGCATCATATAATCCAGAGGTAATTCCTTCTTCAGCTGTCGATCCTGACCCGGAAGGAATAGTTATAAGAATCTCCTTCAAATCACTGGTGTGCAAACCTCCCGCCATTTTATCAGGAATGCTGAACTCTTGTGTTTCGACTGTGTATCCATATGATTCAAGGCGTTGGCGAATGAAATTTGCCGCCTCTTTTTCCGCATCAGTTCCTGCAGCCCGCGGCCCGATGGTTTCTGATAAATACCTGACATCCTCCATCATGCGAGCTGCATCTATCCTTGCGATAACCTTCTGATCAAACGCTTTTGAGCCGGGATGTTCAGTCTGGCTTTGTGCTGCTTCAGCAGTCTGTACAAATTGTACAGGCACCCCATATAAACTTGAAGCTGTCAGAACTGCCGCAAGCATGACAGAAGAAGCTTTCTTTCCAACTTTCATCTTTTATTCCCCCTCGACTGGTAGTCCAGCTATATGTATTCGCTTACATAGCTCTGCTTCCTTTTAATAGAGAGTAAAACGAATCGATTATCCTAGCAGATTTATTAATCCTGGGAGAAAAGGAATATATTTACTTTTTGGATTCGAGGAAATGGTAGCTGTAAAGTGCTACATCTAAGATTCATACTTTTTCAGTCATGACTTTTGGAGGGCTCCGGTGACTTGTTATCACTTTTCTTTTGGAAAATACAGGTCTTTCGACTATCGAAACTTAAGTGATTTTAATATATTCTGAAAATTATAAAGTTTTATAAAGGGAGGATTTACTATGAAAAAAGCTGCATTAAAAGTGTTCATAACATCAGCCATCGCTTTCCCGCTGATTGCCGGCGGGGCTTTGCCTTCAACAGGTAAAGACAGCCACACCGGCATTGCCTCAGCTGAAACACAGATTAATGTCGAAAATGGAATGACACAGCCCGTTTTTTCTCTGGACGATGCCATTGTCGAAAGAGTTTTTGTTGAAACAGCAACTGACAGTGATCGGGATGGAAAACTGGATCGGGTACGTGCAGATATTATCAGGCCAAAAGAAACAGAGGAAGGGTTAAAGGTACCCGTTATTTATGAAATGAGCCCTTACCGTTCCGGAATTAAAAATGTACCGGTTTATGATGTGGATACAGAACTTAATAGTGTGCCGCGAAAAGGGAATGACAAGGGTGAAAAGGGAAAACCGCAGGCAAATCTCCCTGGATATTATGATGACTATTTTGTGCCCAGAGGCTATGCAGTTGTTCTGGCGGAAAGCGTAGGGACAGGCCTGTCTGATGGCTGTCCTACAACCGGGGATGAGCATGAAATCCTTGGAACACGGGCTGTAATTGATTGGCTGAATGGAAGAACAAAAGCTTTCAATGCAGAGGGACAGGAAATAAATGCTGATTGGTCAACAGGTAACGTGGGGATGACGGGAGTTTCCTATAATGGAACACTGCCTAATGCTGTGGCTGCCACAGGAGTTGAGGGCCTTAAAACAATTGTGCCTATTGCTGCAATCAGCAGCTGGTATGACTATTATCGTTCAAACGGTGCTGTGATTGCGCCAGGCGGGTATCAAGGTGAAGATGCAGATAATATGGCCGAAGCGATCTTAACCAGGAATAACCCTGAAGCATGCAGGAATGTCATGAAAGAATTAACCGAAGGACAGGACAGGGAAACCGGTGATTATAATAATTTCTGGAGTAAAAGAGATTATACAAAAGATACTGACCAGGTTAAAGCAAGTGTCTTTATTGTCCATGGATTAAATGACTGGAATGTTAAAACAAAGCATTTTTCAGATTGGTGGCAGGCACTTGGCGAGAACGATGTTCCGAGGAAAATGTGGCTTCACCAGGGCGGCCATTCCAGCCCATACAGCTTCAGACGTGATGTTTGGCTCCCGACTTTAAATAAATGGTTTGATTACTGGCTGTATGATATTAATAATGATGTCATGAATGAACCGATGGTTGATATTCAAAGAGAGGATAAGACGTGGCATTCAGAGGCCGACTGGCCTGCTAAAGGAACCTTAGGCACGAAATTGCATTTTAAACCGGCTTCAGAAGGAGGCGGCAGCTTAGAATTGCAGCCTGTACCGAAGAAGAACAAGAAAAATCAGCATTTTGTGGACGATGCATCAATTAAGGCTGAAGAGCTGATTCTGAATCATGATGCTCCATTAGCTAATAGGCTCGTCTATTTAACCCCGCCTTTAGAAAACGATATTCGCATGAGCGGGACACCGGAGATTCAGATTCGTGCAAGCATTGATCGGAAAACAGCCAACTTAACAGCCCTCCTTGTAAAATATGGGGAAGGAAAGCCGGAAATTGTTACTAGAGGGTGGATGGATCCGCAAAACCTTCACAGTGAAAATAGATCAACAGGGCTTACACCGAACCGTGAATATACATTTACTTGGGATATGCAGCCGGATGATTATGTGTTTAAAGAAGGTGATCGTCTGGGAGTAGTTGTTTTATCAAGCGATTATAACTATACAATTAGACCGGAGACAGGCACGAAAATAACCATCGATCCGGAAAGAAGCCATATCATGCTTCCTGTGCAGGGTGGAGTTAAAGCATTTAAGTAGAGAAGCAGAGGGATCATTTTCTGGTCCCTCTTTTCTATTTTAGTAGACTATTTTAGGAAAATAGTAGCATTGCCACATTTGAATCAATTTTTGAGGAGTAATTCGTTTTTCCGCGGCCGAATCATTTGACTAATATATGCATACAACATATAATTAAGTTAATAAAATAGTTCGGATTCTTCCTAAAGGGGAGTAGCTTTCAAGTAGAGTCGTCAATACGGGATGTTAAATCTCCGGCTATACTGGCAACAGATGTTGCTTGCGAGACCTTTACCATTTATTTGGTAAGGTCTCTTTTGTTTTTAAGGCGCTGAGACCAATAAATGGCTCAGTGTCTTTTATTTTTTTAGAAGAGTCTGGAACAGGGAGGTTTAATAATGAAACTGTATTATGAGCTTGCAGACAGTGTGAAATTTTCAAGAAGTCTTAATTGGACCAGACTTCTTGAAAAGGACGACAGCCTGGAATTTATTGGGGCGGGGAGAAGTGCCTTTGCTTTTAGGATTAAAGAAACCAATCTTGTATTAAAAGTCTTTTTTCCGGAATTTAAAAGAATTGCCAGGGAGGAAGCAGAGATCTACAGGGCATTGCCTGACCATCCATACTACCCTTCTTTATATGACTCTGGGGATAACTATATAGTCATTGATTATGTACAGGGGCTCACTCTGTTTGATTGTCTTGCGCAAGGGGTACCAATAAAAGAGGAGACAATAAGAGAAATTGATGAAGCCTTAAAACTGGCGAGGGAAAGCGGGCTAAATCCCTCAGATATTCACCTGCGCAATATTATTCTCACAGAGGATGGGCATATTAAAATCATTGATGTTGCCCGTTTTAAGCAAACGAAGAATTGTACACAGTGGGATGACTTGAAGCATGCGTTCTATAAATTTTACAGAAGAAGATATTTTCCAAAGAAGATCCCTGTATTAATTATGAATACAATTGCGGCTCTTTATAAAAAGCGAATTGTTCGTTTGGGCTCATAAACAGTTCATTTGATAACGCATTTTTCTTTTGAAATAATAAAGTCCATTAAACAGAAAGGGGCAGGTATCCATGAAGGTTCTTATCGTCGGAGCAAACGGGCAAATTGGAAAGCAGCTTGTCAAGCTGATAAATGAAGAGGATAAACATACAGCAAGAGCTATGGTCAGAAAAGAAGAGCAGGTCAGCCAGTTTGAAGAAATGGGAGTGGAAACGGCATTAGCAAGCCTTGAAGGATCAGTTGATGAGTTGGCTGAAGCAGCCAAAGGCTGTGATGCGATTGTTTTTACTGCAGGTTCAGGCGGAAATACCGGCTATGACAAAACTCTGCTGATTGACCTGGACGGAGCCGCAAAAACAATTGAAGCGGCAGAGAAGGCCGGGGTGGACCGGTTTATTATGGTCAGCGCTATCCAGGCAAATAATCGCGATAAGTGGAGTGAAGCGATCAAGCCTTATTACGCTGCAAAGCATTATGCCGACAGAATGTTGGAAAACAGCAGCTTGAACTACACAATCGTACGTCCGGGCGGCCTGACAAATGATCCGGGAACCTGCAAAATTAAAGCGGCGGAAAACTTGGAGCGGGGCTTCATTCCCCGTGAGGATGTAGCTAAGACCCTTTATGCTGTGCTGGATAAGGAAAATACCTATAAGCGGGCATTCGACCTGGTATCAGGCGATGAAGATCCAGAAATGGCAGTGCAAAAAATATAACTCTTTCCCGGTGTGTATGCACCGGGATTTTTATTGGCAAAAAAGAATAAACTTGGCGAGTTTGAACAGATTAATAAGAAAAACAGGAGCCGGCTCAATGGATAAAAAAAAGACAAAGCTAACAACCGCAGAGATATCGGCATTATGGGCTACATATACACAGAACTCAGCCATGATTTGTTTTTATAGCCATTTCATGCAGTATGTGGAGGATAAGCATATTAAGGTAAATCTAAAGGAAGCGATGAGCCTCGCTGCTTCCTTTAATAAAAATATAAAAAAAATATTTGCAGAAGAAGAATTCCCTATACCCAAGGGATTTGGAGACAAAGATGTAAATTTGAATGCTCCTCCTCTTTATACGGAATTATTTGCTCTAAGCTTTGTTTACCGGGGCGGACAGATGATTATTGACTTTTATTCCAATGCTCTTACAAAAATCGCAAGGGCAGATATTGTGGAATTCTATGATGGCTGCTTGCGCAAGACCATTGAGCTGTATAAGAAGTCTTTATCGATAATGCTGGAAAAAGGCATCTATGATCGTCCTCCCAAAATCGAGTATCCGGGTTCAGTGGAATTTAAAAAGAATGAACCTTCTCTCCTGAGCAGCTGGTTTGGAAATGGACGCCCGTTAAATTCAATGGAAATGAGTGAATTATTCTTTTCAATCGAACGGAACAGTATTGGTCTTGTGCTTCTTATTGGTTTGATTCAAGTCTCCAGAGACAGGGAAGTTAAAGAATATTTGTTAAAAGGAAAAAAGCTGACGGAGAGGCAAATAGAAACTTTTAATAAATTTCTGAAAGAAGACAATTCATTTGGAATTTATCCAGTTTCACTGGAGGTAACTGCATCAAGAGTTCCCCCTTTTTCCGAGAAGCTGATGCTGTTTATCATTTCTGCTTCCAATCAGGTTGCAATTCCGGCGCTTGCAACTGCTCTGTCTGTATCTATTCGCAAGGATTTGGGCGTTAAGTATACATTATTTATTGGTGAGATTTTGAAGTATGGAAATGAAGGGCTCAAATTGTTGATTGCAAGGGGCTGGATGGAGAATCCGCCTGAATCTGAAGATAGGAAGTCATTCTACAAGTTAGATAAATAAATAATCTGCTGAAACTTAGCATTGGCAAATTCCAATGTCCTATTCGTTTTAATCTATGCTCAAAAGGGAATAGGGAGCTGTATAGGAATTACATAGTTTCACATATTCCTCATAAAAATGTTGTTTAAGTGTCACAGCTTTTAGGCTGGAGCTGTGGAATAATGTGATGTAGTGAGCATTCAAGAGGAGTGAGTGAATGTATAAAAAACAGGAACGTATTTTGATGTGGCTTGCTTTTACAGTGGCTATCATTATGGGACTTTCTTTTATTGGCCGTATTTTTGCAGGATAGGAAAAGGAGAATGTTAAATGGGAAATGAAGAATCAGTTTTTTTCAGCCGTGTTTTAACAGAGATGACATTATCCTTCCATATCATTTACGCAACCATTGGTGTCGGCATCCCGCTCATGATTATGATAGCGCAGTGGGTGGGAATCAAAAAGCAGGATGAACATTATATTCTGCTCGCCAGAAGATGGACGCGCGGTTTTGTCATTACCGTGGCTGTCGGAGTTGTTACCGGCACTGCCATCGGACTGCAGCTATCTTTGCTGTGGCCTAACTTTATGGAACTTGCCGGCAATGTCATTGCGCTTCCTCTGTTTATGGAGACATTTGCTTTTTTCTTTGAAGCTATTTTTCTGGGGATCTATCTCTATACCTGGGATCGTTTTGAGAATCAGAAGAAGCATTTACTTTTATTAATCCCAGTGGCCATTGGGGCATCATTCTCAGCAATTTTCATTACAATTGTAAATGCATTTATGAACGCGCCGCAGGGATTTGATATTGTGAATGGGCAGCTTGTTAATGTTAACCCGGTACTGGCGATGTTCACTCCTGCCATGCCGACAAAGGTTGCGCATGTGCTTTCCACTGCGTATATGACATCAGCGTTTGTTCTGGCATCAATAGGTGCTTATCGCCTTTTGAAAGGATCGAATCATATTTATCATAAGAAGGCCTTAATGCTAACAATGAAAATCGGATTGATTTTCTCAATCGCTACAGCGGTAATTGGTGACTTCTCGGGAAAATATCTTGCAGAATACCAGCCTGAAAAACTGGCTGCTGCTGAGTGGCATTTTGAAACAGAAGAAGGGGCGCCGTTAATGCTATATGGTGTTCTTGATGACGGTGAAGTGAAGTATGCCATTAAGATTCCATATGCACTCAGCATTCTTGCACACAGCAATCCGAATGCTGAGGTGATCGGACTCGATCAATTCCCTGAAGATGAAATTCCGCCGCTTTATATTCATTATTTATTTGACCTTATGGTGACCATCGGCATGTGGATGACGGCACTATCACTCATCTATGTTCTGGGCACCTGGTTTAAAATGCGCTTTGTTTCGGCGAAATGGTTCCGCTGGCTAATTGTTCTTGGCGGGCCATTGTCGATCATTGCGATTGAAGCGGGATGGTGGCTTGCGGAGGTGGGCCGGCAGCCGTGGATTCTCCGGGGTATTATGCGTACTGAAGATGCTGCCACTTCAAGCGGCCAGGTAGACCTTATGCTTCTGCTGTTTGCAGGCTTATATCTCGTGCTGGCAATCGGAAGTTTTATTGTCCTCACCAGAATGTTCCGCAAAAATACGGTTGAGCAGGAATTGGCTGACCGTGAACTGGAGAAAGAAGGTGAGCTTCGATGACGCTTGAGATCCTCGGTATTTCCGTCTTATGGCTGTTTCTATTCGGCTATGTCATCGTTGCGTCTATTGATTTTGGAGCAGGATTTTTCAATGCATACAGCCTGTTTCGCGGAAAACAGCATATTTTAACGCGAATTATACAGCGCTATTTATCACCGGTTTGGGAAGTTACAAATGTATTCCTGGTGTTCTTCTTTGTTGGCATTGTCGGATTCTTTCCAAAAACAGCCTACTATTATGGAACGATTCTGCTGGTGCCGGCAAGCATTGCAGTAGTCCTGCTTGCCATTCGCGGTTCTTATTATGCTTTTACCACCTACGGCGGGCTTAGACAAAAAAGATGGACCTATCTGTACGGGCTTTCAGGTCTTTTTATTCCTGCATCCCTGTCCATCGTCCTGACCATTTCAGAAGGCGGATTCGTTAGTGAGAGTCACGTGGGACTGGAGCTTGACTATTGGACATTGTTCACCAGCCCGCTGACATGGAGTATTGTTGTGCTGAGTATAACAGCAGTACTTTATATTTCAGCAGTGTTCCTGACATGGTATGCCAATAAAGCAAACGATGAACCGGCTGCAGAACTGCTGAGAAAATACGCACTTATTTGGGCAGTGCCTGCTATCGTTACAGCGGCAGGCATCATTGTCGAACTGAGGGATCACAACCCTGAACATTTCAGCAGATTAATGAACCTGTGGTGGCTGTTCGGCATCTCATTCCTGCTCTTTGCGGGAACGGTTTATCTAATATGGAAGAGAAGGTACTACGGCCTTGCATTCGGGCTGCTGACAGGGCAATTCTTTGTGGCTTTCTTTGCCTATGGGATCTCACATTATCCGTATCTGCTCTATCCATACTTGACCATATATGATGGTTTCACAAACGAAGCTATGGCCATCGCACTGGTCATTGCTTTTATAGCAGGATTGGGTTTGCTGCTGCCGTCCCTTTATCTGCTGCTCAGGCTGTTTCTTTTCAATAAAGACTATGTTCAGGGGAAGCGTGACGACCATGCATAGGAGGGGAGAAACATGGCGGAGTTTGTAATGTTTTATGCACCGTTTATCGTGATCTTTGGTTCCATCGCAGCGGCTTTTTGGCTGGCGGGGAAGGATGGAAGAATAGAGGAATAACAGGTAATTGATATAAGAAAAGCTGCAGGGCCAATTTTGGCCCTGCAGCTTTTCTTAGTTATGGAGAATAGGGGGCTCGAACCCCTGACCTCAACGCTGCCAGCGTTGCGCTCTCCCAGCTGAGCTAATCCCCCGGGTGGTGGTACAAGAAAAATTATAACCACATCGGGGCTATCTTGCAAGAGGAATTATTAAAAAAATTTACTGCATACTATCGATTTCCATGCACTGGACTCCAGGAATACTTGAAACACTGTAATATACATCAGTGGTTCTTCTTTTGTAGTCGACGGCGACAATCAGCTGTACAAGATGCAGATTCTCATCCTCCAAATCTTTAATGCGAATATGTTTAATAGATATATCAAGGTCTTTTACCGCTGGGATGATGTCTGCGATATTTTCTTTATCCCTTACTTTCAGCTGCAGGTTTATCTCTTTTTCCCTTAAACGTTTAGGACCAATTAAGCCCATTATAAAAGGAATTACTTCTACTGAAATAATCAGCAGTGCTACTCCAGCCATTGCTTCAATATAAAAGCCTGCTCCTACAGCAATTCCAATCCCTGCTGCCCCCCAGATTAAAGCAGCTGTTGTAAGACCCGAAATGCTATCATTTCCTCGTCTTAAAATAACGCCTGCACCCAAAAAGCCAATTCCTGAAACAATTTGGGCAGCCAAACGCAGAGGATCCATCGTAATGTTGATGTCATCATTACCGGGAAACATATAGGCTGATTCAATAGACACAATGGTCAAGAGGCAGCTTACTATGGAAATAACTAAGCTGGTCTTTAGGCCGACCGGCTTTCTTTTTAATTCTCTCTCCAGGCCGATAACAAGCCCCAGGACTGCTGATATGCCCAGCTTCATTAATATTTCTATCTCTAAACTGCTCATAATATCTCCCGCTTTTTAAAGTATTATATATCCAAAATAGGATCTAATAAAACCGTAGTAAAAGATTGGCTATCCGTTGTAAAATGAAATATACCCTCATTATTAGGAAACCGAAACAAGGAGTATAAAAAATGTCTAAAACCAAAATAAATCCCTATGTTGCCCTGGCCATTGGCGTCATTTCTGTCTCTACTTCCGCTATATTGGTGAAGGTATCCAGCGCTCCATCTGGAGTCATTGCTTTTTACAGATTATTTTTTTCTGTTCTTTTCATGTTGCCTGTATTTCTTATAAAGTATGTTCCGGAACTTCGTCTTATTACAAGGCGGGATTGGATCTATTCCATCATTGCCGGTGTGTTTCTTGCCTTCCATTTTATTCTATGGTTTGAGTCGCTGAACTACACCTCTGTAGCCAGTTCTACAGTTCTTGTGACTCTTCAGCCACTTTTTGCGTTTGCAGGTACATATTTCTTCTTTAAAGAAAAGTTTACCTGGAAAGCAATACTTAGCGGGCTTCTCGCAATTGCAGGCAGTGTTATTATCAGCTGGGGAGATTTTCAGATCAGCGGGACTGCTTTGTTCGGGGATATACTGGCAATCATTGCATGTGCCCTTGTGACGGCTTACTTAATGTTTGGCCAGACAGTCAGAAAAAGGCTTTCGCTCATCACTTATACTTTTGTTGTTTACAGTATTAGCGCTATTACATTGTTCATTTATGTGTTAATCGCCGGAGAACCTTTACTCCCGTATGGAACCAGTGATTGGGTATATTTTATCCTGCTCGCACTTGTTCCCACCCTGCTCGGACATACATTATTCAATTGGTCAATAAAGTGGCTCAGCACTTCCACCATTTCTATGGCCATCTTATTCGAGCCGGTTGGTGCTGCTGTTTTAGCTTATTATTTGCTTCATGAGTCTATTATATGGACACAAGTTCTTGGGGGAACATTTGTAATTGGAGGAATAACTCTCTTCTTATTAGATGAGAGAAGGATTCGAATGAAAGAATTGAAGAAAAAAACAACGGTTTCCGGATAAAAGGGAGCTGTCTACAGGTATATTAGTGAAAAAATCTCCCTGAAGCGGGGAGATTTTTTTTATCTGAATACATAGGTCAGAGCTGAAAAAATAAATGCAGCTGTAACAGAAAAGATGAAGGTGCCTCCGTAGACCTCTTCATCTGAGTCTGCAATTTTAATTCCCTCTGCATAAGCATAAGCAAACAAAAATACGGCCATGATTACTGATAGGTATAGTGCTGCGGTTTCCAGTATGATTCACACCTTCCGTTTAAAGTAGAGTTAATAGATATTATGAAAATTAACTCAAACTATTACTATTTCTTCTTTATATCGATTATATTTTAACTTTGAGTTTGTACTTCAATAAGCAGCTATTAAAATTACTTATAAATTTATTATTCTTTATGGTTGCTTTTAAAACTGTGGAAAAGTGAACAAAGTTATCCACAGACTGTGTGTAACTCTGTTGACAACTGAAATAATAAGTATTTTGCAGTGGATAAGTATGTGGGCATGTCTGATATAGCTGTCGAATAATATGATATTGATATAACTTACTTTTGAAAGTTCAAGGTAAATACGCATTAATTTAGCTTGTAGAACTTGCACCTATTATGAGATCCGGGTGCAGATTAGTTAGATTTTCTGCCGCTTCAATAAAGGTGCAATCTAATAATTGGTTCCAAATCAATCATTTAATAGAGATGAGATTAAAAACAAAATGCATCGAAGATATAAAGATAAACATTTTTTAAAAATTATATTGCAAACATTTAATGAGTCATGGTATATTAATTCTTGTCCTCAACGAGGCAAGTTGAACAGATAAAAAAACATTTTCAAAAAGTTGTTGACTTGTTTTTGGATGACATGTTATATTGATAAAGTCGCTTCTGAGCGATTAGGTAAAATATAACAAGAGGAATTGATCTTTGAAAACTGAACGAACAAAACGTCAACGTTTAAATCATTAGTCTTTTTCGAAAAGACAAACGAGCTTA